>CAJUFB010000033.1:0-31734 GCA_910585805.1 uncultured Acetatifactor sp.
GTATCGCATGCTGCGTATCCTCCATGGTAATCGGTAAGGAAATGCAGTTCTTCGGCGCACGCGCAAACGTTGCAAAATGTCTGCTTTACGCTCTGAACGGCGGCGTAGACGAAGTAACCAAGAAACAGGTAGGCCCCAAGTATCGTCCTGTAGAAGGCGATGTGCTTGAGTACAATGATGTATGGAGCAAATTCGTTGACATGCTGGAGTGGCAGGCAGATGTATATGTAAATACTCTGAACATCATCCACTATATGCATGACAAATACTGCTATGAGAGAGCTGAGATGGCTCTGCATGACAGAGATGTAAAGCGTTACTTCGCAACAGGTGTGGCTGGTCTGTCCATCGTGGCCGACTCCCTCTCCGCTATCAAGTACGCTAAGGTTGAAGTGGTCCGTGATGAAGACGGTGTTATAGTCGACTTCAAGACCACCGGAGACTTCCCGAAGTATGGTAATGATGATGACCGTGTAGACGAGATTGCCCAGCTGGTTGTTCACACCTTTATGACTGCCATCAGGAGACATCATACCTACAGGAATGGTATCCCTACCACATCCATCCTGACCATTACATCCAACGTTACCTATGGTAAGGCTACCGGTAATACTCCGGACGGACGTAAGAAGGGACAGCCTTTCGCTCCCGGCGCTAACCCGATGCACGGCCGTGATACCCACGGTGCAGTCGCATCCCTGGCTTCCGTATCCAAGCTGCCTTTCAATGATGCACAGGACGGTATCTCCAATACCTTCACCATCATTCCGGGCGCTCTGGGCAAGGAAGACAAAGTCTTCTCCGGTGACATCGAACTTGACTTAAAATAAGACTCGCGAACACCAGGATGTCACTGACATCGGACTTGATTTGAAATAAGACACTGTATTATTGCTGTAACTGTTGCTTCTGTCAAATCAGACGCAGGCAGACAGCGTATTCCCGGGCAGCACAGGAATGCCGGAAATCTTCCGTAATATCCTTCTGCTGTCCGCGGACATGAAGAAGGAGGCACCATGGACGAGAACAAAATGATCGATGACCTTATCAATATGCTGGACTCCGGTATGGCAAAAGGCGTAGGACATGTAAATGTGGACTGCGACGAAGAGGTTGACGAGTCAAAAAATGTTCAGACAATGGGCTGTACGGATTGTTCCAGAACACCGTTGGCCTGCAGTGTCCCTACTCTTGAGCAGGGACTGGACGATTATCATTAATTATCCAGTCTTAAGGAAATGTCTTCTGACAATTCCTTTGAAACAGACAGCATTTTTAACCATTCACAATTATATAATTATATTAAGGAGGAAAATCATTATGGCAACAAATAACGCACAGGTTGATAATCTTGTTAACTTACTTGACGGCTATGCTACAAAGGGCGGCCATCACCTGAATGTAAACGTACTGAACAGAGATATGCTGCTGGACGCTCAGAAGCATCCTGAGAATTATCCTCAGCTGACCATCCGTGTATCCGGATACGCAGTTAATTTCATCAAGCTGACTCCCGAGCAGCAGGCAGATGTTATCTCCCGTACTTTCCATGAGTCAGTATAACCAAAAAAGTTAGTCATATGAAACCCCGGGAAGTATTTCTTCCCGGGGATTTCCGTAGAGAAATGCAGTGTCACAAACTGCAGAAAGTGTGGTAATCTTATGCAGGGAAGAATTCATTCATTGGAAAGCTTTGGAACGGTTGACGGTCCCGGCACACGGTTCGTGGTATTTGTGCAGGGCTGTCCCATGCGCTGCGCCTACTGCCATAATCCGGATACCTGGGAAATGAATGCCGGCACGCTTATGGAGCCCTCCTACATCATCGAACAGTATGAGAAAAACGAAGCTTTCTACGGCAACGGAGGGGGACTGACCGTTACCGGCGGCGAACCCTTAATGCAGGTAGACTTTGTAACCGAATTGTTTACCCTTGCCAGGGAAAAAAACATCCATACCTGCATTGACAGCTCGGGGATCGCCTTTAATCCGGCCAATGCTTCTCTGATCAATAAACTGGATAAACTGATGTCCCTGACAGACCTGGTGATGCTGGATATCAAACATATCGATCCGGAAAAGCACAGAGAGCTCACCCTGCAGCCCAATGAAAACATCCTGAAGTTCGCCGCATATCTGAATGAAAAGCATGTGGATATGTGGATCCGGCATGTAGTTGTTCCCGGTATCACGGATGATGAGAAATATCTGTTTGACCTGGGCTATTTCATTGGACAATTCACCAACCTGAAGGCTCTGGACGTACTCCCTTATCATACAATGGGGGAAAAGAAATATGAGAGCCTGGGGCTGGAGTACAGACTGAAAGGAGTCCCGCCCATGGATAAGGACAAACTGCTGGATAAAAAGAAAGCAATCCTCGACGGGATCAAAGAGAGAAGGGCAGAAAACGCCCCCAAAGAAAACTAAATCATAATCACGAAAAACTATTTTAGGAGGATATTATTATGGCATACGTAATCAGCGATTCTTGTGTAGCATGTGGAGCCTGCGAATCTCAGTGCCCTGTAGGCGCTATCAGCATGGGAGACGGCAAATTCGAGATCGATCCCGATAAGTGCATCGAGTGCGGTGCATGTGCAGGACAGTGCCCTACCGGAGCTATCTCTCAGGGCTAAAGCCCCGGCAAAGCAGGGAATCGGAAAATTCCCAAACAGAAAAGGATATTATCTTTCTTACGGCGCTTCTTCAAAAGAAGCGCCTCTTCTTTTTTTCCTTTGTTGTCTTCTCCTCCACTCCCGCAGGATTCTGCCCCTTCTCTTCCGCTTCCGGCTTTTCAGGATTTTCAGGATTTTTGTCCGCCTTTATTTTCCCGGTGCGTTTTACCTTTTTTCGCAGAAGTTCGTCCATTTTCCTGAAGTGCTCCTCATCCCGCTGGGCAAGCATTTTGTCCCTTGCTTCCTCTCTCTCCTCCTGCATGCGAAACTGATAATCTAGCTCCTTCACCACACTTTCCCGTATCTCTCGGCACAACACTCCGTTGTTTTCCTGCAATGTCTGCCTGATCAGCTGCTGCAGCAGCCACTGCAGCCTCCTGGACTTGTCCTCCCTGGACTCCTGTGCGACCTCCTGATGTATACTTTTATTCGGAATAATGTCAATTGCCATACGCCCCGCAGGTCTGGCTGCGGAATCCGTCTCTTTTTTCCATCCCATGGCATCCTTCGGCAGATTCCTGTCCGAAGTCTCCTGCTGCCCCGTCTCCGCTGCATTCTCTCCCATTGGCACCTGCTGTCCTGCCCCTTTCATTCCGATATCCTCTGTCGGCAGCACATCCAGCTTTCCATCTCTTAAAATCATCTTGATCGCTTTCAACTGTAAGCCCCTCTCCTTCATTCCTTTAATCTGTTTAAAACGCTCCACATCCTCCGCCGTATAGTATCTATGCCCCAGCTCATTGCGCTTTATGGGAAGATGCAGCTCATCCTCCCAATACCGAAGCACATGGCTCTCCACCTTTACCTCTTTTGCAGCATCCGAAATAAGCAGATAGTTTTCCATTTCCTCTCCTCCTTCTACAGACATGCCCATAAAATCGAGTATGGGATATCAGGGAACCGTCAAATCAACGTCAAATAAAGTATGTTCGCCAATAACCTCCGGGCGCCTGTGCATAAAAAAAGAATGAGCCGGTACACTCATTCTCTTTCGTAATTTGTACCCACAAACGCATATAATTGCCGTCTGCAGAGTATAACGAGTGAACGCATCGCTGCAGCCCAGAGCTGAAAGCGGCAATTAAATACGTTCACGAGTATATGATCTGTTTGCTTCGGTACATCTGTCTGTCCCGCATTTTTTTCTTCCGATCAGGAGCGGAACCATTCATATCCTTCAATCCATCTGCCGGTGCTCCAGATTGACGAAACGCTGATATTCCGGCAGCCAGGCCAGTTCCACCGTACCGATGGGACCATTTCTCTGTTTTGCTATAATGATCTCCGCGATTCCTTTCTTTTCCGAATCATGGTCATAATAATCGTCCCGGTATATGAACATAACCACATCGGCATCCTGCTCAATCGCCCCGGACTCACGCAGATCGGACAGCATGGGCCGATGATCCGGCCTCTGCTCCACTGCCCGGGAAAGCTGTGACAGAGCAATCACAGGCACGCTCAGCTCTCTTGCCAGCGCCTTCAGGGAACGCGATATATCCGAAATCTCCTGCTGTCTGGAATCGCCTTTGCCGCTTCCGGTCATCAGCTGCAGATAGTCAATGATGATCATGGACAGATCATGTTCCAGCTTATATTTACGGCATTTGGAACGCAGTTCCGCAATGCTGATGCCTGGCGTGTCATCAATAATCAGGGAAGACTTTCCTATGACTCCGGCACTCTCGATCAATCGCTCCCATTCCTGGTCATTCATCTGCCCCGTACGCAGCTTCTGGGAATCCACATTGGATTCCATGGAAAACATACGGTTCACAAGCTGTTCCTTGCTCATCTCCAGGCTGAAGATAGCCAGAGTAAGATTTTTCCTGAACGCCACATGATGAGCGATATTCAGCTCAAAAGCCGTCTTCCCCATGGAAGGACGGGCCGCGATCAGGATCAGGTCCGAGGGCTGCATCCCCGCCGTACGGTAGTCAAGATCCAGAAATCCCGTGGGAATTCCCGTGACACTTCCCTTATTCTTCGCGGCGAACTCAATCTTGTCCATTGCGTTCATGACTACTTGTCGGATCGGCACATAAGCATCGGTGCTTCTTCTCTGCACCAGCTGGAAAATACGTTTTTCCGTATCTTCTAATATGTATTCCAACGTCTCTTTCCCACTGTAACAGGTATTGGCAATCTCTTCATTCAAGCGTATCAATTTGCGCAATGTTGCCTTTTCCGACACGATCTGAGCATACCGCCTGATGTGAGCAGAAGTGATCGGAGCAGTGAGAATATCTCTGATAAATTCCAGACTGCTGACCTCAGGCGGCACATCCTTCATGCGCAGGCGTTCCTGCAGCGTAACCAGATCCACAGGGCTGCCGCTGTCATTCAACTCGCAGATCGTATCAAACAGAACCCCATACTGCTTGTTATAAAAGTCTTCTCCCGCCAACAACTCGGACGCCGCCACTATGGCATCCCTGTCCATCAGCATGGAGCCGATCACGGACTGTTCTGCCTCCAGGTTATGAGGCAGTATCCTTTTCAGCACATTTTCTTCCATGAAATCACACCTTTAAGCCTGTCCCCCTCCCGGTCAGCACTCTAGCATTCCTCAACCTTCACTGTCAGCTTTGCAGTCACCTGCGGATGCAGCCTGATACTCACCTCATAAGAACCGAAATTCTTCAGATTCTCCTGAAGCTGGATCTTCTTCTTGTCAACCTCTATATTGTGCTGCTCCTTGCAGGCTGCGGCAATTTCCTTGCTGGACACAGAGCCGAAAGCCCTGCCGCCCTCTCCCGCCTTGATCTTTACCACGACCTGCTTCGGCTCCAGCGATGCCGCCAGCGCCTTCGCGGCATCCAGCTGCTCCTTTGCGAGCTTGTCCTCATTCGCCTTGTGAAGCTTCAGATCGTTCATATTCTTTGCGGTGGCTTCCACACCGATCTTTTTCGGCAATATATAATTTCTTGCGTATCCTTCGCTGGCCTCGATTATGTCACCCTTCTTCCCCAGCTTTTTCTCATCCTGTAATAAAATAATCTTCATATCAGAATCCCTTCTTTCCTGTTTGCTTTGAAGCTGCTGTTACGCCCGCTCCGTCTTTCATACATGACAGCCTGCGTAATAAACTGCATACGGCTTTATCAAATCTCTGCCTTCTCCTGCATGCTGTCTATGGTGCGCTTCAGAACACCGATGGCCTCTATAATGCCTGTCCCCTCCATCTGACATGCGGCGGTATTCAGATGTCCTCCGCCGCCCATGCGCTCCATGATCAGCTGCACATTCACTTCATCTATGGAGCGGGCGCTGATATAAATCTTGCCCTGGTAATCCGTCAGTACAAAGCTGGCCTTGATCCCCCTGATATTCAGCAGTTCATTGGCAGCCTGGGCGCCTATGATGGTAGGACTGGGCAGATCATCCGCTGTACAGATAGAAATGGCGAAATACTGTTTATAGATCTCCGCCTGGCTGACGGCATCTGCTTTCGCCTTGTATCCCTGCGCATCCTCTCTGAAAAGCTTGCGCACTCTGGTCACGTCCGCGCCGCTGCGTCGCAGGAACGCGGCCGCCTCAAAGGTACGCACTCCGGTCTTTATCATAAAATTATTCGTGTCAATCATGATGCCCGAATACATGCAGTCGGCTTCCTCAGGCCGGATCCTGATATTGTCATAAATATACTGCAATATCTCCGACACCATCTCACAGGTTGAAGAAGCATAAGGTTCCACATAGGACAGCGTTGCATTTTCAATGGTCTCCGTACTCTGTCTGTGATGATCCAGTACCACGACAGACTTACAGTATTTTAACAGTTCCGGACACTCCGTTATGGACGGTTTGTTGACATCCACCACCACCAGCACGGTATTGCTTCCTGCCGCCTCTACGGCCTGCTGATTCCCTATGATCATATCCCCGTATTCCTGGTTGCTTCCAAACAGTTCCACAGTAGGCTGTATCGCCGGGATCACCTCATTCAGCACAATATGCGCCTTTCGTCCCAACGTCAGCGCAATCCTGTATATTCCCACCGCCGCGCCGAAGCTGTCCGCATCCGGCATCCTGTGTCCCATCACCAGCACCTGATCCTTGCCTGTGATGATCTCCCGCAGCGCCTGCGCCTTTACTCTTGCCTTTACACGGGTATTCTTCTCCACCTGCTGACTCTTGCCACCGTAGTATGTAATACTCTCGGGTGTCTTTATCACAGCCTGGTCACCGCCCCGTCCCAGAGCCAGATCAATGGCATTGCGGGAAAATTCATAATTCTGGGCATAGGACAAGCCGTCAAGCCCTACCCCTATACTGATTGTCACAGCCATCTCGTTTCCGATATTGACCATCTTTACCTCTTCCAGAAGGTCAAAACGCGACTCCTGGAGCTGTGCCACCATACGCTTGCGCATGATGATCAGATACTTGTCCTTCTCAAGCTTCTTGCAGATACCGTCAAGGGCGGAAATATATTTATTAACCTTTCTGTCAATCAATGCAATCAGCAGGGAACGGCGCACTTCCTCCACTCCGTCCAGAGCTTCGTCATAGTTATCCAGATAGATCATCCCCACCGCAAGGCTCTGGTCATCCACTTCGCGCAGCGCAATGCGGAGCGCCGTTTCGTCATACAGATAGACAGCTGTCAGATATCCCTGATATCCTTCCGCCTCTATCATATCGCTGTGCTCGGCCATTTCCTCCAGAGAGATCTTTCTGAACTTCGCCACATACTCGTTTCCCTCATACTCAAGCTCATATTGCGCCTCGTCCACTCCGCAGTTATCCGGCAGACGATCCCTGGTAATGGTGGGAAACAGAGATGTAATGGACTTTTTATATCCCTTGGGCTGATGGACAACACTCTCAAAAGCAGCATTTGTCCACATTACCTTGCCGCTGTCGTCCAACAGGGCATAAGGCAGGTCCATCTCCCGCAGCAACCTGCGTTGGATCTGCCCGTATTCGGTGGCAAAGCTGATAAGCTCGTTCATGATCACGGGCTTATTATAAAAATACAGGGACAATGTAATTGCAAAATAAAATATAATATATCCGGCCAAAAATGCGCCTGCCCGCAGATCGATCACGAACACGGCTGCATCTACCACACTGAGAAGTATACCCAGATAAATACTGAACTGTATATACGTCCTGATACGGCCTTTCAACTTTATTCTCTTTTTCATATGGATACCTCGCAGAGCTTCAGATATCACTCTGCTGTTTTCTTCCTAATTTCAGATTGCAGTAAACTGGTACGCAGATAAAAACCCGTCCACAGAATATTATAACATACTCTTCCCAACTATGCTACAATTTAATTTGTCTAAAATGGAAATGTTTTGTAGAAAAGTCATTCTGCCGAGAACAAAGATGCGATTTTACATAAAAAGCCAACTGTCCTTCCAGACAGCTGGCCTTCTCTTTTGGTCTAAGAAATTGCCCGGCACTTAATCCTGAACATAAGGCATCAATGCAACGTGGCGCGCCCTCTTGATCGCAACCGTCAGGGCTCTCTGATGCTTCGCGCAATTGCCGGTGATACGGCGGGGAAGGATCTTTCCCCTCTCGGAAACGTATCTCTTCAGCTTGTTGGTATCCTTGTAATCAATTACATTGTCCTTGCCGCAGAATACACAAACTTTCCTCTTCCTGCGGACCCCGCCCCTTTTCCTGATAGGGCCATCGGATTTCTCTGCTTTATTGTAAGCCATATCGCTGCCTCCTGTCATACATAATCAACTTTACACGAAACGAACCGGAAACTTAATTGAACGGCAATTCTTCATCAATGCCATCAGGAATGTTCATAAAGCCATCCCCGGCACCGGACGGAGCAGGCGCGCTGCCGCCTCCCTGGTAACCGCCGTTGTTATAACCGCCCCCGTTACCGTTAAATCCGCCAGCATTCCCGCCATACGCATTCCCACCAGATGCGTTCTTGCTCTCGGCAAACTCAATCTCATCCACCATGACGCGGACACTGTAAACCATCTGCCCGTCCTTATTAGTGTAATTATCATTCTGAACCCTGCCGCATAAGACAATCTTGATCCCCTTATGCAGATATCTCTCGATAAACTCAGCCTGCTTGCCGAATGCGGTGCAATTAAAGAAATCTGCGTCCGGCTCTCCCTCGCGCTTGAAGCGCCTGTCCACCGCGACGGAAAAGCGCGCCACCGCGGTCTGGCTGGCTCCCTGTGAATACCGCACCTCCGGATCTCTGGTTAAACGTCCCATAAGAATTACTTTATTCATATTTCGACTCTCGCTTTCTAATTAAGCCTCGTCCTGTCTGACGATCAGATATCTGATCACATTGTCCATGATACGGATGCGGCTCTCGATCTCGATCGGAGCAGTGCTCTCTGCATCGAATCTGATGAAGTAATAGAAAGCTTCTTTCATCTTCCGGACTTCATAGGCAAGCCTCTTCTTGCCCCAATCGTCCACCTCTGTGATGACGCCGCCAAATCTCTCAATAAGAGCTTTGCATCTGTCAACAACAGCCGCTCTCTCTTCATCTTCGATCCTGGCAGACACGACTACGGCCAATTCATACTTGTTCATGCTTGTTACCTCCTTTTGGTCTCTGGCCCGCTTCTGACGCGAGCAAGGAATTTGATTCATCACAAGGATACATGATAGCATAAATTTCCTGCAATTTCAAGTACTTTTTTGACTGTTTTCCGCTTATTTTCAACATGGCTGCCCTGCTTCCGAATCCAGACCCGGCAGCCGCCCTGACCACTCCGCCTGTTTGCCAGATGCTGTCTGTGTCCTGACAGACAATCCCATGCCCCCAAAGCCGTCCCGCCATGCCGCAGTTTATGATAGAGTTATCACAGCGCAAAGCATAATTACAAACTCCCAAAGCGTCCCGCCATACCGCAGTTTATGATGGCGCGCAAATGTACCCGTCTCAGAGAATTTCTTTCACATTCTTCTCCAGAAGCGGACGGGATATCATGATCTGATGGCCGCAGCCTCTGCATTTCAGCCGGAAATCCGCCCCTGACCGCAGCACCTCCCACTCTTTGCTCCCACAGGGATGCTGTTTTTTTAATCTCACTACATCTCCCACATTGATATCCATCTCTTCTCCTCCAAAGTCCTATGGTCCTTCCGAACCGTTTTTACATAATTTTCCCCGGCTTCACAGATTCCCCACCCAAAAATCCTTTAATACCCCAAGGAATTCTCTCAGCAGATTATTGGGCGCCATTCCAAAAACCGAATCGGCTGCCAGGCCTTCCACATGGGCGTACCCCTGCTTTTGTGCAATACTGAGGGCGCGGAACATATGAAAATTGTTGGTTACGATCACCACGCTGTCCCGCTGAATGTCCAGAAACTGCCCGCTGAACACCAGGTTCTCATACGTGTTTGACGACTGGTCTTCCACCAGAATGCGGCTTTCTTCTATCCCCATCTTCACCAGATAATCGCGCATTCCGGCTGCTTCCGTCATGATCTCATTCTCCCCCTGACCGCCGGATACGATCACCTTCGCATCCGGATTTCCAGCCAGGTAATCGGCAGCCTGAACCAGCCTCCTGCGCAGCACTTCGCTGGGACCTGTGGATTTCCACCGGGCACCCAGCACCACCACATAATCCGCCCCCGGAGCAGCCTGGGCATGATATTGGCTCAGGAT
Organism: uncultured Acetatifactor sp.; assembly: GCA_910585805.1. GTDB lineage: Bacteria > Bacillota > Clostridia > Lachnospirales > Lachnospiraceae > Acetatifactor. The sequence goes on from CAJUFB010000033.1 coordinate 10,303, forward strand.
CAATCCTTCCACACAGAAGAATAAAAGAACCGCCGCGCAGAAAATGCCCATGCATATCCCTTTGATCCATCCCGGAATCGCCGTCATCAGTTTTTCATTATGAAATATGAGGCTCAGAAGCAGGAAAAAAACGCCGATTCCTCCCCAGATCAGGAAAAACCATGTTCCAAAACCCACCAGAGCAATCCCGCCGCAATAAAGGATGCCCGCAATGCCAAGTACGGCAAAAATACGGGAAGGAATGACATAGCGCATTAATCTGCGGCCTCTCTTATTCAATTGTATCGTTCTGCGGCTTTTCTCCAGGGGAATCAGAGTTTCTCCGCGACTTTTTTTTCGTATATTCAAAATAGCACCTCTGTTATTCTGTCTTATTTTATCTGTGACGGAAAGCAAACGCGGCTTCCGGTTGTCAATGCAGCTATACTGCAAACCGCCAGGATTTACAGTGATGCCTCAGAGAAAATACCTGGCTGGCGGTCTGCAGTCGGGCTGTACTGCAACTTCAACCGATGCGCAGTATAAAATGCTGCCTGGAATATGGTCATATTATACCATATTCTTCAGATTCCACTCAATAGGATTGTGTGCATCATTTCTTAAGTTTTCCTTATTTTGAACTTATTATTGTCAGACTATACCGGATTACCGCTTATCGCCGCGGCTTTTCGTTGAAGCACGGAAACGCTTATGCGTTTTTTCGTTTCCGGTTGACATTTTCATTCAAATGCATTATGATAGTTTCATCAATTGTATGTCTGTGAAGAGTGCTGATCACATATTCAGGCAGTTTCTGCCGGATTTTTCACATACTGGCAGAAGGGGCTGCAGCGCCTGTGCATATATCCTCTGTCTGCTTCTTTCAACAAAGAGAGGATATGACAGCGGCGAAAGGCCATGTCCGTTCCGGATACCAAAATCGCCAGTGGTGTGGTTTTTTAGATATATACTGCAGACCGCCAGGATTTACAGTAATGCCTCCGGGAAAATACCTGGCTGGCGGTCTGCAGTCAGGTTGTACTGCAAATTCAACCGGTGCGCAGTATGAATAATGCATCCGGGATTCTGACATCAGCATACAGGAAAGGCATGGTGATATTTATGGAAAAACAGGCGGATTTCATCACAGAATTAAAAAATATCGTACAGACATACGATAACATTGTATTTTTTGGCGGCGCAGGCGTATCCACGGAAAGCGGCATCCCTGATTTCAGAAGTGTGGACGGACTGTATCATCAGCAGTATGATTATCCGCCGGAGACAATTCTGAGCCATACCTTTTACCGCCGCAATCCCGGCGAATTCTTCCGGTTTTACCGCAATAAAATGCTTTTTCTGGAGGCGAAACCCAATGCGGCTCATTTAAAGCTTGCGGAACTGGAAGCTCAGGGAAAATTAAAGGCGGTCATTACTCAGAATATCGACGGACTCCATCAGGCCGCGGGAAGCAGGACAGTGCTGGAGCTGCATGGCTCGGTGCTGCGCAATTATTGTGAGAAGTGCGGGCAGTTCTATGATGTACATTATGTCAAGGATGCTGCGGGTGTGCCTGAATGTGAGAAATGCGGCGGCTCTGTGAAGCCAGACGTGGTACTCTATGAAGAGGGGCTGGATCAGAAGACTATCAATGATGCAGTGCATTACATTCATAATGCCCAGGTACTGATCATCGGGGGCACCTCTCTGGCTGTGTACCCGGCGGCGGGACTGATTGATTATTTTAACGGTGAGAAGCTGGTAGTGATAAATAAGGCACCCACGCCCAGAGATTCCCATGCGGATCTGTTGATCCAGGCTCCGATTGGGGAAGTGTTTGCGCAGATATAGTGAATGTTTTTCAAAAAAGGCTGTTTCTATCCCCTTTTATCGAATTTAATCCGGGGCTGCTGCATCGGGTAATGTCGATCGGTGAAACAGCCCCTCATTTTTACTGCATGTCAGATAGATTTGCAGCTGAACATTTCTATTCTTATACGATGTTTACCGTTTCTTTATTTTACAGATAAGATTTTTCTACCTATTCCTCAATGACAAGTACGGGTTTATCAATTGTGTTATACTGCCCGTCCCGTATCTCAAAAGTGATCTCTATATCAGTAATATCCTCTATACCATCAATCTTATTTTCCTCCAGAGCCGACGCCCGTATTTCCACATCGAGAATCACATAATTTCCGGCAGCCGCTTCAACCCCGTAAAAATAACCGTCTGTCATAAAACCATTTACGGAAAGCGAATCATACACATCATCTATCACAACTGATTCCAAAGACTGGTTCTCCGCCAATAACATCAGATGAATATCATCGCTGTATTCTTCGGGATCTTCAAATAAGCCTTTTGAAATAATTCGTATTCCATTGTCATTATATAATTCCATGCCGCTATCATCCACCCCCGGCCCTCCTTCCGCCGTTGTAAATCCAATTTCCTCAGGCGCGGCTATCTCCTCATGAGCGGCATCTTCCACCGCAAACGATAATGCAAACTGGCTTATGTCCGAAATTCCAAATACATCCCAATATGATTTGTCCAGCATTGATGTAATGTCCAATTCTACAATCCGGCGGGTTCCGGGGTTAATAAAATCGCCAGAACATCTGTAATTGTTGATTGTCAGCCCGTTTACAGCAATATTTGATGTAACACCATAAACCATTTCCGGCGAATCGTTCCAAATTTCAAGAAGGATCACCTTCTCTCCATCCCTGTTCATCATAAGCGCTTCCGATACGATCCGTACGCCATTTTGATCGTACAGTTCCTCATCCGCATAATAATCTATGCTGCAATGGTACAACTTCTCCCAAATACCGCTGCTTACAGCTTTCTGATATCGGTTCTCTGAATCATCGTAAGCTTCTGCTGCAGACGTTATGATCTGGCGGACTCCGGTATAATAATCTTCGTACTCTTCATCCCTGATATCAAACCCTATCTGTATGTCGGCAATTTCCGTAATACCGTATATGGTAAGCATATCCGTGCTGAACCTGACGGATTCGTTCGCCTTTTTGCCCGCCGCCACATCTGCGTTCAAATAGCCGTCGTTGACCATATAGCCGTTGACAGCGTTACAGGAATATCCCATAGACCCGCTGATAAACGATAAATTCTTATCACTGTTATTTTCTATGAGCAAATTTAAATCGGCCGAATAATTCGTATAACTTAATTCTGTTGCCGTAATTTTTATGTCGTCCTCATCCACAAGTACTGTCTCTTCTATAACGGCGGTTGTCTTGAAGCTTTCGGTTAGCGCATATGCCGATTCGTCCGATTGGTTTTCAGTTTCCTCAGTACTTATGTTTTCTTCCGCTTGCACGGTTTCGGTTTCTTTATATTCGGCGTCTTCTTTTTCGGTTATTTCATTCTCAGTCATTTTATTTTCGGTAATTTCCTGATTCTCCGAATCTGCTGCCTGTATTTCGGCATTTCCTGAGGATCCTTCCACGGCATTCGTGCTCCCGCCGCATGCTGTCAGGCATAGTAATGATAGGGCTGTCGTAAACCAGATAGTCACGTTTTTTCGTCTCATAGTCTTCTCCTCCTGTCAACGGTTTCCCGCTTTTTAGCGTGAATCAAGTATACAACAACTTTTTTGATTTTGGATTTGTGGATGCATGGCACTGTTGGTTTCGCAATTTTCGTTTATTCGTTTCTGGTTGTCATTGTCTTTCAAATGTAACGAAAAAGACATGTTTTCCACAGATGAGTCTATTGTGGCAAAGCAACTGTATGATTTATATTTCTTCGTGACTATTTTCTCAATATCATAATCATACCTCATAATTTTGTCAACAAAACTGATAGCTTTACAATGAGATATCATCAATATAGTAAGTTCTGGCCTGACAGCTTTTACCTCCTCAATGATGTCATTTAATATCCTGGAATTGCGAAAAGACAAATGATTAAGCGGTTCATCCAAAAGCAATATATTGGCGGCACCAAGTTTTAGAATCCTGGTAATGAGATGAATCAGTTTTCCTTCCCTCAATGTTTTTTGTCCGCTTATCAGCCCAATTTCATCGCCAGGGCTTATGTTATATTTACCGGAAAATACCGTATCGATATAAACTACATTTTCCGAAGCCGATTCCTTTCCTTCATCTGTGCTTCTTTTATATTCAGTTCTTTTAAGCGGATTTCCCTGCCTGTTTCTGCCTGCTTTATTTTAGCCTCATCAATTACCCTGTATATACTGCGATAGTCATCAAGCATAATTTTGCTCCCACAATACTGGCAAAACGCAAAATCCCTGTTCTCATCATCTATAGAAATATTTGCATTACAGCTTGGACAATTACATGTACGCATTATTATACCCCCTACTTTGCCGTTCAGTGAACCATCTATTCCTAATTCTGATCTTCTCACAAAATATATTGTATTATATCGTTTATTGCGTTTTCGTGCAATTATTTTTTGTAAAATCTGCATAAAATATTGCACAGAGGTACAATATTATGAAAAATAAAGAAAGCATAGACAGAGTCATTCAAATAAACAACATTGACATAGGCCAAAACATATCAAAACTACGCAAAGCCATGAACCTTAAGCAGACAGACATGGTTGCAAAGCTCCAGACAAACGGAGTGGATATTTCTATCTATTCTTATAACCGGATAGAAAAAGGTACGCAAAATCCAACCGTAGTATTTTTGTATGCCTGTTGCCATATCCTCGAATGTGACATGAATATGATTTTTGACTTTAAATAATTGGTTGAAACTGAGTATATCATGGCTTTTTTATTTTTGGATTTGTGGATGTATTGTTTATCCGGACGTCGAATAGATATACAGTTAGAAGTATAACGAAAGATTACCCTGTAAGATAATCTTCAAATCTGCAAAAAACAGGAGTGCCGAAACACCCCGTTTTCTAAACCCTCTTGCAAAATCCGCAGCGTTGGTTTATAATCATCATAGAAGCCGAAGGATATTCGCATGTCCGACGGTTGTACAATCGGAAACTTATAAAGCGTAAAAATTACGGATTACAAGGCTATCCTCTATTGCAGTAGAAGATAGCCTTTTCCGTTACTTGCGGTTGTGTTTATTGTCTATGTATGTTAATTCTGCGAAAATAACCAACCGCCATCTGCTCATCACCCATCGACATCTATAAAATTTACCTCTACCTTCAAATCAGGCAATTCAGGATTCCATTGCTTCACACGGGCTTCTACCATGCTCACCGCAGCTTTTTGGGCTGCTTCATAAAACCTGCGGCTTTGCTTCATCGAATCTTCAAGGCGCAATCGCCCTTCACGCAACTGTTCCTGCGACAGTTTAACACCATCAGCAACGCTTCCATTAAAAATACTGGTGTTTTTCCAGAATTGCTTTCCTGTTTCTTCCACTGCACACTGAGTCAAAACCGGGTTAGGTATATTGACCAGCACATATTGACGTTCGAAATCTGTAATAAATTCACTTACCATTAAGTCTACAGTAAACACTCCCACCCCCTGAACCTCAAGCCATGAAATGATTCCATGTTCCGGATGATCAATTACAAACTCCGTGTCACTGACTTTTAAAACCTCCAAACGTGCAATATTCCGGATATCCTCCAAATTAATCACTATGTAATTTGACACATGATGCCTGGCCTCCTCAAAATCGTAGGCTGCCTGATAAAACTTATCGCCGGTGTTTCTCCTGTTCTCCTCATATGCTTTCTGCATACGGCTGACACCGCTCCGGTATAAAATAACCGCCCCAATAAACAATATAATTGCCAGACCAATTCCTGCTTTCCTGCCCGACACCTTCTTAAGCTTTCCAGCCTTCTTTTCTGCCATAGTATTCCTTTTCCTTTGCTGAAGTCATAATCGTTTTCGCTTCCCCAATCATTCTTCCCCTTCCGTAAAGCGTATTTCTATTGGCGTATTCCCGCAAATTGCTTTTGCCAGTTCTCCAACCTGCTGCAATGCGGAGTTTCTGGCCTGGGTCAGCATTGCATCATTCTCAGCCAGCTCTTCTTCCACCCTTTGATTGATTTTCTCCCTGCTGTTCAAATAACCAGTATATCCATTCTTTGATGTGCCGTCAAAAAGTGGTGCCTTATAATCGTCAACCACCTGAATCGAGCTGTCGTCCAGATAGAATTCAAACTCCGGTTCCGGGATTTCCATGATAAAATTCCCCGTTGCCTCATCCGTAAAGACTTGAGTTCGGGACAAATCTACCGTGAATGCAGCCTCACCCTCAAGGCTAAGCAGTGCCGCATATTGATCGCCCTCCTGAAAAATATCTGACAGCTTCATATCGACCAGAAGAACCTGAAGCTTTTCCGTTCCTCTGATTTCATTTCCGACCCGTATCCTGGTATCCTCCGCACTAAGCCCGGCTTCTTTTCCCGCTTTAGCACCCTCGCTGAGCCCGCTTGTCACGCCCTCAAAAGAACCCACTGCCATTCCCGCAGCTTTGCCGTACCCAGGGGCGCTGTTATAAAATAAGACAGCAATCATAAATAGTATAAATGAAATCAGCATGATAAACAATAAAAAGTGACCAGGTATCCACAATGCAATTTTGCCTGCAACAGCCGGCAGTTTCAGGGAATCCATTGGTCTTCCCACTTCATAAGATTGCTTTTTCTGTCCCATTATTTATCCCCCTTTTCCCTGACTGTAATATAATCAGACCGTTTGATTACTTTTCCATCTATTTCTTCAGATACAGGTATGGTTTCCTTATCAGTATTTTTATGAAATACTCCGCCAATAAATCTGTCTATCCCGCTCCGGTCAATTTGATAACCAGACTCCGTAAGCGTATATTCCATTGTCAATTCCTGCCCTTCATATACTTCAACCGTGCCGGAAACCTCTTCCCCGTCTACTTTAAAAATGCATTCGCCATATTCATCAGATGTATCCAATGTCACGTGCCACAGCTTCCTGACCGGATGATCTTCTATAATCTTCTCCCAGTCCTTCTCCCATTTCGAGAACTTCATTGTATCACTGTATATGCCGTCATCGGTCTTTGAACCTGTAACAACATACCCCTTCTGCGGTGTAACACTAACTGTGACATCCCGTGATGTTTCCAATACATCCCCTTTTTCCAGGGCCTTCTTATCCTCTTCAAGAAAAACCTCTAACGTGGCACAGTCAACAGTCTTGGGTTCATACGTTACCACATTTACCTTACTGGCAGTGACAAGCACTTCTTTATAAACCTTAGATGAATCAGCAATCTCCTCTTCATCATACAGGACTATTTTATGTTCGGCCGGCAGCTTTGTAATATATTCTATGTACTTCTCTTCTTTCCCGCCTGTATCTGTCAGCATAACCTCCAGTTTTAATGCGTCTCCTGCAAGAACCGTATCATTTGTTATCCCAAGGATAATTCCATCCTCTGTGCCGACCTTATCCTCAAAAATCAGCCTGTCGGTTTGTCCCACCCAATCCGGCAAAATGCTTGTTTTATTTCCTGTCCCATACCCTGTTTTTTCTTCCCGGATGCCCGATGCGGACACTTCAAACAACGCTTCCGTCAGGCTGTCTTTTACCACAATATTTAAAACAGGCTTATGCTGGTCAGATTCTTTGAATATATCAGTGTTAATGTCCCCTCCCTGGATTGACACAATCTGGTTTACCTTTTGGTCAGTAACCGTATATTCAGCGCCGTCCGACTGGCTGCATATCCATCCGTTCCAGCCAAAAAAGTTCATGGTAATTACCGTTCCGCAACGCAGGGAACAGGTCTCGCCAGAAAGGGTTTCCCCATCCGCCACGTACTCTATCCTCCCGCCCTCCGGCTGCGGCAGGATGACATCTACCATTTCATCCACATAAAAACGGATTGCCTCTCTGATTTTTTCATCTGTCTGCTCCGGATTGGACGCATCCACAATAATCTGCCCTGCCCCTTTGGAGTGCTGATATCCCGAATCCGGCTCCGCCACATAATCAATTGCTTCCCCATCCGGAATGCTCCGCCTCTCCGTTATTACACTGTTCCTATATTTAAAAGTGACCTTCCCGTTTTCAGCCGTATATTCTGACGGGTCAAAGCTGTACTCCCCCTTAATAGAACGCAATTCCACTGAATATTCCTCAATATTACTGTCCGCCGCAACCGTTTCAAACCGAACCAGCCCATTATCGTGATAAAAGCTGTCCGGCACAGATGAAACATAACAAAATTCCCGGGGATCATACTTGTAATCAACAACAAGTGTTTCAACAGGACTTACTTCAAACAACCTTCCTGTCGTTTCTTCCTCATTGATCACCCATGTGCCAGACAATTCCTCCTGCTGCCCGGCACTGTCGATACAATAGTCTTTCAGGCTGATAGAATGGTTCTCATATTTTCCCAGGGGTTCTACCGACACCTCCGTCCCATCATAATCCGCAGGCACACACAATACCAAATTGCCGTTGCTTCCCTCTTTCTGCCAAACCAGCTCCTGGCCTCTGTGCCCCTCCTCATCATATTCCCGGATGCAGAAACGGTCAAAACAGTACCAATTGCTGGCCGGATGATTACATGCCGGATCCGATGCATAAATACAATCCCCCGGACGCAGATAACATGCCTGCACGTCAACCGGATTTTTCAGATCCGCATCAAAAAAATAACCGATATCCAAATAAGCATTTCTGGCAAAGGTAACATGTATCCCTCCCTGTGCGGGAACCGCCTCCTCATCGTTCCCTGTTCCCTCATCTACCGCAATCCCTTCGTACATATAATAACCACTCTGATCCAGCTGCCCCGTATCCTTCAGTTCAATATACTTTTCATATTCCTCATCATCCATAATTCCCACTGCCTTGATAGCCGTCTCTTCAAACGCACCCGAACAACCGGACAATAGAAAAACCACTCCCAGAGATAAAAACGCAATTCTTCTATATATGGATTTCTTTCTGCTACACGCTGCACCGCATAATTTCATATTGCCCCTCCTCTTTTCCCATTAACGCGAAAGAACAGTTAACGTCTATCTTCAAACGTAAAAACAGTTCTTAATAAGTATACATGGTTTTGCGCTTACGTGCAATAATTTTTTCTAATCTCCGCCAAACACCTCCCCCCGATAATCCTCCGCAATCACTTTCACCACCCCCACATCCCGATTCTTCCGGTTCTCCTCATCAATCACCCCGATAACCTCCCTGCACTTCTCAAAATCCCCGCTCAGATAATACACATCCAGCAAACAGGCATACAAGTCCACCTTCTTCCGTATATACGGAATGACGCCCCTGTACTCCTCCTTCCCGCACATGCGAATGCCCTCTTTCAGCTTCCGGGCAGCCTCGTCATATCTCCTGAACTCACAAAGCATATTGGACCAGGGGCGTACAATGGAATAAATTATACTTAAATCCGTATGCGACGTAGCTCTCGCAATCTCATCCGCATCCGCCATAACCTGCATCATACTTTGATAATCCTCATCCATATAAGTATGATACCACCCTTTTACAACATCGTAATCCAGCCTTGTCAGCGATGTTTCAATGGAAGGCGACAGGCTTTCCCTCACGGCAAAACCGCCCATGGTATATGGCTTCACGGCCTCAAACAGTCTCCGCATTTCCCTGTGCCTTCTGGGGTATGCAATGATCAGCAAATGGGCTTTTGTCAATAATGCACGGATGTAGTAAAACCTGGCGCTGCCTGCTTTTTCTTTTTTCAGGCAGCGGATCGCCCTGTCCACAGCGCGAAGCCTCCTGCGGACATCAGCAGCATGATTCCCCCTGTAATAATCCCCCGCAATCACATAGTCATAATAATCTGCCAATGTTAAATAATATCGACCAAAGAGGTAATTCTCTCCGTATTTCCGCACTGTTTTTTCCATATTCTTTAATTCGGAATGAGCCATTTCCAGTTTCCCCTGTTCTCCATAAACAGTGACGACTCTGCTGTAAAGTCCCAGAAGTCCTTCTCCTTCATCCGGGATCTTTTCACGCCCTGTCTCTTCATGGAGCAATTTTCCGGCATGTTCCAGAATATACGCTTCTCTGTCCAGAGGCATGGTCATAAGTGTATAAAACAATAATGCGCAATATTCCTTTTTGTCCTTCAGAGCAGTTTCTTTTCGGCTGTTTTCCAACACGCTCTCCGCCATAGAAAGCCAATATTGGAAATTGCGGTATTCTCCCCCCTGCCATTGTCTGCCTTTCTCCCGGTTATCTGTCCCTTTCTCCGCTTCCAACCGTCTGGAAATGCTGTCTGCCAGTACAGCAAATGTCTGTCTGCAGGAATCCGTCCACTCCCACTGCCCAATCACCTCATGCACCACCGGATGAATCGACAGGATTCCGCCCTCTGCCTGCACCCAACCCGCCCTGGCCAGCCCGTTAAGCACATCCTTAATCGTCCCCTTCTTCGTTTCCAGCCAATCCGGCGTATCCGTCCCATCCGGCACAATCATATCCGAAAAACCATTTATCTCCACACCTGAAAACGGAAACAGCGACAACACTTTCAGTATCACCCTTTCCCCGTCTTCCATATGCCCCGCCGCGAAAAGCATGCTGACGATATCCGAAACTTTCTCGTAAAACAGCACCTGGTCCTTCACATAATCCACCTTTTCAGGCGCAATATTAACAAATCCCCGCTCCTCCAGAAGCGCCGCCGCTTCTGCAACAGAGATATGGCTGCACTCAATCTGCCTGGCAATCAGCTGAAGCGCCAGCGTATGCCCGGAAACTCTGTCGATAATGTCCTCCAGGTAACCCCGCGCCCCTTCGTCAATCTCCCTGCGGATATACCTTTCAAACAATATGCGCATATCTTCCCGGGATCTAATCGCCCCCAGCCGCAGAGTATCATATCCGGTTTCCGGTTTGTCTTCTCTCGTTACAGCGATAACTTTCCATCCTATGTTCAGGACAGCTATAAAATCTTCGTCCGGCTCTCCCTCAAAGTTGTCCGCCACAAGCAATATCCTCTTCCCGGCTGCCAGATCCCGGAGCATTTTTACTTTTCTCGTAAAATAATCGGACTCGCTTTCTTCCTTTCTTCTCTCCACTATATTAATGCGCAGCTGCCCGTCGTCCGTAATCATTTTCCTGACTGAGCCGTTGTAATACAGATAAAGAACCGCCTCAAATCCGGAGCGGTTATCTGCAATATATTTTTTTACTAGAGAGCTTTTCCCGATTCCTCCCATGCCCGTGAGGAACAGGCAGTTGGTCTCGCCCCGGTTCATCCAGTCGTCCAGGGCCTCCAGTTCCGCTTCCCTTCCCACCAGCACGGGCGGACAGTTCACCTGGCTGGAAATAAGGAACGGCACCACCGTATCCGCGTATTTCTCGATTTCCTCCAGCTTGTTGATCACCTGCTCCATATCCTGGTAACGGTCAGCATAATAACCGGCCAGTGTATGGTGAAAAAATTCCGGCAGCGCCTGGAACAGCCTGTCCTGGTAGTGCTGTCCCGCAAACCGGCAGGAGGCAAAGCTGTACTCCGCATCCGCCTCACAGTCCGGAGCCTTCGGCACACTTTCAAACAGCAGATAAAACAGCAGCGCGCCCACTCCATAGACGTCCGTATGCTTTCCCAACAGACTAAACCAGCCCTTCTGCTGTTCCATCGGCGCATATCCGGCTGAATAAGCAACCCTGTATTTACGCACGCTTTCCCCTTTTTTGATTTCACTCAAGGGCACTATCGTATCAAAATCAAAAAGCTGAACCACCTCCGTAATCCCCTCAAGAACAAAGATATTATCCGGCTTCACATCCAGATACAGATAGCCCTTGTCATGAAGTTTCCGGATTGCGCAGGCTGCCGCTTTCACAAGGGAGATACAGTCTTTGACGGAGCCTGCTGCTTTGGGCGAAAGCACTTTGCCTCCCACGTATGTGGACACCGTATATAAAGTATTATTTGCCTCATAAAGATTCAGCGTATTGGATATGAAATTCGTCAGTCCGCCTGTATAGAACAGCTCCTTGCTCACAATGTAGGACTGGCGCATTTTCTTCTGGTATTCCCGAAAAACAGGAATATCCCTTTCCTCCGCAATGAGCGCTCCCGTCTCTGCACGGGTCAGCGTTCCGTAAAACGGATAGCATTCCCGGATGCGGACAAGGTTCCGGCATCCCGCATTGTCCTCATAGAACCCATTATATACGATGACGGAACCGCCTCTTCCGATTTCTTCCTGTATCGTGTATGTAACCGTGCTGTTGTCATGATTGCAAAATCTAAGTGATGCCCCTTCCTTCAGGGCGATTCTCGTATCCCTAATCCCCATATCATCCGTCCTCTGTCTCTGGCCTGGAAATCAGCCGCCCCCGTGAGCGCCTGATCCCTCACTTAGATTTTACAACACTTCCTGAAAATTCTGGATTTGCAGATGCTTAGGAATTGTCGAAAAAACCGCTGCAATTTCCCTTTGATTACAGGGTTCGCGAAGCGGTTCCTGTAATATGTTTAGGCACTTAACAATGTTTTCTTGCGCAAAATGGCAACATTTCGGTTCCGGCTTGTCCGGGTTAGGAAAAAGCCCGGAAATACAATAAAAATTACTGCTTCTCACCTGCATGTCCCGCAGATATCATAATAATTCCTGCGGGAGGCGTTCCGGCGGGAAGTATTCGAAATAACATTGATTCGCACTCAATAAATCAGCACCCCAGGCTCCGCTCTCTTTTTGCAGACGCATCCTTACGTTTCGGCATATTTTGCATTGATATCACTTTCTTTTACATAAAACAGCTCTTGCATATACTCCCGGAACACCAGAAGCGGGAAATCATTTTCCACCGCATGCAATATGATCCAGTCGAAGGGGTCTCCCGGATACAGTTCCGGGTATCCCGCATCCATCAGGTATTTATTGATTTCGCAGGTACATCTGTACGTATCTCCGTTTTTTGCCTGGTAGCTGTGATTCCGCAGAGCAGATTTCACCCAGAACCGGTAAAATACAAGCAGCAAAATCGTCTTATGGACCAGTTCCTCAGACACATGCTCCCCGTTGAGAATCTTCTCCAGACCCACTCTGCTGGGAAAAGAATCCTCCGCCCATGCATGAAGCAGTTCGTTGTCCCTCAGGATCGGTTTCAGGGATCTGTCCGTTCCCAGTCTGGTGATCCGGTTCCCGGCCAGCCCCAGTATCTGCAGATAAATCTCCCAGAGGGAATCCCCGGATTTCCCTGCTCTATCCTGCCGGTCCGCTCTCCCCTTACTGCCTGTTCCGCCTTTCCAATCCACTCTGTCTGTCCTTCCAATCCGCTCTGTCTGTCCTTCCAGCCCGCTCTGTCCTTTCCTGCCGTTCCTGTCCGAATCTTCTTCCGTCCCCTGTGCCTGCTCCTCTATGACGATGTCCGTATCATTAAATTCGATATAAAGCTTTCTGCGCTCTGTCGCCGCCAGCCCGCCCTCTGCCGAAATCTCTTTCCACATATCACGGATATATTTGTAAGCGGTGGCATTGTTATAGCCGAACTGGCGGATATTGACGCTTATGTATTCTGTCAGCTCTTCCGGGTTTTTAAAACGCCTGATTTCCTCCACAATTGCGGAAGTATAGAGAACTTCCTTGTCAAAATCAATCTTTCCCACATTGACCTTGGGCACGCCGGCAATCAGCTCCCTGGCCTCCGAATAGCTCAGCCGGTTGCTGATGGCATAGAAATAAATCACTTCTTCCACATTATGGCAGTCAAACCCGCGCAGCAGACAGATTCTTCTCATAAAATCTTCCGATTCCTCCACTGTCAGCCCGAAAGCAAAACAGATACGGATAGCCGTTTCTTTCTGAATCCGTTTATGCTCGGTATACCATTTCTTCATGTTCCTGGGCGGCTGAATGTCTGCCCGGGCAAATTTCGTTCTGATATACGATATTTTTTCGTCAACATCTGATCTGTTTCCTGTAAATCCGTGCTCCGCCAGGAAGGTATCCAGCGCTTCGTCGAAATGGCGGAACATATTTACCACTTCCATCAGCGCCTGGCTGTAATCAATATCGTCCTCCGGATAAATCTCACGGGCTCTGTTTTCAAGAAATTCTGTATATGCATTCATGGGGCGGTATCCTTTCGGTTCCTGACGCAACCGGGTCGGTGCGCAACAGCTCCTGGTCTGTGTAAAATAATTATACTTCCCGCTGTAGGAATTGGCAAGAATAACCTGCCGCAGGCTCCAGAAAGCGAGCCTCAAAACGAAAAACGAAGTCCCGGTTGACATTTTCTTTCAAGTGCATTATGCTAATGTTATCAATGATTTATACCCACAAACAAAATTAATTGCCGTCTGCACAGTATAACGAGTGAACGCATCGGCAATCCAGAGCTGAAAGCGGCAATTAAATGCGTTCACGAGTATAATACTCACGACCGAAAACATTTGCCAACCTCCATGTATAACGGAGTAAGCGCTGGTGCAACACGAGACAAAAAAAGCAGCAAATGAATTCGCTCACGAGCATATCTGTGAAGGGTGCCCATCGCACATTCAGGCAGTTTCTGCCGGATTTTTCACATACTGGCAGAAGACGCTGCAATATTTATGTATGTCCTCTGCCTGCTTATTTCAGAAAGAGAGGATATTACATGAAACGGAAAATGCGGTTTATTCCATGGAGGAACCAGCTGCACCGGCTCCAGCTCCCTTATTATTTCAGCAGCCGGAAGGTAAAGGACAGGCTCTTCTGCTATGTCTTCGAGCATGACCGGAAAGCTCTTCTGCAGCTTTATAACGCGCTAAACCATACCGACTACCAGGACGAGCAGGCGCTGCAGATTGTCACTCTGGACGGCGTGGTCTATATGGCCATGAACAATGATGTTGCCTTCCTCCTGGTCAGCACGCTGAACCTGTATGAACATCAGTGTACCCTTTGTCCCAATCTCCCTTTGCGGTTTCTGCTCTACATCGCCGCGGAATACGAAGGGCTGGTGGTAAAAATGAAGGCAAATATTTATGGCCGGAGCCTGATCCGCCTGCCCGCGCCGCAATGCGTTGTATTCTATAACGGAGACGAAGAAGTGGCAGATGAGCAATACCTGTGCCTGACAGATGCCTTTACTGCCGAAGATGGCACAAAACCTGAATCCTGCCTCGAATTGACAGTCCGCATGCTGAACATCAACCAGGGCCGCAATTCTGACTTAATGGCGGCATGCAAACGGTTGGACGAATATTCTCGCTTTGTAGGTCAGATTAAACACTACCGCCAAAACGGTTTCTCCACAGACCAGTCTATTGACGCTGCTGTCTTATACTGTATTGACCATGGCATTATGGATGATATTTTATTGCCCTTCCGGGCGGAGGTGAAGAAAATGCTGTTAACAGAATACAATGAGCGTAAATATATGCGCATGTTTCGTAAGGAAGCAAGAGAAGAAGGTTTGGCTGAAGGTCGGGCTGAAGGTCGGGCTGAAGGCCGGGCTAAAGGTCAGACTGAGGAACGAAAGCGGCTGTTAAATACCATGCTTCAGAATGGTGCATCTGCCGAACAGCTTTCAGAACTAACCGGAATATCCGTATCGGAAATTGAAAATATCTGCCAGACAAAGTAGAAGCACCGCCAGCATCCGGCTGGAGAAGGATCTGTTTCCTTCGTTTCCAGGCGCCTGTGTAAAGGCATGGAAACGAAGGAAGCATTCTTGTGTCTTTATCTCGGATCCTTCCAGT
Source organism: uncultured Acetatifactor sp. (assembly GCA_910585805.1). Lineage (GTDB taxonomy): Bacteria > Bacillota > Clostridia > Lachnospirales > Lachnospiraceae > Acetatifactor. The sequence continues at coordinate 25,953 of CAJUFB010000033.1, forward strand.
TCACATTCTTCTCCTTGCTGGCTGCCGTGGCTCTGGCAAGCTGCAGCACAATTTCGCTGAAATACCGCTCCGGTACTTCCCTCAGGAAATAGGAATTGCTGTCGTTGGCCTCGTCATACACATAGCTGCCGCGCTTGATGGTATTCCCCGCCATGACACCGCCGTTCTCGGAGAGCAGAGTGCCTCCCGCATTGTAGAACCGGGCTTCATACACCGTCACATCCTCGTTTTCACCGCCCACGTAACTGCCGGAGAAATGAAGCTCCACGCCCAGGCCAAGCTCCTTATCCTCTCTGTAATAGCTGTAGAAGCCGCCGGCATCCTGTACGGAACCTCTGTACCAGCCCAGCGTCTGCAGCTTTCCGCCCAGGGACAGGTCATTGACAATACAGCCTCCGAAGCGCTCCAGGCTCTTTGACTCCTCTTCCTCTTTGGTTCTGTAGTACACCGGTCTGTCAAGCTGCTCAATGGGCTGGGTAATCTCGTAATCCTCCAGCTGCTCCTTCCAGGTTTTCAGGGAATCTTCGGAGAGCTCTACAGGGTGTACCAGCCCGATCAGCTGCCCGGATTTTCCGGCCGGTTTTCCCTGGCTGTCCGTCTGCGCCCCAGGCTGTGCCGCTTCTGCCCTCTGCGCTGTATTTTCGGCATCTGCCCCATCCGCCTTCTGTTCTGCATTTTGGGTCTCTGTCACATCCGCCCCCTGCTCTGCATTTTGGGCGCCTGTCCCCTCTGCCTCCGAAAGCGCTGCCTGAGACTGCCCCTTTTCTTCCGGCAGTTCAAATTCCTCCTCGTCCTCCGTATTGAAAGAGCCATCCTCCATATACCGGAAAGTGGATACCAGCTTCCTGTCCTCGTAAACGCCCCAGATCAGCCCCGTGGCAAACTGATGCATGATAGGATTCTTTACAAAAAGGCGCTTCCACGCCTCCACGCTCCACTGCCGCCCGGTGGACAGGGCCATCTCCAGGCGCATTTTCTGGCTGCTCACAGTGGTCTTCATCTGCTTCTTCATCTGCTTGAATTCGTCGTATGCCGCCGCAGCCATCACCTCGTCATCCCGCTTTCCCGGGGAAGGAAGGTTCTTCAGCTTCTTGCCCTTCTCGTCGTATACCTCTATCTCCAAAGCCGTGGTGATGGATACGGTAAACTTCCTCTCTCCGTAGTCAAACTCCCGCTCCATATTCTCATTGAACCCTAAATCAGGCACAATCCTGTCCGCCAGTTCTTCCGTGGTAATGCCTAACTGCGCCGCGGCAAAATCCAATGCTTTCCCCGCCGCTGCCTTCACCTGTTTGAATTTGAATTTACGCGAAATACCGTCTACAATAAGAAGCGCCTGGGGCTGGGGATTCAGTGCCAGTGCCTGTACTGCCTCCGAAGCAATGGCGCCTCTGGCCGCATTGGGCCACTCCTGAATCTGGTGATGAAGCTTCTTCACGATTTCCCCGCCTCCATGAATAGACGCGGCATAAAGCACCCAGCGTTTCTTGGATTCCGCCCCCGCCTCCATCCATTTGTCGAACAGTTCATTGACGTACACCTCGAATTCCTTTTCGTTCAGTGCTTCCGCAAGCATTGCCGCACTGGGGCTTACGCCGCAGGGGCTCATCCCGGCGTAACAGAGGAAAATTGCCTGCAGATACTCTTCCCCCGCTTCCTCCCCGCTCTTTTTATGTACCACAGAAAACGGCGTCTCATATGCCCAGGCCAGACTGCGCTTTTTCCCGCCCTTGTGAAGTTCTTTCACCATATCTTCACAGGTGATCGCCTTTCCGCCTCCGGTGTTTCCTTCACTGGTGACATGCAGCGCCGTCTCCAGCAGCGTCCTGACCTTGCCGTTCTTTTCCTTTTCCAGTGCCTGGGTCAGAGCGGAATTGTATTTCTCATCGTCCCATTTTGTCAGCACGCGGATGGCGATCTCCCGCTCCGCAGCCTTCTTGGAGGAAAGAAGCTTACATATATCTTCCTCCCAGCTTTTCCGCCCATAGAGGACATACAGCAATTCCTCTTTCACTGCTTTCGAACTGTCCTGGGCAAATTCCAGAAGCTCCGCTTTATTCTCCTCGGGATGCTCCGCCAGAACCTGCACGCCCAGACATCTTCCATCGCTGCCTGTCTCCCGGAACGCCGCGAGCATCTCCTCCCGCCTTGTCTCCAGGTAGCCCAGGAATACCAGCCTTGCCCCGGCGCGGAAGGACTTCTTCCATTTCTCCATATAGAAAGAATCATATATATCCGAGTAGCCGCACAACTGATGCTTCAGATCCAACCCTTCCGAATCCACCGCTTTAAACAGCCGTTTTATGGTGGCAGCCTTGATTTCCCCTCCCTCTTTCAGGTTATTGTAATTATTGCCCCGATAAACCATCCAGAAAGTTTCACATCGATTACTGAGAGCATCATGCCCATAGCCGCGCTGGTAACTCTGCAGAATATTCAGCTGCTTGTTTGCCCAGCGGTTGCCGCTGGTCTGCAGTTTATCCTCACAGGCGTACAGAGTGTCAAGCCCCGCCGCACCGTTTAAATAATCCCGCACCGTATTGCCAAGCTGACCGTCCACAATCTCCACAAATGCCTGAACTACCTTGGCCTGCTGCCTGTAGATTTCCTTGTCCATCCGCTCCTTGTACAGCTGCGGATCCTGCTCCTTCAGGACGCTGTTCATCCGGTTATACGTATCGAAATCCGCAGCATTCATATAATTCAGGTATGCGTCCCGGTTTCTCTTAAACTGCTCTCTCAGGATACCCGTCTTACCCTTCACGGCCGCCCACTTAATGAGCACACGGCAGTCAACAGCGAAGATTTCGTCAAAAATTCCGCCCTTTTCATTCAATGCTCCCCGCAGATCCAGACTGTCCATAATGTCCAGCATGTTTTCTCCGCCAGCCGCCAGACAGATCTTCACCACATTCTTAAACCGGCTGGACTGGGCATAATTGACAAATGCGCAGCCTCCCAGAAGGCGCAGCATGAATCGATCCACCGCAAGGTTGGGCCTCGCCATCTTCAGGATTCGTTCGTCAACCTTATTACGTTCTATAGCATTCGCAATTTCACTCACTTCTGTCTGGGACATCTGGTTCCGGTACAGATGGCCAATGCTGCCAACCAGGATATCTCCGTACTCTTTCAGAAGGGCGGCATCCTCCGAACCAATCTCCACAACAGGCTCAGTCTCCGCTCCCTCTATTCCCAACAGCTTTCCCACACCGGCCAGAATGCCGCCTGCTTTGCTCTCCGCCCCTTTTTCCACCAGTTTCACATTTCGGTATTTCATCCGGAAATAAGTCATCAGCAGGATCAGTTTGCCGTTGCTGTACTTATTCTTCTGGTAACCGATCGCCTTTTTAAGATTCTCCGGCTTTTCCTCCGCCGCCTTCATCAGGTTTGTGACAGCCTGGCTGCTGATCTGGTATTCATTCATGGCAACCTTTATGGCATAGACTGCCGCCTTTTTCTCCGGTTCTTCCAACGGGATCATTTTGGCATCAAAGGAGTAGTAATTTCGTATCGGCAGCAATCCATAACAGGTTGACTGTCCTGCGGCAAACAGGATTTTACCCAGCCTGTTTGCTTCCTCGTTCCTTCCCTTGTTTATCAAATCTGCTGTCAGAGAGCTCATTCTGGATGAAACATCATCCGGCACGGCAGTAAGATCCCGGAAAGCCAGCTTCTCCAGCTCCGGCTCCTCCAAACCTCCATTCAGGAAATCCTCCATCAACGTAATTTCGTCCGCCGTGAACAGATTCATCTGCTCCAGTGTCTCTACAATTTTTGCTATTTTTTGATTTTGCGGGTTGATCATGATTTTCCTCCTAATTTTAGTTCCGTCTCTACGCTCCGGCCCCCTTTTAGGGGAAGGAAGTTCCGTCTGCTTAGGGCGCAGCCGCAACTTCCTTCCGGGGGCCTTCACTCCGAGACTGTTTTTTAGTTCCGTCTCTACGCTCCGTAACTGTCCTATTTTCCGCTTGAGGTTCCGCAGTCACTTTTTTTATGTTCTGCAGCTGTACTGCGCATGGCTGAAAAAGCTCTGCCCCGATGGCAAGGCATCCGCTGCAGGAACATACCTCGACAATCGTCTGCGAAACATGATAATTATACCATATAATCTGTCATCTCACTATACTATATTGTATTTTTCATAACGCTTTTCATTACGCTTATTGAAAATCCTGTTCAGCCCGCTTGACAAAAGCCAAAATACGTATTAAAATTAGTTACTGATCAGGCTTTGAACATATGTGAGTACAAAAGGTATCGCAAAACAGAGATGGAGTGTCGCCGGCTGAAAGCATTCCATGTAACCCTTTTGGAAGTTTCAGTATGGGAGCCTTTCGGTGAAAAGCATTTTCGGAAAGAGATATGCGCTAAACCGAATGTCCGTGTAGCAGATTACATTACACAAAACGAGTGCGGGGTATTCCGGAAAATACCCTGAATTAGGGTGGTACCGCGATTCACATCGTCCCTTGTCCAGTGACAGGCGGCGGTGTTTTTTTATTTTCATGGGAAAATACTCCTGAACCTATCCATACACCTGCCGGATACTTCCCCGGGAATTGCCTGCTCATAACCGATGACGTTTGTACTGCAAATTTAACCGGTGCGCAGTATATATTTGGAATCCGTTATTTCCAGACATGCCCCCTATCCCCCGCCGCCCCGACCAAAATCAGAAAGGAGCATCGCAATGAAAGAAAAAATTACCGGCATTATATCCGAAGTAAAAGACAAAATTTCCGCGGCCGCCAATGAAATCGAGCTGCAAAACGTAAAAAGCGCCTACATCAGCAAACAGGGAGCGTTAAGCCTCCTGCTGAAGGAGCTTCCGAAGCTGGACCCTGCTCTCCGCCCCGAAATGGGAAAGCTGCTGAATCAGGCCAAGGATCAGGTGAAAGAACTGATCGATGCCAAAAAACTGGAACTGACGCTGAAAGCATCGGAGGTATCCCCGGATTTTGACTGTTCCGTTCCCGGAATCATGCCCCGCCAGGGAGGGCTTCACCCCATCACGCAGATGTGTTATGACTTAAACGATACCTTCCGTTCCATGGGATTCGAAATTTTTCAGGAAGATGATATCACCAGCGAGCTGTATGCCTTTGACAAGCTGAATTTCCCCCAGAACCATCCGGCCCGGGAGAGCATGGATACCTACTGGCTGGAGGGACATGACAGCGGAGCCACAAACGAAAAGCTCTGCCTGCGTCCCCATCTGACAGGCGGCAGTGTCCGTTACATGCAGACCCACAAACCGCCATATCGTTTCGTATATCCGGGACGCGTCTATCGAAACGAGACTACCGATGCCCACCACGACAGAGCATTTTTCCAGTACGAGGCGCTGATTGTGGATAAGGACATTACATTCACTTCAGGCAAAGTGATGATCAAGAGCATTTTGAGCAAGGTATTCGGCACGGATGTGGCCGTCAGGATGCGTTCCGGTTTCTTCCCCTTTGTGGAACCGGGATTCGAGATCGACATGGAGTGCCAGGTCTGCGGAGGCAAAGGCTGCAGCGTCTGCAAGCATGTAGGCTGGATTGAGGTCATGCCCGGCGGCTCACCTCATCCCAATGTGCTCCGGGCCGCAGGGCTGAACCCGGATGAATACACGGGCTTTTATGTAGATATCGGACTGGACAGGCTTGTTATGATGCGCTACGGTGTGGACGATGTGAGACTGTTCCACAGCGCAGACTTAAGATTCCTGAAACAATTCAGATAGTCAGCCAGGAATATCGCAGCAAATTGAAAGTTGCAGATGCGGAACTGGAAT
>CAJUFB010000033.1:31834-38393 GCA_910585805.1 uncultured Acetatifactor sp.
GCAGATGCGGAACTGGAATAGGAGGTATAATTTAATGAAATTATCTTTATCATGGATAAAGGATTATGTAGATATCCCGGAAAGTATTGATCTGAAAAAACTGGCCTATGACCTGACCATGTCCACCGTAGAGGTTGAGGACACGGAGGAACTTGCCCGCCGTTTTGACCACATGGTTGTCGGCGTAATCCAAAAACTGGAAGCGCATCCCAACGCAGACAAACTGAGAGTCTGCAGGACAGACATCGGCGGGGGCGAGATCAAAGACATCGTCTGCGGCGGAAGCAACCTGAAAGAGGGAATGCGTGTGGCCGTCTCCTGCCCCGGCGCCGTTGTCCGCTGGCACGGAGAAGGCGAGCCTGTGGTTATCAAAAATTCCAAACTCCGCGGCGTGGAGTCCTTCGGCATGATCTGCGCTTCGGAGGAAATCGGGCTGGGTGACCTGTTCCCGGCATCCCGGGAAGCGGAAATCATAGATCTGTCCGCCTTTGACGTACCGGCAGGAACCCCTCTGGCAGATGCGCTGGATATGAATGATATCCTGCTGGAAATCGACAACAAATCCATGACAAACAGGCCGGATCTCTGGGGTCATTACGGCATTGCCCGGGAAATCGCGGCTCTGTACGATCTGCCTCTGGCCGAAATTCCGCCTTATACAGCGGATGCGGCATCGGATTTTAAGGTGGAGATCGAGGATCCGGAACGCTGCGCAAGATACATCGGCGTGGAAATGTCCGGTATGGAAGTAAAACCCTCACCCTACCGGATCCAGAACCGTATCTGGAAAGCGGGAATGCGCCCCATCAATGCATTGGTGGATATCACAAACTATTGCATGCTTGCCACGGGAAACCCGACCCATGCCTTTGACGCGGACAATATTACGGACCATATCATTGTAAGGCATGCCGCAGAAGGCGAAAAACTGAGCCTTCTCAACGGCAGGGAGCTGACGCTTTGCGAAGACGATCTTGTAATCACAGACTCCCAGGGGCCGGTTGCTCTGGCCGGTGTCATGGGCGGCTCCAAAGATTCCATTCTGCCGGACACGAAACGCGTCATCCTGGAAGTGGCGAATTTTGAATCCACCGGAATCAGAAGAACTGCCCTGCGCTACGATAACCGGACGGAAGCTTCTTCCAGATATGAAAAAGCCATTGATCCGGAACGGTGCGAACAGGCCCTGGCGCTTTCCATGCGGTATTTTAAAGAATTGTATCCGGAACTGAAAGTGACAGGCTACTGTGACCAGTATGTAAAAAAGCTTGACCGTGCAGAAATCAACGTAAGCCTGACATGGCTGGCGAAGCGTCTCGGCAAAACACTGTCCAATGATATCATTTGCAAAAAGCTGGAACTGTTGGGATTCGACGTAACAATAGACGGCGACAATATGCACGTTACCGCCCCCTCATGGCGTTCCACAGGCGATATTTCCATGAAAGACGATATTCTGGAAGAAGTGGCCAGACTGTACGGTTATGACCATTTCGAAGCAACGGCATTCGCCACTACCTTTGAAGGGGCCATTAATCAAAAAGACCAGGATCTGCTCCGAAATATCAAGGAATACCTTGCTGTACGCTGCGGAATGCAGGAAGTATACACCTATCCCTGGATGAACGATGTATATGTGAACGCGGTGCTGCAGAATACGGAATCGGTGCTGAAGCTGGCCACGCCGCCTGCGCCGAACTTAAGCTGTATCCGGTCTTCCCTGCTTCCCAATCTCTGTGAGGCAGTTGTAAAAAATGAGCGTTACTTCAATGATTTCTCCATTTTTGAAGAGGCGCAGGTATTTTTTGACAGAGATTACGCTTCTCCATACGACGAGAAAGAGTCCCTGCCCATGCAGCGCAGGCATATCGGCGCCGCTCTTGCAAGCAGTGAAAAAAATATCACGCAGCTTTTCCGGGAGGCCAAGGGCATCCTTGAATACATGCCCTGCCACACCCACATGGAAGCCTTAGTGTTCAAAAAAGAAACAAAGCCGGTGTGGACAGACGACGTGGTGTGGCTGAATCTCTTTGCAGGAGATGAAAAAATCGGTGACATGGGCCTGCTGGCCAAAAAAGTATCCATGGAATGCGGAATCAAAAACCTCTCCGTGATGCTTTTTGAACTGGATGCCGCAAAGCTGAAACCGCTGCGCTCCAGAACAAACCGCTTTACCCACCTTGCAGAGTATCCGGAGACGGACTACGATATCTCCATGCTTTTTGAGGCGGATGCCCGGTGGGCGGATATCTACGATGCCATCCTGGGCAAAAAGAAAGCCAGCGCACTTTTGAAGACCGCCGCCTTTGTGGACGAATACAAGGGAAAGCAGATTCCGGCAGGAAAGAAGTCCGTGACCATCCGTCTGACCATCGGATCGGAGGAGAAGACGCTGACCTCCGAAGAGATTGAAAATGCCGCGAACCAGGTGATGAAAAAACTGGGCAAAACCATGGGCGCTGCGCTCAGGACACAGTAAAGATAACAATTCCCATATAAACAGGGCTGCCGGAAAATGCTTTCATCCCCGCAACCTATGCTGTGATATTTTGAAATTCACAGCATAGGTTCGTGTATGGATGCCATTTTCCCACAGCCCTGTTTTCATTTTATTGCTGCTCGTCCTCCTGGGACGCCTTTTCTGCCCTGTATACCTTTTCCATTGATTCTGTCAGCACCAGGCGCGCTTCTTTTATCTCCATGCCGCCCTGTCCGAAGAAGAACTTCAGAAACGTAATGTTGTGGAAAGAGGGATTCAGCTGAATTTCCTCCGTTCTCCATTCCGTATCTTCGCCGGTAAGGGATATGGTCTTCACAATCTGTCTGTCCTGGGACAATGTCAGCGGAATCTGGGCCAGGCTTCCCTGTCCGGTCACTCTGCAGGTCAGCTCCAGCCTGTAAGTCCCGCGTTCTCTGATATTCAGTTCAAAGGTAACACTGCTGCCCTTTCCTGCGGCAATCTGCTCCACAGGCAGGCTGCAGGTTTCTTCCGTAACCGCAATCCGCACCAGTTCGCCGAAAGATTCCATCTCCTGGGCCGCTGCCGCCGCCAGTTGTCTGTCCAGTTCGCTCTCCCTGCCCTGCATGCGCTGATAAGCCGGTGTGCGTAAGAGGAAACGGCAGATATTCGCCGCGCTGCGCAGGTATTCCGCTCTGGTGACAGTGCCTTTTTCCAGGCTCTCCATGGAATTATCCTTCTGGGAATTCTCCTCCGCATTGGCAACCACCATGAACAGGTCATTCTGGGCTCGTACCATAGCCGCCGTATTTTCCACCTTTCCGGCCTGGCCCTCGTCATTGGCTTTTGCCCACCAGTCTGTCATTACGATGCCGTCATACTCCCATTCTCCGCGCAGAATGGTGGTCAGCATGTCATAATTACTGGCGGACCAGAAGCCGTTGACGGGGTTATAGGATGTCATGATGGAGTATGCGCCGCCCTCTCTCACCGCAATCTCAAAGCCCTTCAGGTACAATTCCCGCAGCGCGCGCTCCGACACCACGGCCTCCACTTCGTTGCGCCTGTATTCCTGGCTGTTGCAGGCAAAATGTTTGATGGTGCCTGTAACCTGATAACGCCCCATGGCGCGCAGCTGAGCCGCTGCCATCCTTCCTGTCACCAGCGGGTCTTCACTGAAATATTCGAAATTCCGTCCATTTAAGGGATTTCTGTGCAGGTTGATACCAGGCCCCAACAGCGTGTCAATCTTATTTTTGCGAAGTTCCAGCCCTTCCCACTCAAACAGCGCCTCTGACAACGCCTCGTTGAAAGCAGAAGCCAGACATGCGCCGTTGGGCATGGCAAACGCAATACTGCCGCAGTCCATTCGGATGCCGCTGGGACCATCCGCACAGCAGGCAATGGGAATGCCATAGGCTGTCAGCCTGTCCGTGACGCCTCCGAAAGCGCCCGCCGTACCCGGAGTTACTTTGGGAGAACACATACCCTCGCCCCGGACGATGCAACACAGGTCCTCGTCTGTCAGCTGCTCCAGAAAGTCCTCCATGCTGACCTTTCCGGCTTCCACATCACTCAGGCACCAGCCATTTTCCGCTCCTGAAACTCCGTCCGCCATTCCGCTGCCAAAAGCAATCTGCGGCAACCTCTCCTTTCGCCGTTCTCCGGGCTCCTTCGTGCGCAGCGGAGCTGCTTCATAGCTTACCTGATATCCGCCCTCCGCCCGTGCCTCCGGCTTCATCCTCCGGAAAGCCGTCACCGGCGCACAGGCTTCTTCTGCCTCTTTTACTACAACTGTTTCTTCCAACATCAGACTGCCTGCAGGAGACGCGCTTCTCACATCCGTCCCCACATGGAACACATATGTTCCGGCCTCCAACACCCAGCAGGACTTATGTCCGGCCGCGCCGCTGTCATCATAGGATGCACAGGTATACCCTGAAACCGGAATCTGCAGTGTCTGCGACTGGCCGGGCGCCAGTTCCCTGGTCTTTGCAAAACCGCACAGACTTCTCGCCGGTTTTCCCAACGCCCCCTGAGGCGCCTGGCAGTACACCTGAACCACTTCCTTTCCGGCAGCGGCTCCGGTATTGGTCACTTTGGCATGAATGATAATGCCCTCCGCAATCCCCTTCTTTCCATCCACCGGATGGCCGCATGGCGCTGCTTCCCCAAATTCCAACGCTTCTGCATGGCCGAATCCCGCTGCTTCTTCACACACCGATGCTTCCACCGCAAACTCCGTATAGGAAAGCCCGAATCCAAACGGATAGAGCACCTTATCCTTCGCAAAAGTCTCAAAATACCGATATCCCACATAGATATCTTCCTGATAAATATTCCGGCTCTCATTGCCGTGATTACTGCTTGACGGGTAATCCGCAATATCATATGCGATGGTGTCCGTCAGTTTTCCGGAGGGAGAAACCCTGCCGGAAATCACATCCAGCACGCCGTTTCCGCCCTCCTGCCCGCCCTGCCACACATACAGCACCGCAGCAGGCTGATAGCGCTCCACCCACTTCATATCAATGATATTTCCTACATTCAGAAGCACCACCGTGCGCTCAAAAGCGCCGCACACCAGCCGGAGCATCTCTTCCTCATCCGCAGTCAGCAGAAAACTTCCCGCCTCAGCCTTATTGTCCTGATCCTCCCCGGCAGTCCTGGCAATTATAATGACAGCCGTGTCAGATTCTTCTCCGGCGCTGCGGACCAGCTCCTCCGTCAGAGGCATCTCCTTCTGGAACCATGGCTCTCCGGCCCACCCCGCACCGGCATCGAAAGGATGCTCCTTCAGCCATTCCTCATAGACGGCCTTCAGCTTCTCATTCAGCACGAAACTGCTCTCCTCCAATGCCTCCCGGATGCCTGTCACATAACTGGTATTGACCATGCCGCCGGAGCCCGTTCCGCTCTTATAATAATTGAACTGCCCTCTGCCGAAGAGGGCAATTTTCTCTCCCTCTCTCAGAGGAAGCACCCTGCCTTCATTGCGCAGCATGACAATCCCTTCCGCTGCCACTGCTCTCGCTGTCCTGGCGTACCGCTTAACGTCAAAAACTTTATTTTCCATTCCTCTCTCCCTTCCTGACACGCTGCTGTTCACTCCGCTCGCAGTAACAGATGCACAGCACGGCTGTCCCGGGTTTGTCACGCGAAGAGCACGTGAAAACACCTCGCGGTACCGATGCGTGAATCGTAACCCCGGCACACCGCTATAGTCGGATAGTCGAATCAATTCCAAAAAAATTTGACAACCGTATGTTTACTTTAACAGACTCCGCCGGATATTACAACAGCATTTTATGCCCACAAACACAAATAATTGCCGCCCGCACAGTATAACGAGTGAACGCATCGGCAATCCAGAGCTGAAGGCGGCAATGAAATGCGTTCACGAGTATACATTTTACTATCTTTTACACCCTTTCCCGCAGGCTCCAAGTGATACCCTCCGCATGAAATCTCGTAGAATCGCGGCAGCGGCCGGTCCATCTGCTCTTTACCCCGGCCGCAGCGGTCCGCCCGTTATTTTACAGAGACTCTGGCTATTCCCCCTTTTTCAGAAACCGAAACCGGAACTGGTCAGGGACAGTCCTCCCCGGAGACTCTGCTCCATGGACTCATAGTCGGACCAGCAGTCCCCGCCCCAGTGAACGGGGAATTTCTGTCCTCCTGCGGTGGCTGAGCGGGCAAACAGGACTGCCTCCCCTTTTCCTCTTTTCTTCTCCAGAATCTCATACACTGCCTTATTGTATAGGTACGTATAGAAATTATGCATCTTTTCGGGGTCAGCGCCGTTGCAATAAACCACATCCGTGGGAATGTGTGCATACCCGATTCCCTTTATGCCTACCACAACAGCCACGGCGTATTTATCGAATGTGTTCTCTCTGTCACGTCTATGGTATGTCGTAAGTTCTTCCGGAATTCCTGCTGCCAGTCTGTTTTCTATCCTATGTTCTACAATCATGCTTATAATTTATACGTATTCCCATTGACATGCGCATAAAAAAGGCGCATAATACATAATATAAGGAGAACACAATATGACAGTTCGGGAAATACTAAAGGTGCTTCGCAAAGATGGATGGTACA
>CAJUFB010000034.1 GCA_910585805.1 uncultured Acetatifactor sp.
TGCTGCACAGGGCTGACAGAAAGCTTCCGGAATCCTATCTGGGGCCTGTGGAGAGCGCCAGGGCCAGGTGAGGCAATTATATGCCTTTGCCGGCTGACAGCTCTCAGCGCATTTAATTTTCCGCCCCGGCCATAAGGAGCTGTTCCACAATCTCCGTAAATCCGGCTTCCGTCGCATAATACAGCGCACTGTGCTGCTCATTGTCCACGGCATTCACGTCTGCGCCCGCCTCTGTAAGCATTGCCGTAAAATCGTTTCTGCCGCTTTGGGCTGCCAGGATAAGGGGGGTTGCTCCCTCCGCAGTCTTTGTATCGATGCCTGCGCCCGCCCCAATCAGGGCCTTTGCCACAAATAAGTCCCCGTTGCCGGCAGCGATGTGAAGGGGCATGACACCGTTTAAGTCAGCGTGCTCCGGCTCCGCGCCGGCGTCAATGAGCAGCTGGGTGATAACGAGGTTGGACCTCTTTACGGCCAGGATAAGGGGTGTCTCTCCGTCGTCGTTGACTTTGTTCACGCTGTCTTTATCCTTTTCCAGGAGGACTTTCACCACTTCGCCCTGCTCGTTCCAGCAGGCGTGATGGAGCGTGGTATTGCCGTAGGCGTCAGTGTGCTCTCCCGCCTGGGAAAGAGCCTTTACCAGCTCGCGCAGGCCGGAGGAGGTGGCATAATCGATGGCCATGCAATTGTCGTTGTCCTTGAGCGTGATATCAATATCGGGGTTCCGGATAAATTTCAGAGCCGCGTCCGTCCTGCCGTGCCTGGCCATGACCATCAGCGGTGTGACGCCGTTTCTGTCCGTGCAGTTTACGTCTGCGCCGGCAGCGGTCAGTAAGGAAATGATTTCCGAGTTGCCGGTCTCCGCCGCAAAGTGAAGGGGCATGCGGTCCTGATTGTTTCCCAGGCCGGCGTCCGCGCCGTTGTCCAACAGCAGCTTTACCAGGTCCCTGGCATTTTTCATGCAGACATAAATAAGGGGTGTGTTGCCGGATTCGTCCCGCTTGTTCACATCTATCCCGCCCCTTTTCAGGAAGGTCTGCACCACGCTTTTTTTGTTGTTTTTACATGCCTGTAAGAGCATATTATCTAACTGCATTGTTTTCTACCGCCTTTTATCTTTGTTTTATGATTGGGGCTGCTGCATTAAGAAAGCGACAGCTTCGCCGCATTTATTTTTTCACGGGTCTGATACTCCGCCGCCTGCAGCGTTCGGAAGGAAGAAGCCGGGAGCAGGCAGTCTGCCAGAGAAGTTCACTGAATATCGATATGATATTGACGTAAAAACCGGATGCCGGAAGCGGCCTCCTGTTGGCGCCCAAGCTGTAAAAGGCTGAGGCTCATGAGCCATTTTACACGCAGGAGCCCGTAACGTTCATACGATTTGCAGCTGTCCGGGTCCAGGGGAAGCAGCGCAGCCTCTTTTCCGGATAAGGCCAGTGCCTGCAGTAACAGCTTTTTCTCCGATATGTCAAAGTCGGGGGGATTGCCCAGGAGCTGCTCCGCCCGCTTCAGCTCCGCCAGAGCCTTTTCATATTCCTCCAGCCGGTACAGGCAGAGGCCGCAGTTAAATGCTGTCGCATAGACCGTTTTATCAGTCTCCGGCCGCGCCGTAAATGCTTTGGTTATAAGCCAGGCGGCAGGCAGGTCTCCCGATGCCAGAGCGCGGTATAAGCCTCCGTCTGATGGCGCATGCCCCGCCTTCTCTCTGCTTTTGCCCATATATTCCATGATGGCTCACCTCTGAATGCTATCCCTAAGAGCATGGTCTTATTTTATCGCTTCGGACAATCCAAGTCAACTGACTATTTGAGCAAAAAATGCGGAAAAATCCGTATATCATGCTTGACAAAAGAAAACCCGGGGGGCTATAATGACATATCATGAATAAACACAGAGAAGAAATGCCATGACGAAGAGAGTACCTGTTCAGGGAATCGGTGCGATTCACTGAATTGTTTCAATTTCTGCGAAAGCGGCAGCGAGCCGGCGGGGGTGTGAGGCCGGTGCGAGTAGGGGGACAGGGAAGATCACTTCCGAGCAGGCAGGGCGAAAGACGGGAGACGAAAGGGTGTGTCAGGCTCCTGACATGCGGGTTCGGCTTTACGGCAAATAGTTTTGCACGGACTTCCCACGTTACGGGAAAACGTATCATTCATGACGGTATCAAATACACTGCAGCCTGCTGCGGGGGCTTTGACTGTCGGCAGGTGCATTGTCGGCAGGCGCAGAAGCTGTGAGGAGCTGCAGTATAATTTCCGGCATGAGACGTACGATGTAACAGGTGGTGAAACGAAGACAGAGCTTCGTCCTTTTACGGGACGGAGCTTATTTTGTTATCAGGGTATTTTCCCTGGGTCAAAGCGTTTCGGAACCGGGCAACTTCTTAGGAAAAAATTTCCATAGGAAAGTAATTTCTTCTCGAAAGAAGCATTATAAAATAAGCATCTTAAAATCATCGGATTGCCGCAGGGAAAAGAAGTCTGGAAGATACTCCGCGGCGCAAAGGGAAAGGAAGGAATCAGAAAATGTACAAACCGGTTTCGGCAAATATGAGTTTAGTGGAACGGGAGAAAGAAGTGGAAAAATTCTGGAGGGAGAACGACATTTTCCGAAAGAGCATCGACAGCCGCAGGGAAGGCCCGGTCTACACTTTTTACGACGGCCCGCCCACCGCAAACGGCAAGCCCCACATCGGACATGTGGAGACACGTACCATCAAGGATATGATCCCCAGATACCGCACCATGAAGGGATATATGGTGCCCCGGAAAGCCGGATGGGATACCCACGGCCTGCCTGTGGAGCTGGAGGTGGAGAAGCTCCTGGGCCTGGACGGCAAGGAGCAGATTGAGGAGTACGGGCTTGCGCCTTTTATCGACAAATGTAAGGAGAGCGTCTGGAAGTACAAGGGCATGTGGGAGGATTTTTCCGGTATGGTAGGCTTCTGGGCGGACATGGACAATCCTTACGTGACCTATGACGACAACTTTATCGAGTCCGAATGGTGGGCCTTAAAGACCATCTGGGACAAGGGGCTTCTGTATAAAGGCTTTAAGATTGTGCCCTACTGCCCCCGCTGCGGAACCCCCCTTTCCAGCCATGAGGTGGCTCAGGGGTACAAGGCGGTGAAGGAGCGCTCCGCCGTGGCAAGGTTCAAATGCGTGGGGGAGGACGCTTATTTCCTGGCATGGACCACCACGCCCTGGACGCTGCCCTCCAATGTGGCTCTGTGCGTGAACCCCGATGAAACCTACGTGAAGGTGAAGGCGGCGGACGGTTATACCTATTACATGGCACAGGCCCTGCTGGATACCGTCCTGGGGAGCCTGGCGGAAGAGGGGAAGGCAGCTTACGAGGTTTTGGAGACCTGCAGGGGAACCGATCTGGAATATAAGGAATATGAGCCGTTGTTCGCCTGCGCGGGGGAGGAGGCTTCCCGACAGAACAGGAAAGCCCACTACGTTACATGTGACACCTATGTCACAATGTCAGACGGTACCGGCATCGTGCATATCGCCCCTGCCTTCGGTGAGGATGACGCCAATGTGGGCAGAAAGTACGGCCTGCCTCTGGTGCAGTTCGTGGACGGCAAAGGCCACATGACGGCGGAGACGCCCTATGCCGGGAAATTCGTCAAGGATGCGGACCCGGATATCATCAAAGACCTGGACAAAGAGGGAAAACTGTTCTCCGCGCCGAAATTCGAGCATGACTACCCCTTCTGCTGGCGCTGCGACACCCCGCTGATCTATTATGCGAGAGAATCCTGGTTCATCAGGATGACGGCGGTGAAGGACGACCTGGTGCGGAACAACAAGACCATCAACTGGATTCCGGCCACCATCGGTGAGGGACGTTTCGGCAACTGGCTGGAGAACATCCAGGACTGGGGCATTTCCCGGAACCGTTACTGGGGCACTCCGTTAAATATCTGGGAGTGTGAGTGCGGGCATATGGAGAGCGTGGGCAGCCGTGAGCAGCTTGCAACTTTGACCGGCGACGAGAAGGCGAAGACGGTGGAGCTTCACAGGCCTTATATCGACGAAGTGACATTCCCCTGTCCGAAATGCGGCAAGACCATGAAGCGTGTGCCGGAGGTGATTGACTGCTGGTTCGACTCCGGAGCCATGCCTTTTGCGCAGCACCATTATCCTTTTGAAAATAAGGAGCTCTTCGAGCAGCAGTTCCCGGCAAAGTTTATCTCCGAGGCTGTGGACCAGACCCGGGGGTGGTTTTACTCCCTGTTGGCGGAGTCCACGCTGCTGTTCAACAAGGCGCCCTATGAAAACGTTATCGTACTGGGGCTGGTGGCGGATGAGGAAGGCCAGAAGATGAGCAAGTCCAAGGGGAATGTAGTGGATCCCTTCGAGGCGCTTTCCGAGTACGGCGCAGATGCCATCCGCTGGTATTTCTACAGCAGCTGTGCTCCATGGCTGCCCAAGCGGTTCTCCGGCAAGACGGTGCTGGAGGGGCAGCACAAGTTCCTGGATAAGCTGTGGAACACCTATACTTTCTTTGTGCTGTACGCCAATATCGACGGATTTGATGCGTCAAAGCATACATTGGACTACGAAAAACTGCCTGTCATGGACAAGTGGCTTCTCTCCAGGCTGAATACTGTTGTGGGCGAGGTGGACAATAATCTGGACAAGTACCGTATCACCGAGGCCGCCAAGGTATTGCAGGACTTTGTGGAGGAGATGAGCAACTGGTATGTGCGCCGCAGCCGTGAGCGCTTCTGGGCAAAGGGCATGGAGCAGGATAAGATTAACGCTTATATGACCCTGCATACGGCGCTGGTGACGGTGTGCAAGGCGGCGGCTCCCATGATTCCCTTTATGACAGAGGAAATCTACCGGAATCTGGTGTGCACCAATGACGCGTCCGCTCCGGAAAGTATTCATCTGTGTGGCTTCCCAACAGCGGAAGGACGTTTTATCGACAAGAAGCTGGAGGCAGATATGGAGGAGGTTCTGGAGGCGGTAGTTCTGGGACGTGCCTGCCGGAATGCGGCCAGCATCAAGAACCGCCAGCCTGTCAGCAGGATGTATGTGAAGGTTGCCGCAGGGACAGCGGAGAGCGCTGCGGCGGACAGCAGTGTGGCAGGCACAGCAGGCCTGGACAGCTTCTACACTACCATCATCGAAGATGAGCTGAATGTAAAAGAGGTTGTATACACAGAGGATGTGCGGGACTACACCACTTACACTTTCAAACCGCAACTGCGTACCGTTGGCCCGAAATACGGCAAACAGCTGGGCGGCATCCAGAAAGTTCTGGCATCTCTGGACGGCAACTCTGCCATGGATGAACTGAATGCCAACGGGAAGCTGTGCTTTGACGTAAACGGTACAAACGTGGAACTGACAAAGGATGATCTGCTCATCGATATGACACAGAAGGGGGGATATGTATCCCAGGAGAACGGGAAACTGACCGTGGTGCTGGATACCAACCTGACGGATGAACTCGTCGAAGAGGGATTTGTCTACGAGCTTATCAGCAAGATACAGACCATGCGCAAGGATGCGGGATTCGAGGTCATGGACCATATCCGTGTATCTGTGAACGGGAATGAGAAGCTGGCGGAAATCGCCGCCCGGAACAGAGATTCCATCTCCGGAAAAGTGCTTGCGGAGGAGCTGACGGAGGGGAAAGATTTCGCAGTGGCGAAGGAATGGAATGTGAACGGCGAGAAGGTTGCCATTGCCGTGGAAAAGGTATAAACACACTGCGGCAGACAGTGTCAGGACCCGTCAGAGCGCGGCTTGCAGCCGACTCTGACGGGTCCTTGTCTGCTGTCTTTTTGCTGTTTTGCGAGCTTTCTGTATTCGGCTTTTTTGGTAAAACCTGACAATGACTATGGCTGCATTGTAACATATAACCCTGTTGGTGAGGAATTTAATGGACAGTATGAAGTGGACAGCGGAACAGGCAATGGAGGCCATAAAGGTTCCTGCGGAGGAGAGGGGAAGTACGCTTCCGGGCTTTATACTGCAGACCGCCAGGATTTACAGTGGTGCCTCCGGGAAAGTACTTGGCTGGCGGCCAGCAGTCGGATTGCACTGCAAATTTAACCGGTGTGCAGTATAAATTCGGGCAAAGTAAGCTGCAAGGCTTGGGTAAGTCCTGCAATTCTTTTACCCGGAGGATGCTGTTTTATTGTTTTGAGGAAAAGGTATTCCTGCCGGTATAAAATATCCTTTTCACCGATCATCCGCTCCATCTCATCCAGATAAGCCGCCAGGGTCTCCGGCGGCAGGGAACGTTCATACATAATCTTATATTTTAAATCGTGAAATTTCTTTTCCTTTTCACTTCCCCAGAAAGCGAACACCCGATCCGAGAGGCCCAGACGCTGTAGCAGAGCTTCCGACAACATGATGTCCGGCTCTATGGCGCCACTCTCGATTTTAGACAATTGGGAGCCGGAGCATAATCCCCGGCAGAGAAGGCTCTGGGAGATCTTCTGCTCCCGGCGCAGATCCTGTATGAGATTACCCAGAGTATAGGAATCTGCCTCCGTATCATAAGATTCCCCGGACAAAGAACCGGAATCAATGGTCCGGGCTGCTGGATAGAACGGCAGAGGGATATCTGGACGGGAACGCATTTCTCCCGTCAAAGGAAAGGAAGTTTCGCGGCGCAGATAATCCCGGCACACAGTGGCATAGCTGCTTTCCAGGGCATAGGCAGAGTAGAAGGCGGCTTTGACATATTTTTCGCCTTCGCTCACGTTTCCTGTATGATAACAGCATAATCCGGTGAGGAAGGTCAGTTCCAGCAGGGGAGCAGTCTCGGCGTTCAGAGCCATTTTGTGACGGCTGCTTTGGACGGTTTCCAGAGCAGATTCATAGCTGCCGGTGGCGATGAGGTATTTTGTGCAGACGATGGCGTTATCTGCCTGCAATCGTTCTTTTTCCGTAAGGGGCCACTTGCTGTCTGCCAGAAAGTCCGCAACCTGCCTGCAGATCCGCAGACACTCATGCATTTTCCCCAGATAGAGGGCCTCCTGAGCCAGAGAGGTTAGAAGCCGGATTTCATTTTGAGACAGCAGGAGACGGCGGAAATCTAACAAGTCGATCTCCGGCCGGGTTATGTGCAGGGCTTCCAGGAGAGTACGGAAATTCTGCTCATGGGAGCAGCGGTAAGAGCAGAACTGCAGACGGCCGTGTAACAGGAGCCATTCCTGGTAATAAAGCTTATTACCGGCCCAATTACGGTCTTCCAGCTTCTGCAGTTCTTCCCGGGCAGGCACCAGCTGCCAGGCATTCAGGTAAAGGTGTACACGCTTCAAAGCGTAGAAACATTCAAATCCGTCCCTGCTGTTAAAGACAGGGAAAGCGCTGACAGGCGATCCGGCCCGATCCATCAGGGCCTGGAAGGTAACATGGCTGACATTAGTGAATCCGGTTTCGATTCTTGACAGGACTTTGACGGAGCAGATCCCTTCAGACATTTGCGCCTGAGTGAGTCCTGCTTTTTGTCTGGCCTCTCTGATGAGCTTGTTAGCGCTGTGGATTCCCATATTAGTTACTCCCGTTGGTATTTTTGTGATTTATCGGCGGTGATGCCTTATCGCAGAATGCTTCCTTTCCAGTATAGTAGAAGGGGTTGAGGGAGTCAAGGATTTTTGAATCTCATTAGGAACTGCCGGAAAATAACCTACGCATTTTGTTTAGAGTAAACATGATAAAATCTGTAGATTCTGCAACAGACTTGCGTAGGTTATTTGGAGGCATTTCCTTAGTCATGGCAGTCCATCTGTTGCTGTGATGGGGATGGCTGCCTCGTTTCTCATGTCTACCTAAATGGAAAATGGAAATTTTCCATTCGGATAGTGGTAATTGAAGGATAAGCGTTGTAAAATAATGGTGTTAGCCGTGTTGGTTTTGGGAGCAGGCGAATGAGGCAATGTTGATTAACAATTTGTGCTATTGTGTAGCGTCAGGGGGGATTCCATTGGTTTACTTATTCAACCAAGTATTTGCAGCTTGATAACCGAATATATTGTTGCTAAAAAGAATTTTCTTTGGTATTATAGATGTGTTGAGTTATTTAAAGAGAATATTGATAAAAGATAGTTCAAACATATATGAGGTTATCGCGGTCTTGTTTACAAATCCAGCGAATGGGGCAGGCAAAATATCAGCCGTCTCCTAATAAGAAAGGAAAACATATGATGAAATTAAAGATGATGAAGTCAATATAAAAACTGTTTTTGCGCTGTGTATTGCAGTGTCGATTTTTGTATGTAATTCGGCGGTTGCGTCAGCAAAGTGTCCTTATGATGTAGATGGACTGCATCATTTCGGAAAACCCGTGGGGACTGGTGAGGGATATACTGATTATTTAACACATGCGCATTTAATTGGATACAATGCAAAAGGTGAGGAAGTTTATCTATCTTGCCAGGTAACTATGACCTATGAATATTATATTAGTGTATGTTGGCAATGTGGCGAAACGGAACCGGGCAGCAGACATCTTGAGAGTAAAGTCGAGCATAGTGTCAATTAACCTTAAGTAAGAGTGACTTGTGATTCGACATATAGTAAAGATGAAAATGGATCATCATTAGCAGAGTTGTGCATCAGGAGAAATAAGCGGCATAGCGGGGGTTCGGCTCTGTTATGCCGCTTTTTTATAGGATAATCTGGAAAAGGGAGGAAAGCTTTATGAAGAAGCCAATCATCAGCATTTTTTTATCAGTGATTCTTGCAGGGGCTCTCAGCGGGTGCGGCTCTGGTGAAAAAGAATCGTCGGGCGCCCCCGATCAGTCACAGGGCACAGAATCGTCAGGCGTTTCAGGCACGGTACAGGACGCTTCCGGGACGGACAGCCAGGAGCTGTCTGTAAGCACAGAAGACATACTGGACCCCTGGGCAGTGATGAACCTTTCCAGGAAAGACAATTCCATGGACGCCTATTCCGCGACGGCGAGGGAGGCGCTGCTGCTGGAAATGCCGGAGAATGCCCTGGATGGGGGAATGAAAAGGTCTATTCTGGGAGCCACGGGCGCTTATTGTTTCAAAAAGCATCTCTTTGCCACTGTGGCTGAAGACTGGGATGAGGTTTTATTTGCAGGCATAGAGGGGAAAGCCGGATCAAAACGTTACGACTTTGAGGATCAGCTCTGGGGGATAGGCCCTGTAGTCGGAACGGACCATTATGCAGCCCTTAGCGTGGAAATCCAGGAAGATGGGGAAAATCGGTCTTTTCTTACAGAGAGGGATGAAAACCATGAGCGCCTGCGGGAGTTTCCGCTTGATTTCCTGAATGGAAACGAGGTGGGGGAGGTTATCGAGAGCCTTTCTGACTTTGCGGTGGACCAGTCCGGTGCGGCCAACCTGGTACATGGCGGGCAGTACCTTCTTATGTCACAGGAGGGGGATATTTTGGCGGAATACAGTCCCGAAGGCGGCTCTGTCAAGAGGCTGGTAATTCTGTATGACGGGCGTATTGCCTTTGAGGTGACGATGAAAGGGAACGGG
Organism: uncultured Acetatifactor sp.; assembly: GCA_910585805.1. Taxonomy (GTDB): domain Bacteria; phylum Bacillota; class Clostridia; order Lachnospirales; family Lachnospiraceae; genus Acetatifactor. Next base: position 9,492 of record CAJUFB010000034.1, read on the forward strand.
GGGACGGCCCTGCAGTATATGGACAGGGACACCCTGGAGACGGTGACGCTGGCGACACTGGAAAAGAGCGCCCTTTACCTGACGCTCCTGGACGGGGAGACCCTGCTGTATGCGGCTCAGGACGGGGTGTACCGCAGCGGGCTGAACGGGGAAAAGCCGGAGCTGATCTACCGGTGGAGCAACCATGGCATCATAATCCATAAGGTAGCTGCCCTTCAGGCAGATGAAGAAGGGCGGATTTCGCTTATTTACAGTGACTCTGAGAATGACAACTACCTCTGTCTGGAACCTACTGCGGAAGAGATGCCAGTCTGTGAAATCACCTTGCAGGTAAGGTCTGGTGATATGGATTCCTATCAGTGGCTGGCTGCGGAGTTTAACAAGCGGTATCCCAGCTGTCATATTGAATTAGCCGAGTACAGCCGCGAAGACGATGCCGCGTTGCTGACGCAGCTGACGGCGGGAAAGGGCCCTGTGCTGCTGGATCCATTCTGGCTGGACTTTGAGGAGATGGAAGAGCTGTGGGAGCCTCTGGATACCGTTATGGGGCAGCTTGGCATCACGGAAGAACTGAATCCGGGCGTCATGGAGATGGGGAAGATCAACGGGACAACGTATGGGGTTGTGAGGGATTTTCACCTGTATACAGTGGTCGCCGAACCGGGGCTTAAGGACTGGGACTATGACACGTTTTTCCAGAGCATCCAGGAAAGGACGGAGCTGGACGCGATCTGTAACTATTATGACAGGGATAGCGGACTTCTTTCCCTTGTGGCATTACTGCGCCACGGACTGGATGATTCCTATTTCATTGTTCCGGATGAGGAAACCGGGGCGCTGCATTTTGACAGCGGCAAATTCCGTCAGATCCTGGATTTGGCGGAGAAGTACCCCGCCCGGGAGGAGGGGGCGCCCGGCGAATCCCTGCTGGAGGGAAATACGCTGTGCAACAGCCTGACTATCCAGAAGCCGGAGGATGTGGCCGCGTACCGCGTTATTTACGGGGAGGACGTGGATTATATCGGATATCCCGCAAAGGATGGGGGGATGCACTTCATGGAATCGTCCGGCATGCTGGCGATCCGCAGGTCTGCTTCAAAAGAGGAAAAGGAGGCTGCCGCAGCTTTTCTTGCCCTGTGCCTGTCCTATGAGGGGCAGGTTCATGCGGCAAAGGAGATCAATTTTACGTTAAGCGTGCGCAGGGATGTGTTGGAGGAGCAGATTGCTTCCATGGGGACAGAGATAAGTTATCTTTCCGGATTCGGCTCGGTCAGTATGGCGGGCAGGATGGATATAGAACGGGACAGGGCAACGCTGCTGGATCTGATCGACAGGGCAAAGCCCCAAAAGAACCTCCCCGGAGAACTGAGCGGTATCATACAGGAAGAACTGGGGCTGTATTTGTCAGGCAGCATCACGAAAGATATGCTTATCGACCATCTGGAGAACCGGGTGGAGCTGTATCTGGGGGAGATGCGATGAATTTTAATCTCTTCGGGTTGAATTCCCCGCAGCTTGCTGCGTAACAAATCCGATTTGGGTTTTGCTACCCCGCTGCTTGCAGCGGGGTAGTTCATTGTACCTGTATCGAAAAGGCGTAACAGTTCAGACACCCCTAAAAATATAACTCGCATGCGGAGACTGCCTGTATATCCATTGATGACAGGAGGCGATGTATTTGACGGATAAAGCGGGGATATGCTTATTGGTAATGAAGAGCGCAAAAGGAGCTTCTGCGCTCTTTTTCTTGTGCAAGTTTTTGAAGGGCTTGCTGCTGCCGTTTACTGCATACGCATATCAGAGACTTATTCGCCCTATATACTTATGGGTTTATTTCGGATGATGCTGGAATCATTCTATACCCTGTTAAACAGTAAAGTATCTGAAAGGTCCGTCAGCTCGGCAAATAGATCATCTGTGCTTCCGGTGAATAAGGTACCGCCGCCGCTTTCCAACTCCGCTATAGAGGATATGGTTTCTGTATTGGGTATTTCTTCTGTGGGATATTCCTGCCGCATGGTTATGTCCTCCTGTGGATTGGCTGAATCAGCCTTATCTTGCATGGCTGGCATTAAGCAGCTGCATAAGCCCATCCTGGAGAACCTGGGAGCAGTTTACTCCACGCTTTTCTGCCAGGGTAGCCATCCATGCAGGAAGCGAGACGTTTTTACGGACTGCTCTGGTGTCGGTTGCCGCCCGGTATGCGAATGTATCAATGCGGATAATGGAGCAGGTTGCATTTTCTGGAATATCCAGTTTATGCTGGGGAGTAGGGGCCGGGATTTCGTTCCCCTCATCCTCTGCCACAACGAGCCATCCGCTGGCGGCATCGGTAATCATTTCAATGGCATCATCAATACTGCTGCCGGTTGTAATGCAGCCGGGAAGATCGGGAACTCTACAGTAGTATTTGGTTCCGTCCTCATTTGGTACGAATGTTGCGGTATAGATATATTTCATAAGTTAGCCTCCTTTGCTGGCGGCGGGGGCTTATTGCCTCCCGCCCTGTTTGATTTCTTTGCGTATGTAGCGGAGATCATCTTCATCGAAGTGGCCGCGCTTCAGGGGAATGGAATACTTTGTTTCCGAATTGTAGTAAATATCGTGGTTTCCTCCGCTCCGTTTGAAATGATAACCGCTATTGTTTAAGTCCTTGATCGCTGTGTTCCGTGGGTTCATTGCCGTCCTCCTTATAAAACATTATACACAATAATACACAATGCGTCAAGAAGGATACACAACGATACACAATTATTTTATGCAAAAGAGGATGAGTCTATACACCTGCTGCCAGATGCTTTCATGTGCTGGCAGTTATGGTCATTAACATTTGCCGACAGATGGCAGCAGGATTCCCTGGTGATGGACTCGGAAATCCGGAAAATGGAGCATTCGGATGCGGAAACCGGGGCGCTGCATTTTGACAGCGGCAAATTCCGTCAGATCCTGGATTTGGCGGAGAAGTACCCCGCCCGGGAGGAGGGGGCGCCCGGCGAATCCCTGCTGGAGGGAAATACGCTGTGCAACAGCCTGACTATCCAGAAGCCGGAGGATGTGGCCGCGTACCGCATTATTTACGGGGAGGACGTGGATTATATCGGATATGAACCTCCCCGGAGAACTGAGCGGTATCATACAGGAAGAACTGGGGCTGTATTTGTCAGGCAGCATCACGAAAGATATGCTTATCGACCATCTGGAGAACCGGGTGGAGCTGTATCTGGGGGAGATGCGATGAATTTTAATGTACCTGTATCGAAAAGGCAGCGGAAATTTCAACTGAATTTCAACTGAAATTTCAAATTTCTGAAAAAATCAGTTGGAAAGACAGCTGAATTCTGGTATAATAGGGACGGCGTTTCTATAGACGAAGGGACGAAAGGAGAAAAGACGTGGAAAATAGGAATGTGACAGACCCGGTTGAACTGAAAAGTAATACCTGCACCGCCTGCGAAGAGGAGACGGTAAATGCCGAAAATGCGGCGGCCGTGAAGGAAGCGGAGGAGAAGCCTGTTTTTGACAAAGAGCTTTTCAAGAGAAGTATCCTTTACAATGTAATGAATATGTTCCGCAAGAATCTGGAGGAGGCAACGCCTCAGCAGATTTTTCAGGCGGCATCTTATTCCATAAAGGACAGGGTGATCGGCAACTGGATGACCACCCAGGAGGCATATGACAAAGAAGACCCAAAGATGGTTTACTATATGTCCATGGAGTTCCTGATGGGACGTGCCCTGGGCAATAACATGATCAACCTGCAGGCTTACCAGGGCGCAAAGGAAGTTCTGGAGGAGCTGGGCGTGGATATCAACGTGCTTGAGGATCAGGAGCCGGATGCCGCTCTGGGCAACGGCGGCCTGGGACGTCTGGCAGCCTGTTTCCTGGATTCCCTGGCAACATTGGGGTATCCTGCTTACGGCTGCGGCATCCGCTACCGTTACGGTATGTTCAAACAGCAGATTGAGGACGGTTTCCAGATCGAGGTGCCGGACAACTGGTTGGCGGACGGCAATCCTTTTGAACTGCGCAGGCCCGAGTATGCCAAGGTGGTGAAATTCGGCGGCTACGTGTCCGTACACTGCGACGAGAACGGCAGAAATCATTTCGTGCAGGAGGGTTATCAGGCAGTGAGAGCCATTCCCTACGATCTTCCCATCGTGGGATACGGCAACGGCATTGTGAATACCCTGCGTATCTGGGATGCGGAGTCCATGGCAGGCTTCCGTCTGGACGCTTTTGACAAGGGTGACTACAGCAAGGCGGTTGAGCAGGAGAATCTGGCCAGGAACCTGGTGGACGTGCTCTATCCCAACGACAACCACTACGCAGGCAAGGAGCTGCGTCTGAAACAGCAGTATTTCTTCATCTCCGCATCCGTACAGGAGGCAGTGGAGAAATATATGAGAAAACATGACGATATTCACGGTTTCCCGGAGAAGGTAACTTTCCAGCTCAACGATACCCATCCCACGGTGGCCATCCCCGAGCTGATGCGCATCCTTCTGGATGATTATAATCTGGGCTGGGACGAGGCATGGGACATTACCACCAGAACCTGCGCCTACACCAACCATACCATCATGGCAGAAGCATTGGAGAAATGGCCCATCGACCTGTTCTCCCGGCTGCTTCCCAGGATTTACCAGATCGTGGAGGAGATCAACCGCAGATTTGTACAGCAGATCGAAGAGAAATATTCGCATATTTATAATGTAAATGTAGGCGAGAAGATCCGCAAGATGGCCATCCTGTATGACGGACAGGTGAAAATGGCCCATATGGCTATCGTGGCAGGCTATTCCGTCAACGGCGTGGCCAGACTCCACACGGAGATCTTAAAGAGCGAGGAGCTGAAGGACTTCTACGAGATGTTCCCCGAGCGCTTCAACAACAAGACCAACGGCATCACCCAGAGACGTTTCCTGCTTCACGGGAATCCCCTTCTGGCAGAGTGGGTTACGAAGAATGTAGGCGACGGCTGGATCACGGATCTGCCCCAGATTGCAGGACTGAAGAAGCTGGCGGAGGATAAGAAAGCCCAGAAGGAGTTCATGGAGATCAAGTACCAGAACAAGCTCCGCCTGGCAAAATATATCAAGGAGCACAATGGGCTGGAAGTGGATCCCAATTCCATCTTCGACGTGCAGGTGAAGCGTCTCCACGAGTACAAGAGACAGCTGATGAACATTCTCCATGTGATGTACCTGTACAATGAACTGAAAGCCAATCCGGGCATGGAGTTCTTCCCCAGGACCTTTATCTTCGGGGCGAAAGCGGCGGCAGGTTACCGCAACGCAAAGCTGACCATCAAGCTGATCAACTCCGTGGCGGATGTGGTAAACAATGATGCCTCCATCAAGGGTAAGATCAAGGTGGTATTTATCGAGAACTACAATGTGTCCAACGCGGAGATTATCTTCGCGGCGGCGGATGTGTCCGAGCAGATTTCCACGGCCAGCAAGGAGGCTTCCGGTACGGGCAACATGAAGTTCATGTTAAACGGTGCGCTGACTTTAGGCACCATGGACGGCGCCAATGTGGAGATCGTGGAAGAGGTGGGAAGGGAGAATGCATTTATATTCGGGCTTTCTTCCAATGAGGTCATTCACTTTGAGAATAACGGCGGTTATGATCCCATGCAGATATTCAATGCCGACGGGGACATCCATAAGGTAGTGGCCCAGCTGATCGACGGCACCTATTCCAAGGATAAGGAGCTGTTCCTTCCGCTGTACAATTCACTGCTGAACACCAAGTCCACTTCCAAGGCGGATATGTACTTCATCCTGAAGGATTTCAAGGCCTATGCGGAAGCGCAGAAGAAGGTGGAAGAGGCTTACAGAGATACTGCAGGCTGGGCAAAGAGCGCCATCCTGAACGTGGCCTGCTCCGGCAAGTTTACTTCCGACAGAACCATTCAGGAATATGTGGATGAGATCTGGCATCTGGATAAAGTGACTCTGTAAGGAAATAGAAAGCAGCGCCAAAAGAGCCTGATAGTTGGCAGAGCGGTTTCCTCGGAGATTTCAGGCGAAGGAAATTGCAGAGTACTGTGTGCGGCGGAGAAAATGTCTCTGCGCCATGGAGAAAGTGATGGATTTAATAAAGGAGAAATCTGTGCGAGGGCGTGCATTATGGCACGCCTTTGCCATAATTACCGTTTTGGCGGTTGGAATGGCCGGCTGCGGGGAAACCGCAGCCAGGGATAGCGCTTTGGAAGAAGATGGCAGCATGGCGGAATTCGGTGTGGGGGACGGCAGTGTGGCGGAATCTGGTGTGGGGGACGGCAGTGTGGCGGAGGCCGGTACCGGAAATGGTGCAGATACCGGTGACAGAAACTGGGAGAAGCATATTACAGAGGAGACGGTTCGGCTGCCGGGAGTGGAAGGAGAATACAGTCTGCTCTTCCTGACGGATACCCATGTCATCATCCAGGATGAAAATGCATCGGAAGCGGCAGTGGAGAACGAAGCTGCCAGGTACCCTAGGTTTGTAAATGAGGAGGGCGTTTTTTCCGCGGAACAGTTTCCGGAATGGATCCGATATGCCAATGAAACCAAAGTGGACGCGGTATTGCTGGGCGGAGATATTATCGACACGCCTTCCGGGGCGAATCTGCAATGGCTGAAGGAGCAGCTTGCGCAGTTGGATATGCCATATCTTTATGTCAATGGCAACCATGACTGGACATATCCGTGGGAATATATGACAGACACGGGGCGGGAAACTTATCTGCCGCTTCTGGAGCCCTTTATGAATGGAAATACGGCGATACAGAAACTTGATTTCGGCGAATTTACAGTGGTGGGCATAGATGACAGTTCTGGTCAGGTAGACAGCGCGGCTCTGCCGGAGTATGAGAAAGTCCTGGAAGAGAACCGCGGGGCGGCTCTCCGCCCTGTAATTGTGATGGCACATGTGCCTTTTATCACCCAGTCTGTGCTGACAAAGGCGAAAGAAGCCTGGGATAGCCCTGTGGTAATCGGCGCCGGTAATTACGGAGGGATTTATCCCAACGAGGATTCGGAGCGGTTCATGGCACTGACCACAGCGGAGGGCAGCCCTGTGGAACTGGTCCTTGCCGGACATGTACACTTTTATGACAGAGATGCCATTGAAGGAGAGAAGGATGTGCTGCAGTTAGTGGGCGGCGCCGGATTTCAGGGAGACGCAATATTGATTCATATTACAGGAAGCAAATAAAGCTTCCTATAATCGAATGCGGCGCAAAGGGCACACCTTTTATCGGAAGCGAAGGGATTGATTCCGATAAGGTATTATGGGGACGGAGTGATGGCAGAACAAAGGAACGGGAAAGGATGCGCTCACGAGTATATGGATGCGATTGAGGAGCTATAAATGATTAGGAAAGCCGATATAGAGGATCTTTCCCGGATAGCTGAGATTATTGTATTTGGGAAAAGAGTTGCATACAGGCATATATTTGAAGATGATTATGGGTCATTTCATAAACTGCAGGTTGTCGATTTGTATGAAGAGTATAAAAGTAATCTGAACGTTTTAGAGGGAATGCTGCTGTATGATGATGGAATTGTGAAGGGCGTAATAAACGGACGGCCCAAAGAAAGCCGGATCATGGAGATTACGGACTTCTATGTGGAACCTTTTTTTGTGGGACAGGGAATAGGAACTCTTCTGATGAAACATATGATTCAGCAAATTAAGGAAAAAGGTTATCGGAAAATAATATTATGGGTTATAAAAGATAATGCGGGAGCCAGAAAGTTCTATGAGATGAATGGATTTGCCAATAGTGGAGAAACGCGCATAATACAAGGCACCGCGAAAGAAGATTGCTGTTATGAATATGTTTTTGAATAATGGGATAATATGCGGCGGCAGCTATCGGCTTATCGGGCAAAATGAAAAAAGAACGAAATAAGAAAGGAATTTAGTATATGGTAGAGTTCATGCAAAACGGCGCATATCTGGTAAACGGCAGAGAAATCATAGCCGACACACCGGAAGCGCAACAGGCCATTTTGAGTAAAACAGGAAAAGAGGTCACGAAAGAAGAAGCGTCAAAGCAGACAATTTGTTACGGAATACTGGAGAGCCACAATACCTCCGGCAATATGGAGAAGCTGAAAATCAGATTTGACAAGCTGACCAGCCACGACATCACTTTCGTAGGGATCATACAGACGGCAAGGGCATCCGGGTTGCAGAAGTTCCCCATGCCCTACGTGCTCACCAACTGCCACAATTCTCTGTGCGCGGTGGGCGGCACCATCAATGAGGACGATCACATGTTCGGACTTTCCTGCGCCAAGAAATATGGCGGAGTCTATGTGCCTCCGCATCAGGCGGTAATCCATCAGTATGCCAGGGAAATGCTGGCAGGCGGCGGGCTGATGATCCTGGGCTCCGATTCCCATACCCGCTACGGCGCGCTGGGCACCATGGCAGTGGGCGAGGGCGGGCCGGAGCTTGTAAAGCAGCTGCTGAACCAGACTTATGATATCAACAGGCCCCAGGTGGTGGGCGTATACCTCACAGGCGCACCGGTGAAGGGCGTGGGTCCTCAGGACGTGGCGCTGGCGATCATCGGCGCCGTGTTCCGGAACGGCTATGTGAAAAATAAGGTGATGGAATTTGTAGGTCCCGGCGTGGCTTCTTTGAGCGCTGATTTCCGGATCGGCATTGATGTGATGACTACTGAGACTACATGTCTGTCGTCAATTTGGGAGACGGATAAGGAGATTGAGGAGTTTTATGAGATTCACGGACGTAAGGCAGATTATAAAGAACTTGCGCCCGGTGAAGTGGCATACTATGACGGCATGATCACGGTGGATCTGTCCAAGGTGCGTCCCATGATCGCCATGCCATTCCATCCCAGCAATACATATACCATCGAAGAACTGAACGCCAATCTGATGGATATTCTGGATGAGACCGAGAAGCGTGCGGAAGTCAGCCTGGACGGAGCAGTGGAATTCCGTTTGAAGGACAAGGTTAGAAACGGAAAATTTATGGTAGACCAGGGAATCATTGCGGGCTGTGCAGGCGGCGGCTTTGAAAATATCTGTGCCGCGGCGGACATTTTGAAAGGAGCGTCCATCGGATTTGACGGTTTTACGTTAAGCGTGTATCCGGCTTCCATGCCAGTATACATGGAACTGGTGAGAAACGGCTGTGCGGCTGCCATCATGGAGACAGGCGCTGTCATGAAGACAGCCTTCTGCGGCCCCTGCTTCGGTGCGGGCGATACCCCGGCAAACAATGCTTTCAGCATCCGCCACTCAACCAGGAACTTCCCCAACCGTGAGGGCAGCAAGCTTCAGAACGGTCAGATTTCTTCTGTTGCGCTGATGGATGCCCGTTCCATTGCGGCTACGGCAGCCAGCCAGGGTGCACTGACACCGGCCACGGATTTCGACGGGGAGATCGGAAAATATAAGTATCATTTTGACAGCAAAATTTATGCAAACCGTATCTTTGACTCCAGGGGCGTAGCTGACCCGGATGTGGAGATTCAGCTTGGGCCCAATATCAGGGACTGGCCGGAGATGGGTGCATTGCCGGAGAACCTGCTCCTCCAGGTAGTCAGCGAGATTCATGACCCTGTTACCACTACCGACGAGCTGATTCCTTCCGGCGAGACATCTTCCTACCGCTCCAATCCGCTGGGGCTGGCGGAGTTCACCTTAAGCCGCAAGGACCCCAACTATGTGGCAAGGGCGAAGGAAATACAGAAAGCAGAGAAGGCGCGTATGGCCGGGGAACACCCCTGTCAGGTACTTCCCGTGCTGAAGGAGCTGATGGGTGTCATCAAACAGGAATACCCTGAGGCCAACCATTCCAATACCGGATTCGGTTCCACTATTTTCGCCGTGAAGCCCGGCGACGGATCTGCCCGCGAACAGGCGGCCTCCTGCCAGAAGGTGCTCGGCGGATGGGCAAATGTCGCAAATGAATATGCGACAAAGCGTTACCGCTCCAACCTGATCAACTGGGGGATGCTGCCCTTCCTGATCGAAGAGGGCAGGCTGCCGTTTAAGAATCTGGATTACATTTTCATTCCCGGCATACAGAAGGCTGTGGAGGAGAAGACGGATGTAATTACGGCTTATGTGGTGGAAAAGGATGGGCTGCAGGCCTTTGAACTGCGCCTGGGCGAGCTGACCGACGAGGAGAGGCAGATTATCCTGAAGGGCTGTCTCATCAATTATAACCGCATGGGATAAAGGTCTGTGTAAGGTATGGCAGAACGCATATTTATCAGCTTTTTTTCGTGCTCCGCGTCAGAAGGACAGGAGCTGTCACTCAGTGTTGCCGCGAGGCGTTTTCGTGCGTACTTTGCACGAAAATCCCGAGACAGCATGCGCCAGAATGAGCGTACTTTGCTCATTTTGTGCGCATCATGTTGCTGTGAACGGCGAAGCCGCGAACTGTAATGTTTCAGAAAAGTGTTTACAGAAAGACAGAAGTTTTAGTTGCACAAGCGGCGTTTTCTGGTTATAATAAAAAAGCGGTGTCGCCGGTCTTATGTCAGAAGGATTGCCGGCACTGTACATGAGATGAAAATTTGTTCTGTCCATGTCTGGCCGGACGGGGCAGGACATACGGGGAAGAAAAACAGCATATGCCATATGCGGAACTATCACAGGAGGAAAATCATGGAATTTAATAAATCGGTATCGAACCCCATGCTGATGGGGGCCATTGAGCTGATGAAAGCGGAAGACACACCGGAACATCGCAACATGTTTATAGGGGAATTGGGGAAGGCAAGCTTTCTTTCACCGGCGATTGTAGACCCGGCGCCCACAGAGGGAGAGGATGGGGAACTGGTCATTGCTCCCGGCAGCAAGGTGCAGTTTCCCATGCTGACAGGCGCAGAGGGAATGCGGTTTTTTATGGCATTTACGGATATGGCGGAGTATGAGAAATGGCAGGAGAAGAATCCGGAGCAGAAATTGCCGTATTTTGCATTGAAGATTGAGGATTATGCAGGGATCGTGCTTCGCAGAGATGCAAAGGGGAACATTTGTCCTGCGCTTGGGATCGTGGTGAATCCTTTCGGGGCGAATATCGTGGTACCCAGAGAGATGCTGGCCGGGATGATGTCCGCAAAGGTTGCCCAGGCAAATCAGGCGGCACGCCAGGCGGCAGGGAATAAAGTGACGCCTTTTAAAGCATAGAAACAGCGGCAGATCAAGATTTCATCACAAAATATATATACTCGCTAAATTTAAAATTTTTTATGTCGATATAATGAGTACAGGACAGCAGTTAGGCCGACTGCTGCCGAGTACAGAGCATATATGGACACCACGGATGGTATTTGTGCAGGAAACGGACTTTCCTGCTGAATGCCATTTTTTTATACCGCATTGCGGTGTGGCGCGAACCGGTACAGGAGGTACGGCTGGCGTTTGCGGGGGACAGGATGGAACCCATAAAAAGTCCCGGGGGACAGGCTGCCTGCGTCATGGAAGATGTGGGGGCGGGGAAGAAGCGCAGGTTATTCTGCGCAGGTTCCCGGGTCCTGTGGGATGGGTGAACATAAGGGAGAGTAAGAGGAGTGAAAATCGATTCCAGTACGGTGGGAATGGAGTCTGCCAGAAGCTATCGGGCGACGACTACAACTATCAGGAAATTTACCATAATGGATTACAGACAGGGATTGTCAGGGAGCGGCAATTCTCTGAATGCGGCAGTGGGCGGAGACGCGGAGAATGCAGGAGACACAGAAACGAAAGAAAACACACCGGATTCCGGAACCGGGGAAGAGATGGTACAGCAGTCCGCGGCATCCCTCCAGGACTGGCAGAGCCGTCTGCAGGCATCGGGCTCCAATGTGACAGTCAGAAGCTCGGCAAGCCAGACCTATGCGGCGATCCGGCATACCACCATAAGTTATATTTTTAATCTGCTGTTTTCGGAGAGAAGGAACCGGCTGAACCAGTGGATGCAGCAGAACGGGATTCAGACCAGGGATACCCAGGCTGTTCAGACGCAGCATACTCAAACGCAGCATACCGGGCAGAGCAGCGGCAGCTTCGGTCTGTATTATCAGAACGGACTGGCAGGAAGCGGAGATACAACAGCCAGGCTCAGAGTGCTGAATTACAGCCAGGCAGTGATCCGGACGGAGGCTGAGAACACGGCCTTTTCCACGGTGGGCAAGGTATGCACTGCTGACGGACGTGAGATCGGCTTTAACGTCAATGTGGGCATGAGCCGTCAGTTCCAGCAGTATTACGAGCAGAGTCAGGATCTGAGGGTCTTTACCATGTGTGATCCGCTGGTCATCAATCTTGACACGGATATGACCGAGCTTTCTGACCAGACATTTTATTTTGACATTGACGCCGACGGGGAGACGGATGAGATATCACAGTTGGGAGCCGGAAGCGGTTATCTTGCCCTGGATAAAAACGGCGACGGGGTCATCAATGACGGAAGCGAGCTGTTCGGCACCGCCAGCGGCAACGGATTTGCGGATCTGGCGAAATATGATGAGGACGGCAACGGATGGATCGATGAAAATGATGCCGTCTGGGATAAGCTGAAAATCTGGTGTAAGGATGAAAACGGCAGGGATGTGCTTTACAGGCTTTCTGAGAAAGGTGTGGGAGCCATCTGCCTGAAGAATGTGAGTACGGATTTTACCATGCAGGGAGCGGAAGGACAGACGAAGGGCGCTGTCCGCAGCACGGGTATCTTTCTGTATGAGAATGGAAGCGCAGGAACGGTACAGCATGTCGATGTTGCGAAATATTCTGCGCAGGCGTAAGGAATTGTCAGCAAATAACAGCTTCAGGGAACCGCATCGCGGATCCTGTGCTCAGGAGGAAATGGCAGCAGTTATTTTCTGCAGGTATATAGTTGATGACAGTTTCGTGTAAGGGCTGTTGGGAAAGGCATTTCCTGACAGCTCTTTTTTCTGTTTCTTTTTCCTCTGCCTTGCCCCGCTACTTTCTGTGAATATTTGCATAAATTTTTTCCAACGGGACAAACTGATAGCAGACAATACAAAGAAAATTTTGTAATATCCATGACAGATATCGGCAAAGTTTGATTTGTATTCAAAATCAGAAAATGCGCAATCTTATAAAGGAAGGGTAAGCAGCTATGAGAAGAAACAGAAGGAATAATGTAAAAAAAGAACGTATCATCATGATCGCATCGTCCGCGTTTGTGTTGTCAGCGCTGACCATGACAGGCATTTACATGAAATCAAACAAAACGGAAGAACAGGACGAGGGCTATACGCTGGATTTCTCTGCCTTGGAGGAGAATGTGCAGGATAAGGCTCAGGAGATTGCCAGGAAGGAGCAGACGGATAACGGTCTGACAGAATCCGTTGATCAGCAGATCGTCAATTCGGATGATGATCTGGATTATCTGCCGATGGAAGCCGGATCGGGGCTGGTTACCATTCCCGGGCTGACAGACGGACTGCTGGAGGATACGCCTGCCGGAGAGGGAATTCTTTCCTCGGAGGAGGGAACGCGGATAGCGGGAGATACACCGGGAGCCGGTGAGGATGGTCTGACGACAGATGACGCTGAGACAGCAGGCGCATCCGGCATCTCTGGCAGTACAGCAGAGGAAACGGATCTTGCGGCCAGAGATAAGGCAGCAGGGGAAAGCGGCCAGTCGACAGAGGCAGATGATGCGGGCGAGACGGATCCTCCGGCAGAAAACCAGGAGAATGGGGAGGCCCGGAGCACAGACGCGGAGAATACTGCCGGCAGCGATGTGGTTGCGGAAACCATGCATTTTGCGGAAAGCGACGGTCTGCTGCGTCCTGTGAGCGGAGAGGTGCTGATTCCCTTCAGCATGGACAGCAGTGTGTATTTTTCCACTCTTGACCAGTTCAAATACAATCCGGCGATCATGATAGCCGCCGAGGAAGGCAGCGCAGTGACAGCCTGCGCGGAAGGTGTGGTGATCGATATTTTTCAGGATGAGGAAATCGGCCACGCAGTCACAATGGATATAGGTGACGGTTATCAGATCACTTATGGACAGCTTTACGATATCAATGTGACGCTGAATTCTCATGTGAAACCGGGCGATGCCATTGCGTCCGTTGCGGAGCCTACAAAATACTTCAGTGTGGAAGGAAGCAATCTGTATTTGAAGCTGACGGCAAACGGAACGCCTGTGGATCCGGAGATGCTGTTCCGCTGAAAATTCCGGTCATCTCCATGTATTGTGCTGCTTCAGGCATCTGGCAATGGGGCTGTGGGGAAATAACCGCATTTCCTCAATATGTACTTCGGTATGTCGGAAATCACAACTATATTTTGGGGACAAATGTCATTTCCGGACAGGTCCCCCTGGTTCCGGCTTGTCCGGATCTGGGATATGCCGGATGAATGGCGGGAATGGCAGCTCTGCCATGAGGATGCCACGCGGAAAAGTCCATGGAGATGCTTTTCAGAAAGGTATGTAAAAAAGATAAAATATATTTGTAAAACGGATAAAATAGATACGTAAAAATGAAAATCAGGAGTGGGATGACATGTATATTGTCGGCGGACACATTAAAACAATGGCAGGTGAAGATATCCGGGACGGCTGCATCCGCATTACCGACGGGAAAATAGCGGAAATCGGGAGGCGGGAGAAGATATCATTTCATCCCGCGCCCCGGGAACGGGTGATAGAGGTACGGGACGGTCTGATCATGCCGGGTATCATAGAAGCTCATTGCCATATGGGAATCACGGAAGAGAAAAAGGGCATGGAAGGAGACGACTGCAACGAGACTGTGGACCCGGTCACCCCTTATCTGCGGGCAGTGGATGCCATCAATACCATGGATGCGGCCTTTGATGATGCGGTTCGGGCGGGGATCACTTCCGCGATGATCGGTCCCGGCAGTTCAAATGTGGTGGGCGGGCAGTTTGCCTTTCTGAAAACCAGGGGAAGGAGGGTAGACGATCTGATTGTCAGGGCCCCGGCAGCCATGAAGGCAGCTTTTGGTGAAAATCCCAAGGTCAATTATTCCGGACAGAGTAAAAGCCCTTCCACCCGGATGGCAATTGCCGCAATGCTGAGAGAGGAACTGACAAAAGCGGTCAGATACGCGGAGCAGAAGAAAAAAGCTGCTGATAACGGAGATACTTTCGAGGAAGACTTTCGGATGGAATGCTGGCTTCCGGTACTTCGCAGGGAGATTCCCCTGAAGGCTCATGTGCACCGGGTGGACGATATCTTTACTGCCATCCGGATCGCAAAGGAATTTCATCTGAAGATGACCCTGGATCATTGCTCTGAGGGGCATATGATAGCAAAGGAGCTGGCGCAGGAGGGATTTCCTGCCATAGTGGGCCCGGATCTTGCCAGCAGAAATAAGATCGAGGTACAGAATATGGCATTCAAAACGGTGGGCGTGCTGAATCAGGTGGGAGTCATGACCGCCATTACCACGGACCATCCGGTATCCCTGATCCAGTCGCTGCCCCTGTGCGCCGGACTGGCGGTAAAGTACGGACTTTCTATGGAGGAGGGATACAAAGCCATCACATTGCATCCGGCCATGATCTGTGGGGTGGCGGACCGGGTGGGCAGCCTGGAGGTGGGGAAGGATGCAGACATCGCAATCTTCACCGGGAATCCGATGGAGGTCTTTACCAGGACGCTTTATACCATCATTGACGGGCATGTGGTGTATGAGGCGGGGCGGCAGGAGGAAATGGCCGACTAAGAGCAGAGCCGGGAGCGGAATCCCTCGCCGATGATCGGCTGAATACTCAAAAGTGATTTCGTAATACTTCCTTATGAAACTGCATCTGGTTATCCGGATGCAGTTTTCCGCTTGCCAGGTCATATGGTGCACCGTCAGAAATTTATACTGCGCACCGAAGTATACTTATCTGTCTGTCGTCCCTTCATGCATAATGGGAAAACGTATGCCCGGGCATTTCCTGAGCAGGGATAAGACGGTTATCCCTGACAGAGACAGCAGGGAGATCAGCTCTCCCATACGCCAGTACCAGGGCGGCTGAAAGCGGACTGTCAGTTCTCCTTCAAAACCGGCCGGTATGAGAACCCTGATATCGAAATGGGTTCCGTCCTCCAGCTCCAGTTCTTCTCCTCCGGCGGACAGGGCAGTATATCCTTTATAGTGCTGCAAAGGCACATCTACATAACTGTCGCTTCCCCTGTTTTTCAGATTGAGGCACACATCCAGTCCTGTCTTCTCATATTCCAGGAGCTCGATGCCATCTCCCGGCAGGGGAGCGTGAAAGCTCAGCTCCGACTGATCGATCCCGTAGCGCAGGTATTCCGCGCCGGACAGATATCCGGTTCCCAATCCCTTTTCGTCATATAGAACCAGGGCACCTCCATCCCGGACGATGCTGCTCTCATAGAAAAACGCAGTCGCCAGGATCAGAAATCCAAATGCAGCCATGGTTCCCGACCACGCTTTGTCTCCAAATGCATCTTTCACAACCACGGCGGACACACCCAGAATGAAGGTGAGCAGTACAGTGCCGATCATCAGAAAGCGGTTGGGGTACTGAATGCTTGACACCAGTTTTTCCGTAATTCCGTTTAAGAACTGGATCCGGGTCCAGGGAAAACAGGAAAGGCTCATAAGCATGGAAATAACTGCAAAGATCACTGCCAGCTTTGCGCCGGAGATCAGTCCTGATCTTTGTTTCATATATCCGAAGAACCAGAGAAACAGAAGGCACATGGCAGCAGCGCTCAGCGGCAGGCCGATTCCCAGGCCCTCCATATCCCGCATCCCGGATGTCATAAAATCTCTTGAGGAGCCTCTCAGAAAAAAGGCAAACAAAAGATTGGCAGGATACAGGCCCGCTTCCTGGATGGTGCGTGCGGAGACATGGTGGATCACCATATCCACGTTGAGATAATAGTCCAGGAAAGGGATCACAAACCAGGCGCTGAGAACGGTGGTCCACAGCACGCCTTTTACAAACACGAGAAGCGTTTCCGGGCGGCGCAGACGTTTCCACAATACCAGACACGCGGCTGCCAGGAAGAGGACACAGAGTTCCACGGTGAGTATATGGCATTGAATGATACCGGCGAAACCCAATCCCAGCGGGATCCACAGGCGCCTATAGGCCCTGGTTTTGGGATTTCCGGTAAAAATATGGTATACCGCGCAGAAGATCAGGGGCAGGAATACGATGCTCTGGGCCTCGCCAAGGGCACCCCAGCTGTACATCTTAAACAATCTGTAGACGGACAGCGTATAGGCCGCGCAGCACAGCAGCCCCACCTTTTCGTCCTGAAATATGCGCCTGAAGCTGTAATAGGAGATCAGGCAGGTGGCTGAATTGAGCAGGAAAAGAAAACAGACATAGCTTTCCTGCAGGGTAAAGCCCAGGATCCGGAGAACCGCGGGAAAATATAGAAAAATATCCCCATAGCACACGGAAGAGGCGTAACCATGTCCGTATAACCAGGACGGATCGATGCGCACCGGGAACTGGCCGTCCAGAAGCCCGTCTTTGATATTGCCGATGCGAAGCAGATGATAGGTAATATCCGAGCCGGGATAGATGGAGTGAACAAAAAGCGGTATGCTGCTGCAGGCAATAATCGCGCACAGCCCCCAGAAGACCAACCGCTTCTCACCGTCTTCCCCTTTCCGATTTTCCGGCAAAGCTCCCTGGGGAAGGTGCCAGTGTTTCTCACCGTCTTCCCGTTCCCGCAGCCGGTACAGGTAAAAGCCGTCCGCCAACAGAAACACAGCCAGAAGCAGGCAGATCGCTCTGCTCATATCCCGGCTTGTCTGATAGATGGAAAGTCCCCGGACGGAAAGCGGGCCTTCTCCGCACAGGATCCGCACTACTACAGTCGTACCGCCGCCCTTTACCCAAAGGTCAAGATCCGTGCTCTCCTGCGCGTCACTGAGATGTTCGCCGCTGCACAAGAGTCCATCCGGGTCATCGGGGCTCTCCACCGTGCAGAAATGCCGCATGGTGCCCTGGCAGGTATATTCCAGAGCTACACGGTAGACGCCTGCGGGCAGTTCTATGGGAGCGCTGTTTATATATTCGTCTTCTCTGACAAAATCCGTTGAACGGAAGGTGTATACTTTATTTTCACGGACGAGAGCGATTGCCGTACATACCAGCAGCAGGATCAGCTCCATGAAAATACAGATATGGAAAAATCTTTTGGACCTGGGACATTTCATAAGCTTCCTCCCTGATTCCTGTTTTGCTTCTGAACGAGATGCCTTCCCGGACAAATCCGCCTGGATGCCATGCACAGAACGGCCAGGGCGCTGATCAGTTCCGCAGCCCGCCAGTACCATGGCTCATGAAACCATACCTGTATCGTTCCGGATAGTCCTTCAGGTATTTCCACGCGCACTGCGCTGTTGCTTCCTTCCGTTACAGGCAGGTGCCTGCCGGTTTCCGTCACCTTTGCGTCATAGCCCTTATAGTAGAGGAGCGGTAGCTCCACATAGCCGTCTTTTCCCCCATTGGTTACCCTGACTGTGGTCCGCAGGGTGTATTGGCCTTTTTCGTAGGATTCCACCTGTGTATTTTCATCCGTAGTCACCACATCCGGCTGCATCAGCGAGATATCCGCTTCATAGGGCAGGTATTCTCCGTTGCTTACATAGATGCTTCCCATGGACTGCTTGTTATATACTCTTGCAAAGCCGTGAGTGACCATCAGCTGGTTCAGCTGGTAGGAACTGAAAAACAGGGCGGTTCCCAGAAAAAGCACTGTAAGGAGACGGAAATGGGAAGGGATATTTTCTTTTGCGTACATCAGGATAAGGCCGGCCAGCACGGTGGCTGTCAGACATGCCAGCGACAGGAACCGGTACGGAAACTGCAGGCTTAAGACCAGAGTCTCCACGATTCCGCCCATGGCCTGAAGCCTGTCCCAGGGGAAATAACGGGTGATGATCACCAGGAAGAAAACGGTGAAACCAAACATCAGCCTTCCCGGATATTTCCACCGGAAACGGCTTTTCCCCATATCTCCCGTAAATTCCAGGTATGCCCAGATCAGGCATGCCGCAAGCAAAGCGGTTCCGATGGAGTAGGTTCCGGTCCAGTTCATGCCCACGCTGATATTGCCCCGGGTGCCGCCGCCGTAGAACAGAAACAGGGCATGGGTGGGCCAGACCGCCCAGTCGTGGGCGGATTTGATGGTCATGGTCTCGGCATGGCCCACGTTGAATTTTCCCGTCAGCATATAATCCGCAAAGGGGAGCAGATACCACAGGTTCAGGAGCAATGTCATAGCCGCGGCCTTGCACAGTTCCAGAAAACGCTGCTTTTGCAGTACTTTTCGGATCAGCACAAGGCACAGGATCACAATGCAGACAGCCAGCATTTCACAGGTGATCACATGGGATTGTATTACACCGGTCAATCCCAATGCAGGGATCCGCCAGAGACCGGCATAGTCCGATCCCGTACAGTCCTCCGTAAAGATTCGGTAAAATCCGTAGAAGATCAAAGGCAGAAAGGCCATGGCGATCACCTCTCCCATGGCGGCTCTGGAATAGAGATTGTACAGGCGGTAAGCGCTCAGGGTATACAGCACTGCCGCTGCCGCGCCGGCGGTCTCATTGCGGAAACATCTCCGGAAGCACTGCCAGGAGATCAGAAGGGTGGCTCCGTTGATGACAGCCAGAAACAGATTCCAGGATGTAACCACCGGAAATCCGATCAGGCGCAGGAGCATGGGAATGACAAGGAACAGATCGCTGTAAAAAACAGACACGGCATAACCATAGCCCCGCAGCCAGTTTCCCTGGATCCGTACCGGAAACTGCCCGTCCTGAAGTCCGCTGATCAGCCCCTCTACTCTGAGAAGATGGAAGCCCCAGTCATCGCCCCACAGGTTGTAATCCGCCATGCAGGGAAGGCAGGAGAACAGCCAGGCAAGGAACAGAATGGCCCAGACGCACTTTTTCTCCACAGGAATGGGTTGTTTCCGGTCATACAGCCACACCAGGACAGCCAGGTTTACGGCGCCTGACACGGCCAGCAGCAGAAACAGAAGGATACGGCTGTCAGCATGGCTGCCGGTAATGCGGAATTCATGGAGCGTGAAATCCGCGTCTTCGCCTGCGGCAAGCGTGGCGACGGCAGTGTCGGTATCCCTTAATACCCAGAGTTCGCAGTCTTCGGTATTATCTCCGGTACTGAGCACCGCGCCGCCGAACAGGATAGTACGGGCGCCGGACCCGGCATCCTCCAGGGCAAAGCTGTTTTCCTCCAGGGAGGCGGTATAGGAGAGCCTTAAGATGTAAGTCCCCGCGTCAAGGTGAAAGGGTTCGCCTATCTGCGGTGAGAGCACGGGCAGCGGCCGGAAAAAAGACAGGAGAACAGCCAAAAGGCAAAGCAGCTCTGCAGCCAGCAGGATACGAACCTTTTTGTTTTTCAGGATTTCTTTCGGTGTCATTTTCGTTACGCCTCCCTGTAGACACTTCCTTACTCGCTGATGTAGAAGATAAATTCTGCTTCCTGACAGCGGGGCTCCGCTTCATAGGAAGGATTGGGCTCCGTGGTGTACAGCAGGGAGTCCATGAGATAGATGCCTGACAAAACATTGCAGACCGTTACGCCCAACAGAAAGAATGCCATGGCCTTTTTCCCGGTTTTCCATATTTGTTCTCCGTACAGAGCCACGGCCATGCTGCCGGATAAGACAGCCGGCGCCAGGAAACGCCATGGATATCCGATATGTTCTGTCAGTATTCTGAAGGGCCAGCCGCTCTGAGCAAGCAGCCTCCAGGGAAAGGCAGTGGTGCATAAAAAAGCGGAAAATGCGCATAGCCCGGTAAGAAAGCGGATCTGTCGCCGCACAGAGCTGCCGCTTTTCTTTTTTTCCAGGAATTCCCGGGCAGTCCACAGCATAATGAAGATCAGAAAGGGAAGTCCCAGTCCGATATGTCCGCTATGATCCTGAGGTTCATGATCATAATTGCTGTTTCCCTGGAAGGGCAGGAGCAGCTGTGACGGAAGCAGCGCTCTGGCCGCAAAGCTGTTTCCTGCGGCGGTATCCGCGTAGAAATTTCCTGACAGCATTTTTTCAGTATAGGGAATGGTGAGACCGGCCGTCAGCACCATCACTGCGCAGACAGACAGGGCAAGGACGGCGAAAGTCCTCCTGCGAAAGGTTCTGGGAGCCAGAAGGAGCGCGGTCAGGAGGGTAAAGCCGCTGAAAATAAACGCCACAGGGATACAGGAGAGCCAGATGCCCAGGAGACCGATGCCGAGAGGAATACCGCTCTTCCAGTAGCCCTTCTCCTGGGGAGGCCATGTATAGAGCCGCCAGAGACCAAGCCCGTAAAGGGGCAGGAAAGCAAAGGCGGTCATTTCACCCAGAGAGCCTCTCACCATATTGATATAGATGTAATACACGGAAAAGCAGTAGCAGAAGCTTCCGGCGAATCCGGCATAACAGTTTCCCGACACTTCCGAAAAGCAAAAAAAGGAGACGGCAAGGCAGGCCAGATTAATACAGAATACGGATATTTTGCAGCATGCCTGTATTCCCAGCCCCATTTTGTGAAGAAACAGCGGCAGCCGTAAGAAAGGCCCACGGATACCGTCTGTCTCCAGAAAAAAGATTCCCAGCCGCTCTGGCGCAGGCAGATAATTCATATATAAGGGCATGGATAAAAATACCAGTAGCACAAGCCCCAGGAACAGGATATTTTTCTGGCGTCTGTTCCAACTTTTCATCTGTCCACCTCCGTTGGTCCGGCCATGCCGGATTCTGTGTGGTTTATAAGAGACGATTCCGGTATTTTGCCACCACATTCTGAATCCTTTCACTGGGATTCAGCAAGTCGCTGATGGACGAGTCATGGTTCAGGGTATCAATGATATAGGCGATGTATTTGCTCATGTCGCAGTTGACATACCATTCTCTGTGCAGCAGCTCCGGTGTCTGATAGACCAGATTGGTGGTGAGCACCCGGTCGATCAGTCCCTTTTCATAGGCTTCGTCAAACTTTGCCAGCCCGGCAGTGAACAGACCGAAAGTGGCAAAGATAAAGATCTTGCGTGCCCTGCGCCCTTTCAGCGCGGCTGCTACCTCCAGCATGCTGTCTCCGGAAGAGATCATATCGTCAATGATGATCATATCCTTGCCTTCCACGCTGGTTCCCAGAAACTCATGGGCAATGATGGGATTTCGGCCGTTTACTATTTTGGTGTAGTCGCGCCTTTTGTAGAACATACCCATGTCCAGACCTAATACATTGGCAATATAGATGGCCCGGGTCATGCCGCCTTCGTCAGGGCTGATCACCATCATGTGGTCGGAATCCAGTTTCAGGTCCTGTACGTTGCGCAGCAGTCCTTTGACGAACTGATGGGCGGGCTGCACGGTTTCAAATCCATGCAGAGGGATGGCATTCTGTACTCTGGGATCATGAGCGTCGAAAGTGATGATATTATCCACACCCATCTGCACCAGCTCCTGCAGCGCCAGGGCGCAGTCAAGAGATTCCCTGTTCGTCCGCTTATGCTGGCGGCTCTCGTACAGGAAAGGCATGATAACGGTAATGCGTCGGGCTTTTCCGCCCACAGCGGCTATGATCCGCTTTAAATCCTGATAATGATCGTCCGGAGACATATGGTTCTCATGGCCGCACAGGGAATAGGTCAGAGAATAATTGCATACATCTACCAGGATGTACAGGTCATGTCCCCGGACAGACTCGAGGATCATCCCCTTTCCTTCTCCGGAACCGAAGCGGGGGATCTTTGTCTGCAGGAGATAGGAATCACGCTGATAGCCGGAGAAAGCAAGGGATTCCTTGTGCTCGCTTTCTCTTTTCGTTCGCCATTTTACCAGGTAGCTGTCGATTTTCTCGCATAAGGGCCTGCAGCTTTCCAGCGCAATGATGCCCAGAGCGCCGGCGGGGATGGTTTCCAGATTTCTTTTTTCTTCTCGGTTACCCATTGGATTGTCCTTTCCTTTCATCAGGTGAATTGCTGGCATGTCAGATTTCCTGTATTTATAAGGCGGATGAATTCGCCATTCGCTTTTTTAAGATGCGGATATCGGGACCTGTGAGCTTGCACAGGGTAAAGCTGCTGGTAATTCTGGAGAAGATCCTGTCCGAATATCTGTCCCGAAGTTCCGCCAGGCTTAAATTGGTGGAGATCAGAGTGGCTTTGTTGCGCAAATGGCGCTCATTCAGGCAGGAAAACAGCCGTGAGGTCACGAAGCTGTTGGTGATCTCGGTGCCCAGGTCATCGATGATCAGCAGGTCACAGTTGTAAAAATCCTCGTAAAAATCTTCCAGTGCCTCTCTGGCCTTAAAGTCAAAGGAATAGCGAGCCAGAGTGTCAAACAGGCCGGAAGCGCTGAAATAGATCACGGAATGGCCGGACTGAAGCAGTTCCCGGGCAATGCAGCCGGAGAGGAAGCTTTTTCCCGTTCCAACGGTACCGTAAAAAAAGAGATTACAATAGTCTTCCCCAAAAGTCCGTATAAAATCCCGGCTTAAATTTACGGCGGCTTCGAAGCGCTTCAGATCGCTGTCTTCGTAATAATCATAGGACAGAGTGGAAAAA
Organism: uncultured Acetatifactor sp.; assembly: GCA_910585805.1. Taxonomy (GTDB): domain Bacteria; phylum Bacillota; class Clostridia; order Lachnospirales; family Lachnospiraceae; genus Acetatifactor. The sequence continues at coordinate 33,023 of CAJUFB010000034.1, forward strand.
TTCTCCTGCCCGATCATGTTCTGTATATTGGACTGGGCATAGAGAAGGCGGATCTCCTTCTGCCGGAAGCAATGGCATTTTTCTTTTAAACCGTCGGAAGCAGTGAGATATCCTGTATCCTGACAGTCGGAGCAGGTGTACAGAGGCTCCAGATGATCAGGCGGAAAGCCGTGTTCTTTCAGCAGCTGTTTCTGGCGGTTCGAGATGGAGGCCAGTTCCTGATGAAGCTCTTCAAGCGCATGCTCGTCTCCGTCCAGCATACGCCGGGCGCTGGCTACAGACAGGCCGCTGACAGATTCAGCCAGTTCGCGGAAGCCCGGGATGGCCGAATAGACCTTTTCCCGTCTGGCGGCGGAGCGGGCGCGGTTGACATCCCTGGTGTGTTCATAGTCTCTGATAATGGATTTGTACTGCGAATTGCTGAGTGCCACTTTGTTCCTCCTGAAATTAGTCGATGCGCGACGGATGCTGTTTTAAAGTCCGCTGATATTCAGTTGCTTACGAGTTCTTCTTCCAGAGCTTCGAAATCATAGCTGTTCTGGGTGAACTGGTTGAAACGGTTTGCGGGTTTGGGCGCCGGCGCAGGTTTCTGACGCTGTCGGTAGGCGTCGTCTACTCTGGTTATATCCGATCTGTGGTGTACATTCTGGCGCTTCCAGCTGCTCAGGATCCCCTCGGCGTACTCAAACCGGTGCTTGTCCGTGGCAAGGACGGTACGCTCACAGGCTTCCAGTATGACATCCGTGGAAAAGTCGTAATCTTTCAGCCAGCGGTTGATGTATTCTACCTCTTTTTTGGTAGGGGAGCCGCTTTTGCCCAGGCCGTTCATGATGGTGTAGACATTTTTATCATAGCGGCAGGTCTGCTTCTGGGCCTGCGAGGGGGTGCTGATTCCTTCTTCCGCCCAGTTTACGGCTACTTTTTCTATGTATTTGAAATCTTTTTTGCCTCTGTCCACACAGTACTGGATCAGATAATCGATCAGGTCATCGGAAAAATGCAGTATGTCTATGAAATATAAGATCGTCTTCATCTCAGACGGAGTTAATGGCCTGCCAATGTAGGATTCCGCAATGAACAGAAGCTGCGCGGTCTCCTCCCTGTCCCGAAACGCCTTCAGCTGGTCGGCGGAGTAGGACGGTTTCTTATAAGAAGGAACATTCTCCGCAGCTTCAGCCGGAGCCGAAAGAGACTGGAGGGGAACGGACGCCGCCACGGCTCTGTCGGGCCGGAGAGAAGCGGGCGCTGCCATGGCTCTGTCGGGCTGGACGGAAGCGGATGGTATCACGGCCGGAGCGGGGACAAAGGAAGAAGGTCTCCCGGGATCCGGACAGGAGCTTGTCTCCTGGCCTGCGGACAGGTCATGGATATGGATTCCCACGAGATTTTTTTCATTGTCATAATCCAGATCCAGGAGATTCAGGCCCTGCCAGTATTTCAGCGCGCGAAGCACATCTTTCTCGGTATGGTTGAACTTGTCCGCGATATCGGACACACTGGTAGCCTGTCTGGCGCTCATCATGCGGAGCAGGTAAAAATAGACCTTCAGCTGTGCATCATTGGCGTCTCTCATATATTCGTCGATAAAAAGGTTGGATACAACGGTGGAATCAGGAGTTGTTTCTCTGTAAATTGTCAAATGCGCCATTTTGATACACCTCTCAGCATCTTATTTGAATGGTTGGGAAGTGATCTGCCGTCACTTCCCGGTTATGGTCCGGAAGCGGAGACCCTGCGGGAATGATCAGGTCACCGTGCGGTTCGGAAAGACTTGCTTTTTTCAGTAGGAAAAGTATAGCACAAGGCAAAAGAAAATAAAATAGTCAAATTTCCGAATCTTTTGGAACTGCCTGATTCAGGAAAAAAATGTGGAAAATGTGGATAATGTGGATAATGTTACAATAACTTGTGGTTTCGCGGTACAGGCGGACAAAAATATCCACAGGCTTACAGGAAGATTTATTGCTCCCGGCCTGTGGATATTGTGGATAACTAATTTCCCAACAGTGTTTCACCGATTTTCACTACATCTCCCGCGCCCATGGTTATCAACATATCACCGTTTATGCAATTTTCCAGTAGGAAATTTTCGATTTCGTCAAAGGTGGGGAAGTAGTGGCATTCCGTTCCTGATGCCTGGATCTCCTTCTGCAGCAGTTCTGAACTGACCCCTAAGTCGTCCGTCTCCCTGGCGGCATAGATATCTGCCAGAACCACGCTGTCCGCCAGAGTCAGTGCCTGGGCAAATTCCTTTAAGAAGGTCTTTGTCCTGGTGTAGGTATGGGGCTGGAAGACACACCAGATTTTCCTGTGAGGGTAGTTGCGGGCCGCTTTCAGAGTAGCCGTGATTTCTTCGGGATGGTGGGCATAGTCGTCAATGACGGTGACGCCGCCCACAGCTCCCTTATATTCGAAGCGGCGGTCAGTGCCTTTATAGGCCTTCAGCGCTTCTATGATAACTGCGTCCTCAATGGAAAGCCGGTCCGCCAGCGCGATGGCAGCCATGGCATTGAATATATTGTGCTCGCCGGGCACCCGCAGGGTGAAACGGCGTTCTTTGCCTTCCGGGCCATGCAGGATAAAGGAGGGATTGCCGAAGCCGTCATAACAAATATCGGCAGGATAGTAATCCGAAGCTGCACTGTGGCCGAAGGTGACGACGGGAGCGCTTAAACCGTCCGTAATTTCGGAGAGATTTTCTATCTCTCCATTGATGATCAGGCAGCCGTCTTCAGGCAGCAGTTCGGCGTATTTCCGGAAAGAGCGCCGGATGTCCGCCAGATCCTTGAAAAAGTCCAGATGATCGGCGCTGATGTTCAGGATGATTCCTATCCTGGGGGCAAAATCCAGGAAGCTGTTGGTGTATTCGCAGGCTTCCGCCACAAAGTAGCCGGATTTTCCGATGCGTATGTTGCCGTCGATGTCCTTCAGGATGCCGCCGACGGTCAGGGTGGGGTCAAGGTTTGCATGGATCAGGATCTCGCTGACCATGGAGGTGGTGGTGGTCTTGCCATGGGTGCCGCTGATGCCGATGGGCATTTGGTAATTGCGCATGATCTGTCCCATGAGCTGGCCTCTGGTCAGGCAGGGGAGATTTCGATCGTGGGCGGCAATATACTCCGGATTGTCCGGGCGGATGGCGCCGGTGAAGACGACACAGTCGATGGGACCGGCCAGGTTCTCGGCACGCTGTCCGTAGAATACCCGGATCCCTTTCGATTCCAGCGCATCGGTAAGGGCGCTGCGTGCGCGGTCCGAACCGGATACCCGGAAGCCCGCGTCTGCCAGCAGTTCCGCAAGGGCGCTCATGCTGACACCGCCAATGCCTGCGAAATATATGGATGAGGGTGAGGAAAAATCAATTTGATACATGAGGTGTGCTCCTTTGAAATTATTTCTACCTATATTATAGGCTATTTTCAGGAAATGTAAATATGAATCGTATTGAAAAGTGGTTTAGGAGAGTGGTAAGATAGTAAGCATACGAAATTACTTTTGTGTATTCGGCTGGTCATCAACGCAGGAGTTATTTGATGCTGAGCAATGAGCTTTAGAAATAATGAATCTTTTTGCCGGATATTTAGAAAATATAAAGTTTAGCCTCTAATGTGGAAAATAATCCCTAGATGACCCCCAAAAGTAGTACCACATCAGGGAACCATCATCAGAGATA
>CAJUFB010000035.1 GCA_910585805.1 uncultured Acetatifactor sp.
GACGAGTGCTTAACCAGGAAAGAGAATCGTGAGAGATTCCCGGGAAAGAGATATGGAAAGCGGATGATATGTAAGACTGAAATTCAGTGTTCGGTTTTGAGGGTACAATTATTATCGGAAAGACAAAAAGCAGAATATGTTTGCTGAAGAGAGTAGGTAGCTACTCTCTTTTTGTGTAGAAGGCTTTGGAAATGAATAAGATTGGTCATTTTGGAGGGGAGACCATGAGAATTTTGCTTGTGGAAGATAATGAAGCTATCATTATGGGGGTGGAATTTCTGCTTTCCCAGGAGGGATATGATCCTGAGACAGCCAGAAGCATGTCTCAGGCAGAAAATTTCCTTGAGCAGAAAGATTACGACCTGGTGCTGCTTGATATCGGACTTCCGGACGGGGACGGGTTCCGGCTGTGCAGCAGGGTCAGGAAAAAGTATCGGATTCCCGTGATATTTTTGACGGCGAGAGAGGAAGAAGCCGATGTGGTGCGGGGCCTGGACCTTGGGGCGGAGGATTATGTGGTCAAACCATTCCGAAACCGTGAACTGATATCAAGGATCAGAGCGGTACTGCGGAGGAACGGAAAAGGATACAGTACGCTTCGCTGTGGAGATATCGTATTAAATGCGGAAACCGGAAAAGTAAAACGAGGCAGCGCGGAGATACCGCTGACCAGGCTGGAATACAAGATCCTGTACAGCATGATGTCATATCCGGGCAGGCTTTTTACCCGGGATGAGATATTGGCAGATATATGGGACATATCCGGTAATTTTGTGAATGACAATACACTGTCGGTGACGATGAAGCGTCTGCGGGAGAAGCTGGGCGATTCGGATGCGCGGATGATCAGAACAGTGCGCGGCATGGGATACAGGATGGAACCGTGAGGTGCCATGTTTCCCATTTACAGAAGTGACTTCGTGGCAAAGATAAATCTTAAGGCTTGCGAATACATAAGACCGGTCAGGGATTTTACCAGAGTTATCAGAGACAGGCAAAAAGAGACAGCAGGTTCTGACAGACACCTGGGGATGCAGAGATGCAGCCGGGCTGGAAAGGAAGATAAGGTAAGAGATATATGGTGTGGAACAGGGAGCTGAAGAAGTTTGCATTTACCATTCTGGCAGTCATGGCAGGAAGCTTTTTCGTGGTGAATATAAGTATGACAGCATATTTCAATTATATGCTGGCGGAATACAATGGTTTTCTGGCGGCAGTGTTCGGAAATGTGCTGGAGACGTATCCGCAAGTGCAGGAGGAAGAACTGGTCAGGCTGTTGGAGGTCCGGGGAAATGAGCTACAGGGAAAAGACATTCTGGCGCATTATGGCATTTTCGGGAAATATGGCAGCGACTCTTTTGGCAGTCAGGAGAGGCAGCTGCTTTTTTTGCATACAGGTGTCAATATCGGTTTGCTTCTGATATTTTTTGTACTCTGTATTACCCTGTTTTTATATCTGAAAAAAAGACAGGGACAGATCCGGAAGCTGACGTTCTATATGCAGGCTCTGAATCGTAAAGGATATAGACTGGAGATAGAGGAAAATAAGGACGATGAACTGAGCGGGCTGCGCAATGAGATCTACAAGCTGACTGTTTTTCTGAAAGAACAGACGAACCGGGCGTTAGTACAGAAGCAGGCGCTGGCGGATTCAGTGACGAATATTTCCCATCAGTTGAAGACACCGCTTACATCTGCCATTGTGCTGTTGGATAATCTGTCGGAAAATCCTGATATGGATGTCCGGACAAGACGGCATTTTCTGACGGAGATCACGAATCAGATCACCGGAATGTCCTGGCTGCTTACGGTTATGATGAAGCTTTCACGCCTGGATGCAGGAGTGGTGGAGCTGCAGGGTGTCCGGTTTCAACTTCGGAGATTCGTTGAGGAAGTTCTGGGCAGACTGGAAATTGCGGCGGAGCTGAAGCAGATTTCCTTTTCCGTGGAGATTCCGGAAGGGGCGTTGCTTTATGGGGACCGGAAGTGGACGGCGGAAGCGCTGCTGAATCTCATTAAGAACGCCATAGAGCACAGCCCGGCCGGAAGCGTGGTGAAAATAGCCGCTGAGGACAATGAGGTATATACGCAGATCTCTGTACGTGATTACGGAGCGGGAATTACGAGAGAAGAGCAGGAAAAGCTGTTTCGTCGTTTTTACAACGGAAATTCGGCAAGAGAGGACAGCATGGGAATCGGGCTGGCGCTGGCTAAGGAAATCGTGGAGAAGCAGGGGGGCTATCTTTCCGTGGATTCCCGAACGGGAAAGGGAACCGTTTTTGTGATGCGGTTTGTAAAGTAGGATTTTTTTCAAAATGTCACGTAAATGTCATTTTCGTTTCTTATACTGTAACCGTGAAAGGTAACGATGCTGTTACAGGAGGAAGCTGCCGGGGCGATATCGGCGCAGCCATTTACCCTTCTGCCGGGAGGGGCAGGCAGCCGACGTGTACCGTCAGAGGTGAGCCGCATGCGCAGGAATATGAAGGGGAAAGGAAGCAGGCCTGGTATCTGGCGGATTTGCCGTCAGGTGAGCGGCATCGGAAAAAGGGAACAGGAAAAGGAGACGGGAAAGACATGGAAATTTTAAGGACAGAGCATTTATTTAAAAAATACGGGAAAGGAAACAATGAGGTAATCGCGGTAAACGATGCCAACCTCTCTGTGGACCAGGGAGAATTTGTGGCAATCGTGGGAAGCTCCGGCAGCGGGAAATCCACTTTGATGCACATGCTGGGCGGCGTAGACAGGCCCACTTCCGGCAGGGTGCTGATAGAGGACAATGATATCTATCGGATGAACGATGATAAACTGGCGATTTTCCGCAGGAGACAGGTTGGGCTGATCTATCAGTTTTACAATCTGATACCGGTGCTGACCGTGGAGGAGAACCTGACGCTGCCCTGCGAGCTGGACGGGAATAAGCCGGACCCGGAGTTGGTACAGGAGCTGGCAGGGATGCTGGGGCTTAAGAAAAGACTGCACCACCTGCCCAATGAGCTGTCGGGAGGACAGCAGCAGAGAGTTGCCATAGGCAGGGCGCTGATCACCAGGCCGGCCATTCTGCTGGCGGACGAGCCCACCGGAAATCTGGATACCCGGGCAGGCAATGAGATCATGGAACTGCTGAAGATATCCAACCGGAAATACAAGCAGACGGTAGTCATGATCACCCATAATCTGGAACTGGCAAAGCAGGCGGACAGAGTCCTGGGAATAGAAGACGGATTCGTCTTCAACAGAGGCAGGGAGGCTTAAGGATGAAGGAAAGTGCAAATGTATTAAAGAGATGCTGCAGCCGTACCCTGAAGGAGAACCCCAAGCGCACCGCGGTAACCATCGTGGGAATCATACTTGCCACGGCGCTGATCACAGGAGTTGCCTGTATCGTGGTGAGTTTCAGGGCCAGTATGATTGCCTACGAAAAGCAGCAGAACGGGGACTGGCATTATCATTTCGTGGGAGTTGGCAATGAGTATCTGAAGTATTTTGAAAATAATACCAATATAGAAAAATATGGCCTGTTGGAGACTTTGGGGTATGCGCCGCTGGAAGGCAGCCAGAATCCCGACAAACCCTATCTCTATCTCTGTGCCATGGAGGAGAGTGTGGAAGACATCCTGGGACTGACCCTGTCGGAAGGGCGGATGCCGGAGAATGGCACGGAACTGGTGGTGGGCAAACATGTCCGGACAAACGGGTTGGTGGATATCAAGGTGGGAGATGTGCTGACACTGCAGATGGGAGAGCGGATGACGGACGAATATTTACTGACACAGGAGTCTCCCTATTATGTCGGGGAAGAAAGATTTGTGCCGTCTTCCGAAAAGCAGTATACGGTGGTGGGCATCATAGAGCGCCCCAACGAGGAAGTGGAGCCGCGGATTGCGCCGGGGTATTCGGCCTATACCTTTCTGGAAGAGCCGGAGGCGGCTGCAGAGGTGGATGTATATGCTTCCTATACGAAAAAGGGGCTGCGTAACAGGGAGCAGGTGAACGCCGGTATCCTGGGAGTGGAGGAAGAACTGTATAAACGCTACTATAACGGAGGAGTCTTTACCCAGGAGGAGCAGCAGCGGATGAGGACAGTGGCAAAGCTTGTGGTGGAGAATTACTGGCTGCTGAGATGGGAGCTTATGATATTTACATCCAATACCATGAATATGCTGTATGCAATGTCGGTGATTGCCATATTGATTATCATCGTCACCAGTGTATTCTGTATCCATAACAGTTTCATGATTTCTCTTACGGAGAAAATGAAACTGTACGGCAGGCTTGCCTCCGTGGGAACCACCAGAAGGCAGCAGAAGAAAATCGTGTATTACGAGGCGGCCGTGCTGGGGCTGACAGGGGTTCCGCTGGGGATTATCAGCGGAATTGCGGCCATAGCGGTGCTGGTGAGGGCAGTGGGCGGTCTTATGGAGGAAGGCCTGGGATTCCGGCTGATATTCAGGATTTCTCTCCCGGCGGTTTTGCTGGGGGCGGTGCTGTCTGCGGTAACCGTATATCTTTCCGCTTCCGGCTCGGCCAGGCGGGCGGCCAGGATATCGCCCATAAACGCCATTCGCGCCAGTGAAACGGTGAAGATCAGCGGAAAGGATGCCGCCAGGGAACTGCGCTGTCCGGCTTTTATCGGCAGGCTCTTCGGAATCGGAGGCAAAATAGCGTATAAAAATTTACGGCGTGCCAGAGTAAAGTACCGCACTACGGTGATTTCCATCGTGGTCAGTGTGGCCGCGTTTATCGGAATGTCCACTTTTGTGGATCTTATGATGTATTCTTCAACCTATTATTATGAAGATATGCCATATCAGCTGAGAGTAAGCATCAATCAGTGGGAGTCTTATGAGAAGGCCCTGGAGATTGCCGGGATGGAGGGCGTGCAGGAGGCGGAGGTGGTCCGGTCGGCACGTTTTCCGGTGGATAACAGCCTGATTTCCTATTCGGAAAGTTATCAGGAGAATGTGTCAGAGCTGCCGGCTTTGATGATTCGTTCCCTGGGAGAGGAGGCTTATGCCCGCTATTGCCGGAATGTGGGGGTATCCGTGGAAGAAGCTTTGGATAAGGCCATCGTTATGGCGGATGCTTCCCGGGAATACTGGGAGGACGGGAAGCTGTACAGAGAGGAGGGCGATATTGCTTCTTTCCGTCCGGGAGAGATGATCAGGGGGATAGAAACGGCGGAGGGGCTGGAAGTGGAAGTGCTTACCCAGACAAGGGTGAAGCCCATGTATATGACAGGCACAGCCGGCTGGATTATATTGATTGTCAGCGATGCGTGGATGGACACCCATGTGCGGGATGGTATGAAATACGACAACATAAAGTATGACAATGTGGAGGTCTATGTCAAATGTGAAAATGCGGACGAGATGGAGGCAGCCATCAGGAATGAGATGCAGCTGTCGCATTATACGGTGACAAATTATGAAGCGCAGTACCGTTCCTCCAGGAGCATGAGTCTGGTGGTGGCCATCTTCCTGTACGGCTTTATCACGGTGGTGGCATTGATCGGCATCACCAATATCTTCAATACCATCACCACCAATATGGAACTGCGGGCGCCGGAATTCGCCATGCTGCGCTCTGTGGGAATGACCGGGCGGGAGTTCAGGCGGATGATATGGCTGGAGAACCTGTTCTACGGAGGGAAGGCTCTGCTTGTCGGGATTCCGCTGGGGATCTTTTTGTCCCTGTGCTTTAACATGGCGCTGGGAGAGGGGCTTGTCACGTCCTTCCGCCTTCCCTGGGCGGCGACGGCGGGGGCAGCTCTGGCAGTGGGGCTTCTGCTTTATGGGATCATGCACTATTCCATGGGGAAGATCAATCGGAAAAACATTATTGAGACCATCCGCAACGAAAATATCTGATATAAATATCTGATATTGAAAAAGCGGCATAGAATTTCAGCAGCCAGAGACCTGTAAACGGGCTGCTGAAATTATTTGCTGTAATTATTTTGCCAAGTTTTTAAGATAATGGTTTTCTTTTTTGTTCAAGTATGATAAAATAAAACTATCGGGCATTGCTTTATCGGTTTGCCTTACAAATGGCGGGGAACTGTCCTACTTGGGATAAGCTCCGGGCAGGAAAGGACAGGGTAGAGATGGATAGCATATTACTGGAAAGTGGAACCAATGAGTTAGAGATCCTGGAATTTACATTGGGGGACAATTATTATGGGATCAATGTGGCGAAGATCAAGACGATCATGAAATATGAGAAGGTTACGCCGATCCCCAACGCGCATCCCAGCATTGAGGGCGTGTTTATGCCGCGGGATGACATGATCACAGCGATCGACCTGAAGAATTGTCTCGGACGGGGAGAGTCGGAACCCAAGGGGTTGTTCATTATAACGAACTTTAATAAACTGGATATCGCATTTCATGTAGATAACGTACTGGGAATCCAGAAGATATCCTGGAGTGAGATCATTAAGCCGGAGGTAACCATCTCCAGCGCGGAAGAGGGTGTGGCCATCGGCATCGTCAAGAAGGACAGCAAGCTGATTATCATCCTGGATTTTGAGAAGATTGTTACGGATATCAATCCCGAGACCGGGCTGAAGATCTCCGATATCAACGAGCTGGGTGAGCGTGAGCGGAGCATGGTGCCCATTCTGATCGCGGAGGATTCGCCGCTGTTGAATAAGATGATCGTTGACTGTCTCAGGAAAGCCGGCTATGAGAATCTGACGCATACGGAGAATGGTAAGCAGGCATATGATATCATCAACTACTATAAGGCGAAAGGAACATTGCGTGATCATGTGCGCCTCATTATCTCGGATATTGAGATGCCGGAGATGGACGGACACAGGCTGACCAAACTGGTTAAAACGGATGAAACCACTGCCATGATTCCGGTTGTTCTGTTCTCGTCACTGGTCAATGACGAGATGAGGAGGAAAGGGGAATCACTGGGGGCAGATGCGCAGCTGTCCAAGCCTGAGATCGGAAATCTGGTAAAAATAATAGATCAGCTTGTCGAGGAGAGACATTTGAATAATTAGAAAGCCTGAAAAGCTGGGACTGATATCCCAGCTTTTTTTCGGAAGGAGCTGTAATAGCTTTTCAGGAGGCGTATGACAGGGATTGAAATGGACAGAGAAGAATTTCTGGATAGATTAGAGCAGTCTGATATGATCCTGGTAGGATTGGGAGAGGAATTTGACGGAACAAAACGGCTGAGGCAGCAGACAGGATACGGGCAGGGCTGTGCATGTCTGAAAGAGGAAGGTCTTTCCTGGCTGATTCCGTACTGGAACGAGTATTGCCTGGATCGGGCAGGAGATTGCAGTATCAAAAACGCACTGGAGAAGCTGCGGGAAGTTCTCAAGGGGAAGAATCATTTTGCAGTTTCCGTATCTACGAACAGTCAGATTGCCGATACAGGGAGAAATGTGATGCCCTGTGGTTCCATTTTGCGGAAGCAGTGCTCTGCAGGGTGCAGAGAGGTACTGCGGGACAGGACGGAGGAAGACGCGGAAGGGCTGGCGCGGTTTTTCCGGGAATTGGCAGAGGGGCGGCTGCAGAAGGAGAAGTTGACTTTGGGCATATGTCCGGAATGCGGCGCACCGTTGGTGCTCAACAACATTTATGCGGAAAGTTATAACGAAAACGGCTATCTGGATCAATGGAATCTATATAGGAAATGGCTGCAGAGAACACTGAATCACAGGCTCCTGATCCTGGAGCTGGGAGTGGGGATGCGGTTTCCCACAGTAATACGGTGGCCATTTGAGAAGACAGCCTTTTTTAATCAAAAGGCATATTTTTACAGAGTGAATGAAAATTTGTATCAATTGACGAAAGAACTGTCAGGGAAGGGCTGCGGAATTTCCAAGGATGCAGTTGCCTGGCTTGCACAATTGTGATAAACTGGAACATAGTTTTAGAATGAAATCGGAGGAGACAGTATGCCTTCACAAGAGGATTATCTGAATGAGATGTTAAATGGAACCGCCCGGAATGATGCGCATGCTCCTGATCTGGAGGATCTGGAGGATATGTCGGAGGAGCAGATCGCACGGCTTCTGGAAGAGGGGAAAGCGGGAAGTCCATCCTACGCAGGAAATGCGGAAGAGGATGTTCTGGACATGGTCAGCGGCAGCGGGGATCAGGATCTTGAGGAGATACAGGATCTGTTGAGGAAGTCTGACAGGAATGAGACAGTGGATGCGCAGGATGATTTCCGGGAAGAGGAGAATCCGGCAGACCGGCTGATGGAAGATATAGAGAGGGCTGGGGAGGCAGAAGTGGGAGAGAATGTTGTAGACCCCAAAAGTCAAAAGGCTTTGGAGAAAAAGCGCCTGAAGGCGGAGAAGAAAGCAGCCAGAGAAGCTGCGAAGGCAGAAAAAAAGGAAAAGCGCGGCGCCAGGAAAAAAGACGGGACAAAAGCGGCGCAGGAAGTCTCTTCTCAGAAGCAGGAAAAGGAAACCGTACAGGAATATGATATGCTTGCGGATAAGGATCTGCTGGACAGTATTGTGTCGGAGGCCGGAAAGGTAGAGCATAGGGAAGAGGAAGAGGCCCCGGTAGATCTTATGGAGCTGGCGGCTTCCCTGGAGGCAGAGAGGAATGTGGATCCGAGTCAGGAGGTTCCTTATCTGAATGAGGATGCTTCTCTGGAGACAGATACGGATTCCGGCATACTGGCACTGGAACCGGATGAGATTGACGACTATATTCCGGATATCAGTGAGACAGGCAGAGAAGAGGAAGCACCGAAAAAGAAGGGAATGGTCTCAAGATTTGTCAGCTTTCTGATGGAAGAAGAGGAAGAGAAGGAAAATGAGGATGTCCAGATCTCAGATGAAAATCAGGAGATCATTCGGGAGATGGACAATGAAGAAGCTGCAAAGGCGAAGAAGAAAACGCAAAAGAAGGCGAAGAAGAAAGAAGGAAAAAAGGAAAAGAAGAAAAAAGAAAAAAAACCTAAGAAAGCCAAGCCGCCGAAGCCGAAGAAGGAGAAGAAACCAAAGGAAGCTGATCCCTATCCGGGCAGAAAACTCAGCTTTAAGAAGGTATTTCCCATTGTGCTGCTGGGAATTTCACTGGGAGCAGTACTTTTTATTCTGATACATTTGTCTGCGGACTATTCGGGAAAGCAGACAGCGAAGGACGCTTTTGCGGCGGGGGATTATCAGACCTGTTATGTTAATCTGCACGGAAAGTCGTTGAATGAGACGGAGGAGCAGATGTACAACAAGTCCCAGTGCATTCTGCATATCAGGATGTGGTACCGGGAATATGAGATGCTGGAAGCCGACGGCGATGAGGCAAAGGCACTGGACAGCCTGATACAGAGTGTATACGGGTTTCCGACATTGTATGAGCATGCTTTCCGGTGGGATGCCGAAAACGAGGTTTATGAGGTATATCTGAATCTTCTGGATATTCTTTCTGATAAATATGGTGTGACAGAGGCGCAGGCCCAGGAAATCGGAGCTCTGAAGAGTGATATTGAATATACGAGAGCGGTCATGGCTCTGATAGGAGATTCCGGTTACGGGCAGGAAAACTCTCCGGAAGAGGGGGTAGTGCAGCCGGATGCCGATGGCGGTCTGGAAGGAGATGCCGTAGAGCAGCTGGATGAACTGCCGGAGGAAACAGAGATGGGTGCAGGAGATTATATAGATAATCAGTGATGAGATTATGTCAGATGCGGCAGCCCGGGCAGAGCATGGAATTGTTGCTGTCAGGCTGCTGTTATGGCTTTATGACAGTGCAGAGAGAAGGCATGAAAAATGATTGCAGTAATAGATTATGACGCGGGAAATATAAAAAGCGTGGAGAAAGCGCTGCTGCATCTGGGGCAGGAAACCGTGGTTACCAGGGACGCAGGGAAGATCCTGGGGGCTGACGGGGTTATATTGCCGGGTGTGGGCGCTTTCGGAGATGCGATGGAAAAGCTCCGTGCCTATAGACTGACTGAGGTGATCCGGGAATGTGTGGTCAGGGAGATTCCCTTTCTGGGCATCTGCCTGGGGTTACAGCTGTTGTTTGACAGCAGCGAGGAGAGTCCCGGGGTGGAGGGGCTTCATATTCTGAACGGAAGGATTCTCCGTATTCCCTCGGAAGGGCAGAAAGTGCCTCATATCGGGTGGAACGATCTGCATTTTCCCAGGAAAGGGCGGCTGTTTGAGGGGACTGGTGCTCCGAACGGCGTTGTCCCGGATGAGGACCGGGGGAATCCGTATGTATATTTTGTACATTCCTATTATCTGCAGGCTTCAGATGAATCCATTGTCACCGCGACTGCGGATTATGGTGTAAAAATTCACGCTTCTGTAGAGAAGGGGAATGTGTTTGCATGCCAGTTCCATCCGGAGAAAAGCTCCGCGGCGGGGCTGCGTATACTGCGGAATTTTGTGGAGATTGCGGCCTGTCATTGTAAAACCCGCGAGGGATAAAATCGGCCGCTTTTGCCCGCAGCTGCTCTCGCTCATGAGTCGGGGCATGATGAGCCGGGGGGCATGGCGGTTTTTACTTTTTGTCCGGCAAATGTTTTTGACCACAAGTATAAGCTGCCCTGTGGTTGCGGTAGTTCCTTCCTTTCAGGCAGGAGCCATGCTTTGGCTACGGATATAGCTGGCAGGCCGCAGGATGGATTTGGGATCAGAGTGATTTGCATAACCACACGTTATGGAGGACGGATGCATACTAAGAGAATTATTCCCTGTCTGGACATCAAGGACGGAAGGGTTGTAAAAGGAATTAATTTTGTGAATCTGAGGGATGCCGGGGATCCGGCTGACGTAGCTTCCACTTATGATGCGGCGGGAGCGGACGAGGTGGTATTTCTCGACATTACGGCTTCTTCGGACAGCCGTACTACCCGGCTGGACTGGGTCAGACAGGTAGCGTCACGGCTGTTTATCCCGTTCACCGTGGGCGGAGGAATCCGCAGTGTAGAGGATTTTCGGGATATTCTGAGAGAAGGTGCAGATAAGGTTTCCGTAAATTCTGCGGCAATCCTGAATCCGGGCCTGATTTCCGATGCCGCGGATAAGTTCGGCAGTCAGTGTGTTGTGGTGGCAATTGACGCGAAACGGCGTTCCGACGGGAGCGGCTGGAACATTTATAAAAACGGCGGCCGTGTGGATGCAGGGCTGGACGCAGTGGAATGGGCTGTGGAAGCCGAGAGCCGGGGAGCCGGGGAAATCCTTCTCACCAGTATGGATGGGGATGGGACGAAAGCCGGATATGATCTGGCTCTGACAAAAGCTGTGGCGGAGGCAGTGAAGATACCGGTAATTGCATCCGGCGGTGCGGGAAAGCCGGAGCATTTTTACGATGCATTGGTTCAGGCCGGGGCGGACGCAGTGCTGGCGGCAAGCCTGTTTCATTATAAGGAACTGGAAATAAGTCAGTTGAAGACATATTTGCGGGAACGGGGTATCAGTGTGCGATTGTGATGCTGATCCGGTATCCTGGGAATTGCGGCTGATAAATGTCGTTTGCGGAGCAGATTTTTGTTTGGGCGGCTTCCGGACAGGAAGGATGCAGGATAAAGGGAAAGGATGGACAAAAGATGGGAATGATCGAAAATGACTGGCTGGCAGAGCTGGGAGAGGAATTTAATAAACCGTATTATAAGGCATTATATGAGTTTGTAAAGACAGAATATAACACCGCACAGATATTTCCGCCGGCAGATGATATTTTCAATGCATTTCATCTGACCCCGCTGAGTGAGGTGAAGGTGGTCATCCTGGGACAGGATCCCTATCATGATGTGGGACAGGCCCACGGACTTTGTTTTTCCGTGAAGCCGGATGTGAGGATCCCGCCTTCTCTGGTGAATATTTATAAGGAACTTCATGATGATCTGGGCTGTTATATACCAAATAACGGATATCTTGTAAAGTGGGCCAATCAGGGGATACTGATGCTGAATACCGTGCTGACGGTCCGTGCCCATCAGGCGAATTCCCATCGCGGAAAGGGGTGGGAGGAATTCACGGATGCTGCCATCCGGGCGCTGAATAAGCAGGACAGGCCTATTGTGTTTATTCTTTGGGGAAGGCCTGCCCAGATGAAGGAGAAGATGCTGAATCATCCCAGACATCTGATACTGAAGGCGGCGCATCCCAGTCCGCTGTCTGCTCACAACGGGTTTTTCGGAAGCAGGCCATTCAGCCAGACGAACAGATTTCTGCAGGAAAACGGGTTGGACCCCATTGACTGGCAGATTGAGAACGTATAAAGAATACCGGCATTTGCCAACCTATACTTGGCACTTTACAACGATTCCTTACGAGTGACGAAAAGCGGAACAGGAGAACAGGATGGAAAAGAAAGTTTTTGTGACAAAAGAACTGATTGACGATATTGTAAAGGATTATCCAACGCCCTTTCATATTTACGATGAAAAGGGCATCCGGGAGAACGCGAAGGCTTTGAAAGAGGCATTTTCCTGGAACCGGGGATATAAGGAGTTTTTTGCAGTGAAAGCCACGCCGAATCCTTTTTTGATGGATATTCTGAGAGAATATGGCTGCGGTGCGGATTGTTCTTCTTATACAGAACTGATGCTGAGCCATGCGGTGGGGATGAAGGGGGAGGATATCATGTTTTCCTCCAATGATACGCCGGCAGAGGAATTTGTGCTGGCGGAGAAGCTTGGCGCTACCATTAACCTGGACGATATTACGCATATTGAATTTCTGGAAAAGACTTTGGGGTATTTGCCGAAGCGTTTGAGCTGCCGGTTCAATCCGGGAGGATATTTTGCCATGGGGACGGATATTATGGACAATCCCGGAGAGGCAAAATACGGTTTTACGAAAGAGCAGATGTTTGAGGGGTTCCGTATCCTGAAAGCAAAGGGCGTGGAGGAATTCGGAATACATGCTTTCCTTGCCAGCAATACTGTGACCAACGAGTACTATCCGGCACTGGCCAGACAGCTGTTTGAGCTGGCGGCAGAGCTGCAGAAGGAAACCGGGGCACATGTTGCCTTTGTCAATCTTTCCGGTGGGATCGGCATTCCTTATCACCCGAATCAGGAGCCTAATGATATCAGGGTGATAGGCGAGGGCGTGAGGAAGGCTTATGAGGAAATTCTGATTCCTGCGGGAATGGGAGAGGTAGCAGTCTATACAGAACTGGGACGCTATATGATGGGGCCTTACGGGCACCTGGTGACGAAGGTGATTCATCAGAAGCATACCCACAAGGAGTATGCAGGAGTAGACGCCTGCGCAGTGAACCTGATGCGGCCTGCCATGTACGGGGCTTATCATCATATTACAGTGTTGGGAAAAGAAGAAGAGCCCTGTGATCACAAATACGATGTGGTAGGTTCCCTCTGTGAGAATAATGACAAATTTGCCATTGACAGAATGCTTCCGGAGGTAGAAATCGGAGACTATATCGTGATTCATGACAGCGGTGCCCACGGTTTTTCCATGGGATATAATTATAACGGGAAGCTTAAGTCAGCTGAACTGCTGCTCCATGAGGATGGAAGTGTGGAGCTGATCCGCAGGGCGGAGACACCGAAAGATTATTTTGCTACATTTGACTGCTTTGACATTTATGACAGACTGTTTCATCAGGAGTAAGGAAGTCTATATCAATTTCGAAGGGTAGAGGAGAGACTGGATGAGATATCCGAAATTTTTGCAGAAAGGCGGTACGATTGGTTTTTTGGCGCCTTCCTTCGGCTGTGCAGAGGGAGATTACAGGTCGGTGGCATTTGACCATGCGTTGAAGAAGTGGCGTGAAATGGGGTATTCTCTGGTGCTGGGACCCAACTGCCGTGCGGCGGAAGGGGTGGGCATCAGCAATACGCCGGAAAAATGCGGACAGGAGGTGATGGACTCGTTTCTGTCACCGGAGTCAGACTGCCTGATATCCTGCGGAGGCGGAGAACTGATGTGCGAGATTTTGCCCCATGTGGATTTCGCTAAGCTTGCAGAGGCGGAACCCAAGTGGTTTATGGGGTATTCTGACAATACAAATCTGACATATCTGCTTGCCACCCTGGCGGATACGGCATCCGTTTACGGGCCCTGTGCCGGAACTTTCGGAATGGAGCCGTGGCACGAATCCCTGTATGATGCTTTCGGGATCCTGACCGGGGAGAAAGCATTCGGGGAGATGGGAGCAAGCCGGAAGAACAGCGGCTGTGCAGGCATGGGGCAGGCTTTAAGCCGGGAAAATAGCAACAGAGCAGGTATGGAGCCGGCCGTAAACCAGGAGAACAGCAACAGTACAGGTATGAAGCCGGCCGTAAACCAGGAGAACAGCAGCGCTACAGCCGTGGAGGCAGATGACGGCAGGGCTGCGGAACCGGTTGCCGGAGGGTATACGGTATACGGTTATGCCGGATGGGAGAAAGAATCTCTGAAAGGAGAGGAGAATCCGCTGGCACCTTATCATCTGACACAAGACCGTATTCTCCGCTCTTATGTGGGAAGAGACAGGTCTTCTGAGCTTGCATTTTCCGGAAGGCTGTTGGGGGGCTGCCTGGACTGTCTGGTGAACCTGTTGGGAACCCGTTTTGACAGGACAAGGGAATATGTGGAGCGTTATAGGGAAGACGGTATTATCTGGTTTCTGGAGGCATGTGACCTGAACGTATTTTCCATTCGCCGCGCCATGTGGCAGATGGAGGAGGCAGGATGGTTACGGCATGTGAAAGGCTTCCTGATCGGACGGCCCTTAAACGGCGCGCCCATGATGAACCTGGATGCCTATGATGCTGTGCTGGAGGTGGCCGGACGAAAAAAAGTGCCGGTGGTGATGGATGTGGATCTGGGGCATCTGCCGCCCATGATGCCGTTGGTGGTGGGCAGTCTGGCAGATGTGGCTGTGAAAGGGAATGATATTCGGATTGAAATGCGGTTTGCCTGAGGGACGGAACCGCTGTTGCATTTACATCTCTGCGCATTGTCTGTCAATGCGCTGTACATCCTGAAAGCAGCATTTGGATCATAAAATGGAAATCGTTGAAAAAATGAGTGGTAATATGAAAGGTAATTAAGGTAATCAAGACAGACACAAAATAAAAAGTGCTGAAACCCGTGATTTTACAGGTGTATCAACACTTCACATTACTGCCGGCAGCGGGACTTGAACCCGCACGTGGTTGCCCACAACAGATTTTGAGTCTGCCTCGTCTGCCATTCCGACACGCCGGCTTTTGCTGAAAAAGATTTACATAACCCTTACAACAGGATTTATTTTAACATAGAAATAGCTTTTTGGCAAGTACAAATTAAGGTAATTAATGTAAAATTTTTTGATCAGCGGCGCTTCGGTTGTGGTGAGCTGAGATGGACTGGCTGTACAGCTATCGCTACAGCAGTACTTATAATGGGATTGAGCTGTACCAGTATGACGGACCGGAGAAGATTGCCGCTTATGAGATTCCGAAGGAGATTAATGGGAAAATGCCGTATTCGTATATGCGGTATTTCGCGGCTGCTTTTGCCATGTTCATGAAATCAACTTGATTTCCGGAGAGACAGAGAATATAATGATAAAAGAGACGGATACAGCCGACATCAGGCGGATGGCATATTGGGCATGGGGAGACGGGGAGACAGTTCCCAGGTATATTGCGGTATAACCCGATGATATGGAAAGGGGTAACGGCATGGATGAAGTGAAGATGATGATCTCATGTGTGGTAGTAAAGGATAACAGAAAAATCGTAAGAGTATCTTTCCTGCGCGGTACGGATTATGCGGACGGTGTCCTTCCCGACGGCGTAATAGAAAAGTCCGGCGGCTTCACAGCTGCCGAAGTGCAGAAGCTGGAAAACTATCTGCGATCCAACCGCCAGGAGATCCTGAGACAGGCAAAGGAGATCAATCCTCTGAGAAACTGGCTGGGGGAATGGAGGAAATGATAAGTGATTTCCAAAGGAAAAAATCAAGAAAGAGAATTTCCGGGGAAAAAAGCTTGACTTTTGCACTTTAAACCACTAAAATCATATGCGGGAGCATTTTTGTCCTGCCTGTTTTCGGCAGGCAGGATTCCGGACTTACAGTTAGTAAAACAGAATTGATAAGAGGAGAGAATTATCATGAAGGAGATATCAAATTTAATAGCCTATCGCCCGGATGTAAAGGTGGTGGATGCCACTATGCGCGACGGCGGACTGGTAAACGGTTTCTATTTTACGGACGAATTCGTAAAGGCGCTGTACCTGGCAAACCTTCGCGCAGGTGTGGATTATATGGAGTTTGGCTACAAGGCATCAAAGGAAATGTTTGACGAGAGTAAATTCGGTAAGTGGAAATTCTGCAGGGACGAGCATATCCGGGAGATTGTAGGAGAAAATGCCACGGATCTGAAGATTGCCGTAATGGCGGATGTGGGAAGATGCGAGAAGACAGACATACTGGACAGGGCTGACAGCCCCATTGACCTGATCCGTGTGGCTACTTATGTGAATACCATTCCGGGTGCCGTTGCCATGATTGAGGATGCCGCAAAGAAGGGGTATGAGGTCAGCTGCAACATTATGGCGATCTCTCATGTACGGGAGGGTGAGCTCAAGGCTGCACTGGATATCCTGGCCCAGACGCCGACGGATGTGCTCTATATCGTGGACAGCTACGGTGCCATGTACCCGGAGGAGATTGCGCGTTTTGTGGATATGTATCTGGAAGTGGCGGCAAAGTACGGCAAGAAGGTGGGAATACATGCCCATAATAATCAGCAGCTTGCCTTTGCCAATACCATTGAAGCCGTGGGCGACGGAGCGGACTGGCTGGATGCAACTTATGCTTCCATGGGACGCGGGGCTGGCAACTGTGCCATGGAGCTGCTGCTGGGCTTCCTGCGCAATCCCAAGTATAATGTATATCCTGCGATCCAGTTTGTAGACGATCATATGAACAAACTGAAAGCCGAGGGCGTGGTGTGGGGGTATGACCTGCAGTATCTTATGACCGGGCTTCTGAATCAGCATCCCAGAGCCGCGATTCAGTTCACAAAAGAAAAACGAACCGATTATACGGAATTTTACAGGGAGATGGTTGCCCAGGATTAAGTATTCTTCTGTCTTTTCCTCTTTAAGATCAGCCTCCGTGAAGGTAAAGGACTCAGTCACAGTATGGCGTCCTGTCGAGGCGGAAGCTTCGGCGTATGTTACCTGGTGTGCAGGATACGCTGTCTGGCTTCTCAACGGTTATACTCGTCATGATACAGGAAATATTCATAATCCTCTGCCCCGATACCAGGCCTGTCCGGAATACAATCCCGCAGAAGGTTCTCCTGTTTTAAGAATGAGATAACCACAGAAAATGCTTATTGCATTTCCACTGGATTTCATTTAAACTATCCATAGAGTTTTCATATTGGCTGATGCCAACAGATGCTCACGTCAAATTTTTGAAGAAGAGAGAAGGCTGACACAATGGAAGAAAACGCATACATCCATGTAAATGAGGAAACATTAAAACGCATAGACGAAAAAATGCCCCCCGAGGAAGAACTGCAGGATCTGGCGGAATTTTTCAAGGTATTCGGGGATGGGACACGTCTGAAGATTCTGTATGTGCTGCTGAGCAGCGAGATGTGCGTGTACGACATTGCGGCAGTTTTGGGAATGTCCCAGTCGGCGATCTCCCACCAGCTGCGGGTGTTAAAGCAGATGGATCTGGTGAAAAACCGCCGGGAGGGCAGGACAATATTCTATTCTCTGGCTGACTCCCATATCGTGACGATTCTCAGCCAGGGGCTTGACCATATTGAAGAGTAAGCTCAGGGATTGCCTGCACTTACTCAGGAATTGCCTGTATTTCCTTACTTCGCCGCCTCCTCCGCAGCGGTGAACAGTTCATAATGATCGCTTCCCAGTTGGGAATGATACAGGGACACATCATTGCCGAATTCCTGAAAATATACATACTGGGAAGTCATGTTGATGCGGGTGTAATTGCCCTCTGCAATGACTTTCACACTGCTTCCGTCGGTACGCATGCACTTCAGCTGCGGCTGGTCTCCGTTTTTCTGGTAATAGATAAAGCCTCCGCCTACATTGAAGCAGTCGACTCTGTCGTCTGTGAGTACCTCGATTACATCCTGTGATCTGGAATAGCGGCACAGCCTGTAATCATTGGCTACATCCAGATAATAGACATAGTCCCCTTCCAGCGCGGGATACCATATATTTCCTTTCCACACCTCGGACTGTACATCGGTGGCGGTGTCCAGGGCATAGAGATAATGGTCGCCCTGAGTGCCGTTGTAATAGATCACTCCGTTCTCCGCGCATGCCGGGTTGATGACATAGTCAGCCAGATCTACCCGGTCGGAACCGTCTATCTTCATTTTGTAAAAGGAAGGCCCGGCATTTCCCGAGGTCAGCAGGTAGAGAGAATTGTCCACCAGCTGCCCGGTAACGATGACATCAGTGGTCAGAGCCTCGGAGTTGCTTCCGTCCAGCCTGCTGCGAAGGAAGGATTTCATTCCGAATGCATGTCCGAAACCGGTGGTGACGGTGGAGGCTCCGGTATGGAAATAATAGAGATAGTTTCCTCCTGCCAGAATATTGCGGACTTCCAACGTGTTCAGCCTGTGGAGACTGCCTTCATTCGCGTCCATGGAGAACAGGCCGCCTCCGGCGAAGGTGTTGTAAAAGTAAACAGTGCCGTCATATTCACAGAACAGACCGTCATTGTTCAGGTTGCCGGCTGTGTTGCCCACGGTACCGGCGGGATTCGTGGCAAGTCGCTGGGAAAATGTCACAAGGATTACCACAATGATCAGAAGAAGGGCAATAATTACGGTTAGTGTAGTTTTAGCTGCTTTTTTCATAAAATACCTGTCCTATCCATATTTTTCTGTTTCATGTTTCTATTTTACACCCCTTTTTACTTGCTATCAAGGTTGTTTTGGTATAATATAGAAAAAAAGACATTTTCATAGAAAAAAAGATATGTTTTATGGAAGATAAAGGAGCTGTTGAATATGGATTTACTGGAGTTGCGGGAGCAGATTGACAGGATTGACGGGCAGATCGTGGAATTGTATGAGCGGCGGATGGATATCAGCAGGCAGGTGGCTGAATATAAGATTTCCACCGGGAAAAAGGTACTGGACAGACAGCGGGAGGCAGAGAAGCTGGCAAAGGTCAGGTCGTTGGCGCACAATGAATTCAACTGCTGCGGCGTGGTGGAGCTGTTTGAACAGATCCTTTCCATGAGCCGTAAGCTTCAGTACCAGCTTCTGACGGAAAGCGGAAGCCAGGGGAAGCTGCCGTTTATCGGGGTGGACGAACTGGAGACGGACAGGGCCAGAGTGGTATTTCAGGGGGCGGAGGGCGCTTATTCCCAGGCTGCCATGATGCAGTATTTCGGGAATCTGGTGAACAGCTTTCATGTGGATACTTTCCGGGATGCCATGAATGCCATAGAGGAGGGCAGCGCGGACTTTGCGGTGCTTCCCATTGAGAATTCCACTGCAGGTATTGTAAATGAGATCTACGATCTGCTGCAGGAATATGAGAATTATATCGTGGGGGAGCAGATCATCAGGATCGAACACTGCCTTCTGGGCGTGCCCGGCGCAGGCATTGAGGATGTCAGAACGGTTTATTCCCATCCTCAGTCTCTGATGCAGAGCGCAAAGTATCTGGAGCAGCACGACTGGAAGCAGATCAGCATGCAGAACAATGCTTTTGCCGCCAGAAAAGTGGCGGAGGACGGGGACAGGAGCCAGGCGGCCATAGCGGGAGAGCATGCGGCGGAAATCTACGGTTTGGAAGTGCTTCAGCGGCAGGTTAACCATTCCGGCACCAATTCCACCAGGTTTATCATCGTCACAAATCAGAAGATATTCAGAAAAGACGCGAAAAAGGTCAGTATCTGTTTTGAGGTGCCCCATGAGAGCGGTTCTCTGTATCACATGCTGTCTCATTTTATCTATAATCATCTGAATATGACAAAGATAGAGAGTCGTCCCATTGAGGACAGGAACTGGGAATACCGGTTTTTCATTGATTTTGAAGGCAATCTGGCGGACAGCGCTGTGAAAAACGCCCTGCGGGGACTGCGGGAAGAGGCGCGGAACATGAAGATACTGGGGAACTACTGAGCGCGCGGGCGGAGAAGTGGTATCATTTTTCCGATTCATTCCTGACCTGGACAGGCCGGAACCAAAATTCTGCCATTTTGCGCATTAAGTGCCTGAGGCATAGAAAGAGGTATATGATAGAACGATGAGAGATTATGAGCTTATAATATACAGGACATTCCCTGACGGCAGGGACAGGCTGCTGCACGGGATGGCGGGTCTGATCAGCGAATATGAGGAAGGCGCCATGGAGCGGCAGACGGCCGGAACAGACGGAATACGGGAAGCAAAAGAACGGTTATACGAGTGCATTCACGGTCTGCTGGAACTGGCGGGGACATACGGGTTCCACGGCAATCTGTGGCATTGTTATCTGACGCATCTGCTGGTGAGCCACGAGAACAGCTACAGCCGCGGCTGCGAGATGCGGGGCGGGATGGAGGGAACCGTCAATGAGGCAGTGCTGCATGACCTTGCCATATTCGGGGAGTTTTTCGGCTATGATTTCGGACCTCTGTGTGAAAGACTGGGAGTGACGGCATTTGGTATGGTTCAGTGTTATGAGAGCAGCCTGCTGGAGAGCCGGGTCTATAATATCAGGATATGCGAGCGGATATGTGAGCTGGCGGAAAAGCTGGGCAAGGCAGGAACGCCGGAGGAGATGAAGGCTATATTGACCTGTTTCTACGGTCAGTACGGGGTAGGGAAGTTCGGACTTCACAAATCTTTCCGCATTGTAAGGAAGCCGCAGGCTGTTTCTGCGCAATTCCCAGGCGGAGAGCGGGCCGGGGCGGGAGGGCTTCCGGCAGGCCCTGGACAGGAGATGCAGGCGGGAGTGGAGCCGATTCTGAATATTACGCATGTCAGCCTGGATGACCTGGTGGGCTATGAACTGCAGAAGCAGAAGCTCAGGGACAATACGGATGCTTTTGTGGCGGGCAGAAAGGCCAACAACTGCCTGCTTTTCGGGGACGCGGGTACGGGGAAATCCACCTGCGTCAAGGCGATCGCCAACGAATACTATGAGAAGGGGCTGCGTGTCATTGAGGTATATAAGCATCAGTTCCAGGATCTGCATGATATCATTTCCCAGATTAAGGGGCGCAATTATCGATTTATCATCTTCATGGACGATCTGAGCTTTGAGGATTTTGAGATAGAGTATAAATATCTGAAGGCGGTCATTGAGGGAGGCCTGGAGAAAAAGCCGGAAAATGTGCTGATCTATGCCACATCCAACCGCCGCCACCTGATCAGGGAGAATTACGGCGACAAGACGGAGGACGGATACGGCCCGGAAGTGCGGCAGGACATGCATACAAGCGACACAGTGCAGGAGAAGCTTTCCCTGGCGTACCGTTTCGGGGTGACCATTTACTTCGGCACGCCGGATAAAAGGCAGTTCCAGGGCATTGTGAAAGCGTTGGCAGAGCGGTATGGGGTAACGGTGCCGGAGGAGGAGCTGCTGCTGGAAGCCAATCAGTGGGAATTGTCCCACGGAGGCTTATCCGGCAGGACTGCCCAGCAGTTTATCGATCATATACTGGGCAGGAGGCAGCATGCCCGGGAGACACAGCGGGGAGCTTTTTGAACCTGGATACTTTGCCCATATCGCGGAGTATATGTTTTCGGACGATCAGGAAGGACACAGTACATTTCATCTGACAAATGTTTTAGATCGTGAGTATATAGCAAAAGGGCAGAGGAATGCGCTGATGAATATATTACAGGTTTGTAGTAAAATCAGGACAGAAGAATAGCAGGATACAGAACTGAAAAAGGGGGTTAAAGGGAATGAATGTGAGGACTTTCGCGGCCATAGACGTGGGAAGTTATGAGCTGACCATGAAGATATTCGAATTTTCCGGCAGGGATACCATGAAGGAGATCGACTGTGTCAGCAAGCGTCTGGATCTTGGCTCTGATACCTATGCCATGGGGAAGATCAGCAATGAAAAAATGGATGAGCTGTGCCGGACGCTGAAGGATTTTTCCGATATTATGAAGACTTACAGGGTGAGGGACTATAAAGCCTACGGGACCAGCGCCATCCGGGAGACGGAGAATACCACCATCGTCCAGGATCAGATCGCACAGCGTACCGGGATCAGGGTGGAGGTTCTGGGGAATGCGGAACAGCGGTTCCTTGACTATAAGTCGGCGGCTTCCAAGGGCGACAGTTTCCGGAAGATCATCGAGGAGAAGACGGCCATCCTTGACATTGGCGGCGGGAGCATACAGCTGTCGCTGTTCGATAAGGATACCCTTGTGTCCACCCAGAACCTGCGCCTGGGTGTGCTGCGCCTTCAGGAATATCTGAACCGTTTTGCCGTGAAAAGTTCCCGGACGGAGGAACTGATCAATGAGATGGCCATGGCCAGACTGGATACTTACAAAAAGCTCTATCTGAAGGATAAGGAGATACGGAACCTGATCGTCATTGACGATTATCTCTCGCCCTGGGCGGTGCGTAAGCGGGAGGCGGGCAAGGGGAAGGAATTCCTGGAGACAGCGGATTTTGAGAGGCTGTTCGAAGTGCTTCACAGCAAGAATCCGGTTCAGATCGCCCGTGCCATGGAGATTTCCGAGGAGCGGATCCCACTGGTGTTTATCAGCGCCGTGCTGATCAAATACATTGCGGAGCTGATAGGAATCCAGCGCATCTGGGTGCCGGGAGTAACGCTCTGCGACGGCATTGCCTACGAATATGCGGAGAAGATCAGGATGTTTGGGGGCGAGCATGATTTTGAGGAAGATATCATTGCCTGTGCCGTCAATATCAGCAAACGGTACATGGGGAACCGGAAGCGTTCTGACGTCCTGGAAAAGTTTACCACCATTATTTTCGACAGCATGAGAAAGGTGCACGGACTGGGCAAAAGGGAGCGGCTCTATCTGCGGCTGGCGGTTATCCTCCATGAATGCGGAAAGTACATCAGCCTGGTGGATATCGGAGAGACTTCCTTCCAGATCGTCATGTCCACGGAGATCATCGGCATTTCCCGGCAGGAGAGGGAGATTGTGGCGAATATCGTCCGGTTTAACCACAGCAGGTTCGTCTATGACGGACAGCAGGAGGGCATGGGCAGCATGAACAGGGAGGCTTTCCTGGTGGTGGCGAAGCTGACGGCCATACTCAGGCTGGCGAACAGTCTGGACAGAAGTCATAAGCAGAAGTTCGGCGGGCTGAAGGCGGCGCTGAAGGAGAATCAATTGGTCCTGACGGTTGACACACAGGAAGACATTACGCTGGAAAAGGGCTTTTTTGAGGCGAACAGTGACTTTTTCAAGGAAGTGTTCAGCGTGGAACCCGTGCTGAAGCAGAAAAAAATATTTTAAGGTGAGGTGAGGAGCCTATGGAGGCAATCGATTTTTATAATCCGAAATATTATACGAACAGGGAACTCAGCTGGATTCTTTTTAACCAAAGAGTGCTGAATGAGGCCAGGGATAAAAATATCCCCCTGTTTGAACGGCTGAAATTTTTAAGTATCACCGCGTCCAATCTGGATGAATTTTTTATGATCAGGGTTGCGTCCTTAAAGGATATGGTGAATGCCAGGTACCAGAAACCTGATATCGCCGGCCTGACGCCCCAGGAGCAGCTCGCGCGCCTGGATGTGGCCATACATGAGCTGGTGGATCTGCAGTATTCCACCTATAATCGTTCGCTTGTGCCCAAACTGAAGCAGAACGGGCTGCAGATTATCGGACGTCATGAGGATCTGTCCAAAAAGGAAGCGGCCTTTGTAGATAAATATTTTGAAGAGAATGTGTATCCGGTGCTGACGCCCATGGCTGTGGATTCCTCCAGGCCGTTTCCGCTGGTACGGAATAAGACCTTAAATATAGCAGCTCTGGTGAAAAAGAAGGAAAGCAGGGGGGAACTGGAATTTGCCACGGTACAGGTACCCGGTGTGCTCAGCCGTATTGTGGAACTTCCGGTGGCAGGAGAGGAACGGAAGGTCATTCTTCTGGAAGAGATCATAGAGCGGAATATGCATAAGCTGTTCCTGAATTATGACATTGTGTGCGCTTATCCGTTTCGAATTATGCGAAATGCCGATCTTACCATCGAGGAGGATGAGGCGGCGGACCTGCTGAAGGAAATAGAGAAGCAGCTGAAGAAGCGGCAGTGGGGAGAGGCTATCCGGCTGGAAGTTGCGGCCCGGTGTGACAAAAGGCTTCTGAAGATCCTGGAGGAAGAACTGGGCATAGAAGATCAGAATCTTTATCCCATTGATGGTCCCCTTGACCTGACTGTTCTGATGAAGATGTACGGTCTGGAGGGATTCGACCACCTGAAGGCGGTTAAGTATACGCCTCAGCCGGTACCCCGGCTGCCTCAGGGATGTATGATCTTCGATGAAATACGCAGGGGGGATATCCTGCTGCACCATCCCTACCAGACCTTTGAGCCGGTGGTGAATTTTATCCGTCAGGCTGCCAGGGATCCGGAAGTATTGGCCATCAAGCAGACCCTGTACCGGGTCAGCGGCAATTCGCCCATTATAGCGGCGCTTGCCCAGGCTGCGGAGAACGGCAAGCAGGTGACGGTGCTGGTGGAGCTGAAGGCGCGGTTTGACGAGGAGAACAATATCGTCTGGGCGCGGATGCTGGAGAAAGCCGGCTGCCATGTGATCTACGGTCTGGTGGGGCTGAAGACCCACAGCAAGATTACGCTGGTGGTACGCAGGGAAGAGGATGGTATACGCCGTTACGTTCATCTTGGTACGGGAAATTATAATGATGCCACCGCCAAGCTTTACACGGATATCGGTCTGATGACCTGTTCTGAAGCCATCGGAGAGGATGCCACAGCCGTGTTCAACATGCTGTCGGGCTATTCGGAACCCAGGCTGTGGAATAAACTGACATTGGCGCCTCTGTGGCTGAAGGACAGATTCCGGTACCTTATCAACCGGGAGAAAAAATATGCCATGAACGGCAGGCCTGCCAGGATCATCGCCAAGATGAATGCCCTGTGCGACCAGGATATCATCGCGGCATTGTATGAGGCATCTGCCGCGGGGGTGAAGATTGACCTGATCGTGCGCGGCATCTGCTGCCTGAAGACCGGGATCAGGGGGGTCAGCGAGAATATCACCGTGCGCTCCATCGTAGGCGATTTCCTGGAGCATAGCAGGATCTTCTATTTTGAGAATGATGAACATTACGAGATTTACTGCGGCAGCGCGGACTGGATGCCCAGGAATCTGGAGCGCCGGGTGGAGATTCTGTTCCCGGTGGACAGGCCGGAGCTGAAGGAGAAGCTGCTGCATATTCTGCAGAGTCAGCTGAGTGATAATATGAAGGCTTCCGTTCTCCAGGCAAATGGTTCCTATGAGAGGGCAAACAAGAGAGGGCGCCTGCCCTTCAATTCCCAGGAGGCCTTCTGTCAGGAGGCTGTGAGTGAAGCCAGGGCATTTTTCGAAGAGGGGGATATGATGACCAGGACTTTTGTGCCTGAGATGCATCATGAGTCCTGAGGCCGGTACTCTGGACGGTTACCGGGAATCAGGGGGAAAGACGATAAAATGAAAATAATACTTGCATCGGCATCACCCCGCAGAAGAGAACTGCTGGGGCAGATCGGGATAGGATTTGAAGTAAGGATAAGCAATGTGGAGGAAAGGGTGACAACTGTGGAGCCGGCAGCGGTGGTGGAAGAATTGTCCAGGCAGAAAGCGGAGGCTGTGTATGCATCGCTGGAAGCAGATGTGGAAGACGTGCTTGTAGTCGGGGCGGATACCGTTGTGGCCCTGGAGGGACAGATCCTGGGCAAGCCTTCAGATCCGGAGCAGGCTGCGGAAATGCTGCGGCGGCTGGCCGGGAATATCCATGGGGTGTACACGGGGGTGACACTGTTGTACCGAAGCGGAAGTGGCATGGTCCAGCGCAGGGTTTTTCACGAAAGCACGAAGGTGGAATTCTTTCCCATGACAGAAGAAGAGATTCGGCGCTATGTGCAGTCCGGGGAATGTATGGACAAGGCGGGTGCCTACGGGATCCAGGGACTCTTCGCAAGGTATGTGAAAAAGATCGAGGGAGATTACAATAACGTGGTGGGGCTTCCTGTGGGCAGGCTTTACCAGGAAGCAAAGGAGTGGCTGAAAAGTTGAAGAAAGCGGTGATTTTTGATCTGGACGGAACGCTGTCGGATTCCATTCAGAGTATAAAGTACAGTGGAGATAAGGCCATGGAAGCATTTGGATACGGTCCTTTTTCCGTGGAGCAGTACAAATATTTTGTGGGTGACGGAGCTGCCAACCTGGTCCGGCGTGCCCTGGAAGCGGGAGGCGACACCAAATTGTCGCATTTTGAGGAGGCGTATGGGCTTTACAGGGAGATTTTCAAGGAGAACTGTATGTTCAGGGTGCGGCCCTACGAGGGAATCCGGGAGCTTCTGGCAGCACTGAAGGCCCAGGAAGTGAAGATCGCGGTGCTGTCCAACAAGCCCCATGCCGAGACTGTCAATGTGATAGAGTCCCTGTTCGGAAAGGGCTGTTTCGACGTCATACAGGGGCAGAAGGAGAATGTGGCGATCAAGCCGAATCCGGAAGGGGCATTCCGGATCCTGGCCCTGCTTGGGCTGGATACTTCGGAGGTGGTTTATCTGGGAGACACTGCCACCGATATGAAGACGGGCAAAAACGCGGGATTTTTCACCGTGGGCGCACTGTGGGGATTCAGGGACAGACAGGAGCTGGAGGAGAACGGAGCCGACGCCATTATATCCCATCCGCTGGAATTGCTGCGGTATACTTAAGAGATTGCGAGAAACCATAAATATTCGTATTTACGCAGCATCTGCCAGGCTGTGGGTTACTGTGTAAGTCTTGAATCTTGCCTGCGGAAACCGCGCAGTCAAAATGAGCTCTCCTGCTCATTTTGCAGGACCGCTGTGCGCCAGCCCCTCTTCCCAAAGGCGACACGCCCTGCGGGTTTGTGTGCATCCACGGTAAACCCCGACTTTCATGCGAAGGGGTGCGGCCGGATGCATGGGAGGTTACTGTGAAATTGACAGAAAATATGAGGAGAAGTTCGTATATATTATATATTGACATAAACGCGTAATCGTATTATTATGTGGGCATAAAGAATACTGAAAGAGAAAGGAGGGTGGAAGAGATGCATCAGTTTGATGATGATGTATTGGAATGCTTTCTGGATAACCAGCTTCAGCTTTTCCCTGAGAAGGTAGCTGAGACCCTTGAGGAGGCTGAGAACTTTCTTGAGGAGAGCATGGCAGTGGTGGTCGATTCTGTCGAAGAGGTGATTGAGTACTTCGAAGACGAGGGGATTGACACAGAGGGAGCCATGGATGAAGAGATTTTGGACGCCGATGAAGTGTTTGACATCGGCGACGGCAGATATTTGATCGTGGAGGGCTGACGGCGCGCAGTGTCCGGGGCCGAGAGAAAAGGCTGTTACAGGAAGGAAGTGTATCGGAGGATGGAGTTTTTGCGGGAAACTTCGGAGCCGGGATACAGGTTCTTTCCTGTGACAGCTTTTTTGATGAATTTACCGGTTACTGGCGTGTGACAGCCGGGCATGCCTTTCGTATTTCTGCGGCGGCGTTTCTGATATCGTCCAGTAAGGAACAGGGGACGAACAGTTTCCCGTATCCGTTTCCCAGGTCCAGCCCGGGTTTGTTTTCGCCGTGAAAATCGCTGCCGCCGCTGATTAACAGCCCGTATTTGTCCGCCAGGCGGCGCATCTGGCGCTCTTCGGCCGCGCTGTAGGTGCTGTAGATGGCTTCCAGGCCTGTGAGTCCGGCTTCCGTGAGTTCCCTGGTAAGAGTGTCCAGCCGGGTGTCGCTCATATGGTAGAGGACAGGGTGAGCCAGGATGGGAACGCCTCCGGACTTCAGTACCAGTTCCACAGCCTGCACAGGGGTAATCTTTTCCCGGGGGATATAACAGGAGCAGTGGTCGCCGATATATCGTTCAAAGGCTTCCGCCATACTTTTGGTATAGCCATGACTCAGCATATATTTTGCATAATGAGCCCTTGTGATGACGGCATCGGGGAATTCTGCCAGCAAATCCTCATACGTGACCGGAATTCCTGCCTCGGTAAGCAGACGGCACATTTTCCGGTTCCGGTTGACCCTGGAGTCCACAAATTCTTTCAGCTGCCTCCGGAAGGAGTCTTCGTGGTAATTGATAAACAATCCCAGAATATGGACATCCCGCCCCTGGTATTCCGTGGAAAATTCGATGCCGGGTATGACTTCGGGAACCGCAGGGGCTGCGGCAGAGGGATTTTGGGCATTTGCGGTGCAAGCCTGACCGGCACAGCCTGCGGAATCTGTGTTCCGGCAGGCAGATGAGGAGAACTCCTGTTCGAAAATGCCGCTGCAGGCGGCTTCTGAGATCATGTGGTCTGACTGCTTTAATTTTTCCGCATATTGTATGGCCTCATCCAGTCCGTCCACTGTGTCATGGTCCGTGAGGGCGAAAGCCGTCAGACCTTTTTCTCCTGCGTAATCCACCAGCCGGGAGGGGGAAAAGGTACCGTCGGAGCGGCTGGAGTGTACATGTAGATCAATTGCCTGCATAAATTGCCTCCTTATTTTCAAAGAACTGTATCCTGTCGGCGGAAAGGGCGCAGCCTGAATAAGCGCATGGCTTTTCGGCAGGGTGCCGTGAGATATGCCGGCGACCAGAAATATTTACTTAATCTTCTTCTTCCTTCTGAGCGGTAAATACGGTACGCTTTCTGGCCATCTCGTCGTTTGCCAGATATTCGTCGTAAGTAGTGATCTTGTCAACGATCTTCCCGTCCGGCAGAATCTCAATGATGCGGTTGGCCGTGGTCTGGACAAACTGGTGGTCATGGCAGGAGAACAATGCCACGCCGGGGAATTTGATCAGCCCGTTGTTCAGAGAGGTGATGGATTCCATGTCCAGGTGGTTGGTGGGTTCGTCAAATACAAGGCAGTTGGCGCCGCTGATCATCATCTTGGACAGCAGGCAGCGAACCTTTTCGCCTCCGGAGAGTACCTTTACTTTCTTGACGCCGTCTTCCCCGGC
Source organism: uncultured Acetatifactor sp. (assembly GCA_910585805.1). Classification (GTDB taxonomy): domain Bacteria; phylum Bacillota; class Clostridia; order Lachnospirales; family Lachnospiraceae; genus Acetatifactor. The sequence goes on from CAJUFB010000035.1 coordinate 29,084, forward strand.
GAACAGCATACGGCCCAGAAAGCCGCGCACATAGGTCACGTCCTTCACGGGCGAATAGCCGGTGAGCCATTCCGCGATGGTCAGGTCATTGTCGAATTCCGCCGTGTTATCCTTGGGAAAATATGTCTGGGATGTGGTGACGCCCCATTTGTAGCTTCCCTCGTCCGGCTCCAGCTCGCCCATAAGGATCTGGAACAGCGTGGTCTTTGCCAGTTCCTGTCCGCCCACGAAGGCAATTTTGTCGTCATGTCCCATGATGAAGGACACATCGTCAAGCACTTTTTCTCCGTTTACGGTCTTGGAGATATGCTCTACCGTGAGCACCTCGTTTCCGATCTCCCGGTCGGGGCGGAAGTCGATATAAGGATATTTCCTGCTGGAAGGCTTCATGGTGTCCAGCTCGATCTTTTCCAGGGCGCGCTTTCTGGAAGTGGCCTGCTTGGATTTGGAGGCGTTGGCGGAGAAACGGGAGATGAATTCCTGCAGCTCCTTGATCTTTTCCTCTTTCTTCTTATTGGCTTCCTTCATCTGGCGGATCAGCAGCTGACTGGACTCGTACCAGAAATCATAGTTGCCTGCGTAGAGCTGGATCTTGCCGTAGTCGATATCCGCGGTGTGAGTGCAGACCTTGTTCAGGAAATAACGGTCATGGGAGACCACAATAACCGTATTTTCGAAATCGATCAGGAAGTTCTCCAGCCATGCGATGGCGTCCAGGTCCAGGTGGTTGGTGGGCTCGTCCAGCAGAAGGATGTCCGGATTGCCGAACAGGGCCTTGGCCAGGAGCACTTTCACCTTGATGCTGCCGTCCAGTTCTTTCATGGCGGAATAATGGAATTCCGTGCCTATCCCTAAGCCATTCAGAAGCATGGCGGCATTGGATTCCGCTTCCCACCCGTCCATCTCCGCGAATTCCGCCTCCAGTTCACTGGCGCGGATGCCGTCTTCATCGGTGAAGTCCTCCTTGGCGTAGATGGCGTCCTTTTCTTTCATAATTTCATACAGGCGCGCATTTCCCATGATGACCGTATCCATGACAGGGTATTCGTCATATTTGAAATGATCCTGTTCCAGGACGGAGAGACGCTGTCCGGGCGTAATGACGATGTCGCCCCGGGTGGTTTCCAATTCACCCGATAAAATCCGTAAAAAGGTGGATTTTCCCGCGCCGTTGGCGCCGATGACACCGTAGCAGTTGCCCTCGGTGAATTTGATGTTCACATCTTCGAATAATGCCTTTTTGCCGATCCGTAAGGTTACATTGTTTACACTGATCATTTAAAAACCTCATTTCCCGTGCCCGAAAGCGGGTTTAAGCCCCGCCGGCACCTTATTCTTATACCATTATACACAAAAAGGGGGAATTGGCAAGGGTTACCGGGCGCAAAGGTTTCCTTTTCTTTCGGAAATATTAAGGCTGCCCGGACTGGCTAAGCGAGGGGAGGGTGCCGGGGGAGGTGCTGCCGCCGCCAGAAACTTCGCAGGAAGGCAGATGGAGATTGTGGAGGGTGCCATGGAGGTGCTGCTGCCGCTCAAGGTTTGAAAGCTGTCTATGTCAGAGTCTGTAAAACGCGGGCTTCCGTTTCTCATAGACACAATAATAGCGAAAGCCGCATTCTCTCAGGACATCTGCCGCCCGGTTAAAATGTGTTCCGATATTTTCAGCGTCGTGGGCGTCGGAGCCCGGGGTGATGATCTCGCCGCCCAGCTCCCGGTAGCGCTTCAGGATGTCCATGCAGGGATGAAAGTCCCGCATCCCGCTTTTGATGCCTCCGGTGTTCAGCTCGATGCCTTTCCCCCCGGCCAGAAGCAGCTTCAGGATTTCGTCCAGGATATCCGCGTATGTTTTGTAGCAATAGCCGTCATCCTTTTCCGGCGCGTACCGCACTGCATAGTCCAGGTGGCCGTACACGTCGAAATCGGAAAAATGCCGTATGTTTTCCAGAGTCGCCTCAAAATATTCCCGCAGAGAGCTTTCCGTGTCACGTCCTTCAAAGAATCCTGGATACCAGGGGTCTTTCCCATGGCAGATATGGGAGGAGCCGATGATAAAGTCGAAGTCATATGCCCTGGCATAAACCGCATTTTTGCGCGCGACTTCAGGCTGCAGTCCCAGTTCCACGCCGAAGAGCAGCTTTATCTTATCTGCATATTGTTCTTTTAAGACAGCCAGGGTATACAGGTAGGAATCCGTGTTCAGCAGAAAGGTATCCTCCGGCAGGTCAGGGTATGGGGGATATTCCAGATCATGATGTTCCGTAAAACACATGGTGTTAAGCCCCCGGGAAATCCCGCTCAGGACCATATCCTCCATGGGCGTATGGGAGTCCCCTGAATAAGAGGAGTGCAGATGGCAGTCTGCTGTAATTGTCTGTAAAATTCTCTCGGGTTTCATATACCGCTCCTTTTTCATGAAAACGAACAAAAGTTTGGATTGTGCCGGGTATTTGCCACAGCTTTCACAGGTAACGGTTCCTGCTTTTCGGCTCCGGATCATAAATCCCGCCCCATTATAACAGATATCGTTTCTTTTTGAAACGGTTATTTTCGGATAAAGGGTTTCTGCCGCAGCAGGCAGACGTAACAGTTCAGACAGAGCACCGAAACGGTTACGGCAGATCTATGAGTGTGAGTATATATTATGAAAAGGGCTAATTCTAAACAATCTGTAAAATTTCCGAAAAGTTGGCAATTATTTTTCATTTACATCTTGAATTATCATGAGAAATTGGGTAAAATATCCTTGTTGATAAATGTTTGACAATCTGGCATGTCCGAAAAGTGGACAGGGATTGCCGAAAAATAGAAAAATATCAGGAGGAATCTAAAAATGGCTGTAAGAGTAGCAATCAATGGTTTTGGCCGTATTGGCCGTCTGGCATTCAGACAGATGTTTGACGCTGAGGGGTATGAGGTAGTTGCGATCAACGATCTGACCAGTCCCAAGATGCTGGCCCATCTGCTGAAGTACGACTCTTCTCAGGGCAAGTACAAATATGCTGATTCTGTAGTGGCAGGCGAGGACAATATCACCGTAAATGGCAAGACCATCACCATCTACAAGGAAGCAGACGCTAAGAACCTTCCCTGGGGCGATCTGAAGGTAGACGTGGTTCTGGAGTGTACCGGTTTCTATACCTCCAAGGATAAGGCAAGCGCACATATCACTGCCGGCGCACGTAAGGTTGTTATCTCTGCTCCTGCAGGAAACGATCTTCCTACCATCGTTTACAATGTAAACCATGATACACTGAAGGCTGAGGATACCGTTATCTCCGCAGCTTCCTGTACAACCAACTGCCTTGCTCCCATGGCTAAGGCTCTGAATGATTTCGCTGCTATCCAGAGCGGTATCATGACTACCGTTCATGCTTACACAGGCGATCAGATGATCCTTGACGGACCTCAGAGAAAGGGTGACCTGAGAAGAAGCCGTGCAGGCGCATGCAACATCGTTCCCAACTCCACCGGCGCTGCTAAGGCTATCGGCCTTGTTATCCCGGAACTGAACGGCAAGCTCATCGGCTCCGCTCAGCGTGTTCCCACCCCTACAGGCTCCACCACAATTCTGGTTGCGGTTGTTAAGGGCGAGGTTACCAAGGAAGGCATCAATGCCGCAATGAAGGCTGCTGCTACAGAGTCCTTCGCATACAATGAGGACGAGATCGTATCTTCCGACGTAGTGGGAAGCACCTACGGATCCATCTTCGACGCAACCCAGACCATGGTTTCCAAGATGGAAGACGGCAACTCTCTGGTACAGGTAGTTTCATGGTATGACAATGAGAACAGCTATACTTCCCAGATGGTTCGTACCATCAAGTATTTCAGTGAGCTGGCATAATGTGAGAGGAATCTCTGAGGCGCTTCAGACAGTGCCTGAGAATATCGGAATCTCACAGGGAAGAATGAGGCAGATGTGTTCGCATTGAGCGGCGTTCTTCCGCAAGTGACGACCTTGAGGGGGTCCGGTCTTATGGGCCGGGCTCCTTTTTTCAGTGAAAGCTGGCGTATACTCGTGAGCGCATTGATTTGCTTTTGGCCGGCTAATATTTTTGCTGTGAGTTTTAATGATTTGATTATGTAAAATGGAGGTTTTTGGAAAAATGGGCTTGAACAAGAAATCCGTTGATGATATCAACGCAAAGGGCAAGAGAGTTCTGGTAAGATGTGATTTTAACGTTCCCTTGAAGAACGGCGAGATCACTGACGAGACACGTATCGTGGCTGCAATGCCTACGATTCAGAAGCTGATAAATGACGGCGGCAAGGTTATCCTCTGCTCCCATTTAGGCAAGGTTAAGAACGGCCCCAATGAAGGCGAGTCTTTGGCACCTGTTGCAAAGAGGCTGTCCGAGAAGCTGGGCAAGGAAGTGGTATTTGTTGCCGATTATAATGTAACCGGCGAAGCTGCTACAAAGGCTGTGGAAGCCATGAAGGAAGGGGACGTTGTCCTGCTTCAGAATACCCGTTTCCGCGGCAAGGAAGAGACCAAGAACGGCGAGGAGTTCAGTAAGGAGCTGGCTGACCTGGCTGATCTGTATGTATGCGATGCTTTCGGTTCCTCCCACAGAGCCCATGCTTCCGTTGAGGGCGTTACCAAGTGCATCACCGCCAAGGGCGGCGAGAATGCTGTAGGATACCTGATGCAGAAGGAAATCAACTTCCTGGGCAATGCCGTGGAGAATCCGGTTCGTCCTTTCGTTGCCATCCTGGGCGGCGCAAAGGTTGCAGACAAGCTGAACGTGATCTCCAATTTGCTGGAGAAGTGCGATACCCTGATCATCGGCGGCGGTATGGCTTACACCTTCTTAAAGGCTCAGGGCTATGAAATCGGCCGTTCCCTGGTTGACAATGAGAAGCTTGACTACTGCAAGGAGATGATCGAGAAGGCAGAGAAGCTGGGCAAGAAGCTGCTGCTTCCCGTTGACTCCGTAACCGTTGCAGCATTCCCTAATCCCATCGATGCTCCTATTGAAGTGGAAGTGTATGATGTGGAGAATATGCCTGCCGACAGAGAGGGCTGCGATATCGGACCCAGGACTGCGGCTATGTACGCAGAGGCTGTGAAGAGCGCGAAGACCGTTGTATGGAACGGACCTATGGGCGTATTCGAGAATCCTACTCTTGCGGCAGGTACCATCGCAGTAGCAAAGGCTCTGGCTGAGACAGATGCAACCACCATTATCGGCGGTGGCGATTCCGCGGCGGCTGTAAACCAGCTTGGCTTCGGAGACAAGATGAGCCACATCTCCACCGGCGGCGGCGCTTCCCTGGAGTTCCTGGAAGGCAAAGTACTTCCCGGCGTCGCAGCAGCGGATGATAAATAATGAATTTGTCATGCTGTGCGTGGCTGGGATTGTAGTGCCGCGCATAGCTGTGACAGAAATCTGCAAGGCATGCGTAAATTCCAGGCAGTTATCAGGAAGAACAGATCATGGAAGATTTTAGAAAATCAGAGAAAAGAAAATCGAGGAAAAAATCATGGCAAGAAAGAAAATCATTGCCGGCAACTGGAAGATGAACATGACTCCCAGCCAGGCAGTAGAACTGGTCAATACCTTAAAGCCCCTTGTACAGAATGACGACGTGGATGTAGTATTCTGCGTGCCTGCTATCGACATTATTCCGGCTATGGAAGCTGCCAGGGGCACCAATATCCATATCGGCGCCGAGAATATGTATTTTGAGGAGAAGGGTGCTTACACCGGAGAAATCTCTCCCGCAATGTTGGATGATGCAGGCGTAAAATATGTTATCATCGGACATTCCGAGAGAAGAGAGTACTTCGCCGAGACAGACGAGACTGTGAATAAGAAAGTCCTGAAGGCTTTTGAGCACGGCATTACTCCTATCGTATGCTGCGGTGAGACTCTGACACAGAGAGAGCAGGGCGTAACCATTGACTTTGTACGTCAGCAGATTAAGATTGCATTCCTGAATGTAACGGCTGAGCAGGCTGCCACGGCAGTTATCGCTTACGAGCCTATCTGGGCTATCGGAACCGGCAAGGTAGCTACAACAGAGCAGGCCGAAGAGGTATGCAGGGCCATCCGTGACTGCATCGCCGAGATTTATGATGATGCGACCGCAGCAGCCATCCGTATCCAGTACGGCGGCTCCGTATCCGCATCCAATGCGGCAGAGCTGTTTGCACAGGCAGACATTGACGGCGGCCTGGTGGGCGGCGCTTCCCTGAAGCCGGATTTCGGCCAGATTGTGTGCTACAACAAATAATTGTTTTTGACAAGAAATTCTCCTGATGAATAAAGTCAGGAGAATTTTTTATGTACAAAACCAAACTATTTGTTACCCAAACTATTTGTTACATGCTTCCTGACATTGGTTACATTTCTATGGTAAAGGGAACGCTTTAGAAACTGAGAACTAGAAGATTCACTGTGGAGAAGGCTGTGAAGGAGACTGGGAGGCAGTTGCGGTTCTATCTGGCAGAATAATCCGGACAAAACTGCAATGAAAGCTACGGAAAAACAGGAAAGCGGCCGATAAATATGGTAAGTGATATTGTGAGAGCGGATGCGGAACTATAAAACAGCATAAGCTCTGCTCATGCATTGGTACTGGGCGGGCGGATGCGGAACTGGAATAGGAGGAAACAGAATGAATGATATGACTCAGCTGCTTCATTCCATGGAGCGAAGCATGAAACTACAGAACCGCGCCAGGGCGGAGAGACGGGCGGCGAAGGCGGAGCAGGAGAAAAGAGAATTTCAGGAAAAGCTCCTGCAGGCGGAAGCCAGCAAGATAGAGTTGGACGGTATGGCATCCAGCGTAAAGGGAAAACAGGATGCCGTACAGAGAGACCAGCTGATCAGCATGATGATGGGGGGCTTTTAGGCAGCGCGTCTTCCGGCGTATTTTTCCAACCGAAACGCTTTATATCCACCTGCCAGCCTCTGGGAGTCCGGGTTACCGTGACTCCTTCCGCTTCCAGGAGCATTTTCTGCAGATCAATGGTGTCGAAACAGGCGGCACCGGAAAGAATTCCTTTTGAGTTGACGATGCGGTGGGCCGGAATTTCCTCTCCGGCCAGACCGCATTTCAAGCCATAGCCCACCTGGCGGGAATTATTTGGCTTGCCGCATAAGAGGGCAATCTGGCCGTAGGTGGCGACGCGCCCCGGGGGGATGCGCTTAGGAACTGCCGCAAAATAAAATCACCATTTATATTGACAAATTATAACATT
>CAJUFB010000036.1 GCA_910585805.1 uncultured Acetatifactor sp.
AATCAAGGGATAGCGCCATTTTGCATTTCTTTAAGTGTTAAAGATGGGATTATAGAGAGAAAAAATTAGCAATACTAAAGTGACGGCGCGGAATTTTGAAAGGTTCATCTGATTGCAATTCCCACTGTTTTGTGATAAAATCATGATTACTGTACATGTTATAGTGTAAGTGAAAAACAGCACAAAGGTGCGGATAGGAGCCATATGTTACATTTGATTGTATCCGGAGACCGGACATCCCTGCTTGCGCTGGGAGGGATTTTGTTTGCATTTGTGGCCACGGTATTGGCGACGGCGAAGCTGGGAGAGTATCTGCCCAGGGACGAAGGCCGGGAATTTGCCCATGACGGTAAGCTTTCCGCGGGGAAGCCGAGAGGCGCAGGAATTATATTTGTGCTGGCATTTGTGGCCGCGGCGCTTCTCTTTGCGCCTCTGAATGTGGAAATGATCATTTACATGCTTTTAGTGGTTGTCTGTATGATCACGGGATATCTGGATGATGCGGCGAAGACTCCATGGGGGGAAGTGCGGAAAGGATTCCTGGATCTGTGCGTGGCGGTGCTGACGGCCATGAACTTTTTGAAGTTTAATTCCAGCAGGATAGAACTGGCCTTTTTCAATGTGTGGCTTGACATTCCCAGGTGGCTGTTTATCGTTCTGGCGGTGATCCTGGTATGGGTTTCCGTAAATGTGACCAACTGTTCGGACGGGGTGGACGGGCTGTCCGGGACACTGACGATCATTACGCTGACGACGATCTACATGGTGGACAGGGTCCTGAATGCGGGGAATCGTTTCCCGTACCTGATCCTGCTTTTCGCGGCGTGCATTCTGGGGTATCTGTGGTACAATGCCACGCCCAGCCGTCTGATGATGGGAGATGCGGGATCCCGGGCCATGGGGCTGTTTATCAGCATCGCCATATTGAAGACAAACCGCCCTTTTCTGTATATTCCCGTTGCGCTGGTGCTGATCCTGGACGGCGGGCTGGGGCTGATCAAGATATTTCTGCTGCGCTTTTTTAAGATTCATGTGCTGACGAAGGTAAGGACGCCGCTTCATGACCATGTGCGCAAGATCCTGGGCTGGTCTAATACACAGACGGTATTTCGGTTTGCCATCATCCAGATCTTGCTGGCCGTGGCTGTGGTTTACGGGATCGGAATGTAGGCTGCTGCGGCAGCGGCGTGTTTGGGGAGAGACCGCCGGGACGTTTTGCGTTGTACGCGCAGGAGATCTTGAGCCGGGAAAATACTGGTTTGGCGGATGAACGTATATTGTCCGACGATCCTTCGGAGATTTCAGGTTTAACAGATTTTAGGCGGAACGTCGATGAAATTTGCAGTAAACTGCGACAAAGTTGCTGTCACTGCAGAGGTTTAAGGATTTATGCCGCAGACATGGCGGCGGAATGGAGCGTATTATGTATGATCAACTGACACCCACTGATATCAGAAAGATGGAGGAGGAGATCGAGCACCGGAAGCTGGTGGTGCGGCCCAGGGCGCTGGAGGATGTGAAGGAGGCCAGGGCACAGGGAGACCTGAGCGAGAATTTTGAGTACTACGCGGCGAAGAAGTTCAAGAATCAGAACGAGAGCCGCATCCGCTATCTGGAGCGGATGATCAAAACCGCCAGGGTGATCTCCGAGGATTCCGCTGAGGACGAGGTGGGGATGAACAATACGGTAACGGTGGAATTCATTGAAGACGGCAGTGTGGAAACCTACAGGATCGTCACCACGGTGCGGGGAAATTCCCTGGAGAACCTGATCAGCAACGAGAGTCCTCTGGGAAAGGCACTGCTTGGAAAAAAGGAGGGAGATATCGCCCATGTGCAGGTGAATCCTTCCGTTGGATACGATGTGCGGATCACAAAGATTGAGAACACGATAGATGACGGCAGCGACAAGATCAGGAGCTTTTAGATGAAAAATTATCTGTTATTTGATTTGGACGGGACTCTGACAGACCCCAAGGTAGGGATATGCACCTGTGTGCAGTATGCGCTGGCTTCTTTCGGGATAGAGGAGCCGGACCTGGACAGGCTGGAGCCTTTTATCGGGCCTCCGTTAAAGGACAGCTTTATGAAATTTTGCCAGATGGACGAGACGCAGGCGGAAGCTGCCATAGTAAAATACAGGGAGCGTTTCAGCGATAAGGGAATCCTGGAGAACAGGCTTTACGCCGGGATTCCCGAGATGCTAAGGGATTTGAATTCAAGGGGTATGTTCATGGCGGTTGCATCCAGCAAGCCCACGGTGTATGTAAAGCGGATTTTGGAGCATTTCCAGATCGCGAAATATTTTAAGGTAGTGGTGGGAAGCGAGCTGGACGGCACCAGGACAGGTAAGGACGAGGTGGTCGCGGAAGCGCTGCGGCAGCTGTTCGGTGACCAGTCTGTAGAAAAGGATAAGGTTTATATGATCGGGGACCGCTGCTTTGACGTGGAGGGCGCTCATGCCCTGGGGATAGAAGCAGTGGGCGTTACTTATGGGTACGGGGGCATGGAGGAGCTGAAGGAGGCAAAGGCTGACTATATCGTCCGCTCCGTGGAGGAACTGCGGAAATTCCTGCTGCGGGGCACGGAGGAAGAGAAGAAAATGACCACAGGCCAGCGGATCTGGCAGATCGCGATTCCCTTCCTGCTGTTTTTCATGGTAAGAAATATTGTGATCAATTTTGCTACTTTGCTCCTGGTCACTCTGGGTAACGGAAATTCGGGTGCAGGGGAGGCATTGCTGTTTATCCGGAACGAGGCAGGAGAATTGATCGGCCTGACGGGAAACGCGGCTAATATTGTGTCGGCGCTGGGGTTCCTGGGAGGGGCGGTGTCTGTTTTCGGGATCGCGAAAAAGACCATCGGAAGAGCTGCGGAGGATATGAAACTGCTGCACATAAAAGAGGAGCCGCCGAAGAATTATGTGCTTCTGGGGGCGGCCACGCTTGGGTTGGTATTTGGAGTGAATTTCCTGATGATGCAGCTGGGGGCCATAGAAGCTTCGGAATCCTATCAGTCGGTGGCGGAGAGCCAGCATGCCGCATGGCTGCCGGTGGGGCTTCTCTGCTACGGCGTCATAACAGCCGTTTCCGAAGAACTGCTGTTCCGGGGGATCTTCTATAACTGCTTCCGGCGCTATATGAAACTGCCGGCAGCGATGGCAATGTCCGCGGCATTGTTTGCGGTATATCACGGGAATTCGGTACAGGGGATTTACGCTTTTATCATGGGATTGTTTATGGTCTATGCTTATGAATATTTCGGGGATTTCCGGATGCCGGTTCTGATTCATATGATATCCAATATGCTGGCTTATGCCATGGGGTATGTGAATATTCCGCAGGCGGCATACTGGCCCGCAGGTATCGCGGGGCTGGTCTGCGGGGTCGGCAGTATCTGGCTGCTGAATCGGGAGAAGAAAGTATTCTGATGCAAAGCGCTGTCGTACATATCGTCTGAAGAGGATGAGATGCCTGCAGAGGCGTCGTGGTGGGTGGAATGAAATTTTCGATCATAACGGTGTGCTTGAATCCCGGGGAAAAATTAAATGCAACGCTGGACAGTGTGCTGAGGCAGAGCTGCCGGGATGCGGAAGTCATTTTGAAGGATGGGGGCAGCGTGGACGGTTCCGTAACGAAATGGCAGAAGGAGCATGCGGCGGATCCGGATGCAGGGAGAGTCAGGGTATTCGTGGAAAAGGATACCGGGATTTACGATGCCATGAATCAGGCGGCGGCCCGGGCAGAGGGAGAATTTCTGCTGTTTCTGAACTGCGGGGATGTCTTTCCGGACGGTGAGGTGCTGGAGCGGACGAGGAAGGTGCTTGAGGAGGAACAGGCGGCAGGGACGGATATGGAACGGCTGGTGCTGTACGGGGATACCTGCAGCGGGAAGAACCATGTGACGATCGCTTCCGCACCGGCGATTACCGGATTTACCTGTTACCGGAATATTCCGTGTCATCAGTCCTGCTTTTACAGCACGGCTTTATGCCGGGGAAAACCATACGATTTAAAGTATAAAATAAGAGCAGATTACGATCATTTTCTGTGGTGCTTTTATAAGGCGAAGGCCAGGATGCGGCATATGAACTTTCCGGTGGCGTCCTATGAAGGGGGCGGCTATTCGGAGAGCCGGGAGAACAGGGAGCGGGATAAGCAGGAGCACAGGCGGATTACGGCGGCTTACATGGGAAAGCTTGAACTGCTGAAGTACCGTGCTGTCATGGCTGTAACCCTGGCGCCGCTGCGCAGGGCGCTGGCGGAGAGCAGTGCTTTTTCCGGGGTGTATCATGGGCTGAAGGGGCTCTTATATGGATGCGGAGAGCGAGGCAGGGAAGGCTGAGGGGAAGAGAACCTGTATTCAGCTACTTCCCGAGCCCGCGGGGTGAATAGATTGGCTTTGCTCCGGTCATGCGGCAGTTCTTTTACCAGGCCGCTTTTTATAGTAGAAAGTTTCTGTATTGAGTTCTTCAAAATCTTCAATGCTGTCAGGATTTTTTTCCACCTGTGCGGTTGCAATCCACAGGTGGATTTTTTGTGGGGTTTCTGTTTTGCGGGCTTCATTTCTGAAAGATTACTGTGACCAGTCTGTCACAGATTTGCGAATCCAACAATTACAATCTGGAATACTGAAATATCACTTTCCTGTCAAAAATTAAAGATACGTTGTAAAATTCTATTGATTGAGCCGGATGAAAGGTCATGATACACTTAAGGCAGATGAAGGGCGGTGTTTTCATGGTTCATGAAAAGAAGAATCGGCGAAAAGGGCAATGTCAGATGGCTTCTGTAAAATGAACCGGCAAAGATCAGGAGGGATTGCATATGAAGATTACGGAGCGTGGGGCAGCATGTTGCTCTGTTATACTGGGTGAAAAAGCAACCTGGCTGGAGACTCATGCGGCGCAGGAACTGCGTCGCTATATATGGAAGATCAGCGGAGCCTGGCTTTTGATTGCAGGGGAGAGGGAGGCGGCTTCATTGTCTGGCGGAAGAATCCTGGTGGGCCGACCGGAGACACATGGCATGGTTCGTGCTTTTGAGGAGCAGGAGCATGTGCTGCCGGGGCAGAGTGAGACTGAAAATGACTGCATTGCGATTGCGGCGCGGGGAGAAGTGCTGGTACTTGGCGGCTCAAATCAGCGCTCCGTCTATTACAGCGTATGTCATCTGCTCCAGGTGCAGTTCGGGGTTGGATTCTATTATGACGGGGATTCTTATGATCCGGAGCCGGATATGGCAGTTCCGGATATGACTCTGGTAGAACGTTCGGCATTTAAGTTTCGGCATACAGTGGGGCAGTGGGTATATAATTTCGGGGCGTTTCTCAACGCACAGGAGCGCCGCAGGGAATTGGACATGTATGCGCATAATAAGATAAATTCTTATCGGTTTTACAGCTGGAACAGTTATGTGCGCAAGCGAACTTTCCAGAAAATGGGGGTAAAGACGGAGCCTGTTACACCGGAGGACATTGCCCGGATGGAGGTAGTCCGGGATACTGCGGAGTATGCCCGCAGCCTTGGGATCGAGACCATGGTGCAGATGATGCCTCAGGAAACCAGCCTGGAGTTTCTCAGGGTGTATCCGGACGCAAGGTACTTTGGCTGCGAGTGGGTGAAGGACGATGATGCGGAACCGGAGACTGTACCGTATCTTTATCCTGATGAACCATTATACAAGACCTTTGTGAAGGTTTTTGTGGAGACGTGGGTAGAAACCTACGGCCCGTGCCGCCATTTTTCGGCATGTCCGCCTTCGGAGCATCATATCTCCATGGATATGGATGATTATATTCGGATGAATCTGGATTTTGCGAAGTATACCTATGAAGCCATAAGGGAGGTAGTTCCGGATGCAAGGTTTTTCTTTGACGGATGGGGGGTGAGGGCCAATACGCCGCCGCATATCTGGACAATGCCGGGAGTCATGCAGCGATTTGTGGATACGCTGCCGGAGGAGGTGTATTTTCTGGATCTTTGGCCAAACAGGAAGGAAACGGACAGTACTTTTCGTGAACCCATGTACCGGGATAAAAATTACGGTCCTCTGAGTCAGGCACGTTATATCCTGGAACCTTTGAATGAATTCGGAGGCGATGACCATCTGCACGGCGATTTTGAACGTCACATTGAGGCTGCCAGGGAAATAGCTGACACATCTGTCGTTAAACATGGAGAAGGGTTTGGCAATTGTACGGAGCTGTGCGGATTCAGCCTGCATTTCTTTGACCTGCTGTTTAAGCTGGCGTGGAATCCGGAAAAAGTTACAGTGGAAGGCTTTTTGCGGGATACCGCGCTGCAGCGTTACGGGGCGGGGGCAGCAGAATTCGGAGTGAAGGCACTTGGCTGTCTGCACAAGGCTGTCTATTCTCACAGGGACAGTTCCCATGCCCGCTATCAGAAGCGCTGTTACCTGGTGCGTCCTCAACGCCGCCTTGTACCGATAAAAGAATCACATGAGGTGGCGAGGCTCCTGGGGCAGTATATGCAGATCATGGCGGTTCTGGGGGACGGAGACAAGAACCGCTTTGCGGGACGCGATATGTTTGATGTGATGCGGCAGTATATTACGGAGTATTTTAACATGCATCTGCATTGTCTGTTCGAACTGTTTCTGGGGCGTGGGACATCTCAGGGGAATCTGCATCCGGCGTTTGAGATGCACGCCGCATTGCTGGAGCAGCTGCTGATACAATTGGAGCGGATGACAGGGGAGGATGAAGAGTCTTATGTGGAAACAAAAGTTCGCCTTTATGAAGGGCGGCCTTGTGACCCGGATGTGTCGGGCACCGATTGTATGCCGGAGGATTTCCGCGGATGGATGCGGGATATGGGAACTACCTTTGCGAAAACGATCCCTAACCTGATCGATTACCCCAGCCGGGATTACCACGAATTGATTCAGGGATACTATCATCCCCGTGTGACGGCCTGCATCGATTGTCTGCGTGCGTTTCTGGATGACGGAGGCGCTGCGGACGGCGCTGCGGTGGACAGTCTGCTGGAGAAGCGGTATATGGCAGTGGAACAGCGTTGGGTGGAAGAGGGATATGAGGTGACCAATGCCTGCTGCGGTGATCATCTGCCTCTGTGGAAGGCAGCGGAAAACGCCTGGAGGGCATTAAAGCAGCTGCCATTGGATGCGGATCTGCAGGAAAGCGGCAGAGCGGAGTCTGCGGCGGAAGTTATTGATGTATTTGCCAGTTTTTCGGAAAATACGAATGCAGGGGAAACACGCTCATGGGTAAGTGAAAATCCGTTTTCGAAAAAGGGCTGACAGATATGGATATTTTTGAAGAGCTTGGTATCCGGCGGTATATCAACGCGCAGGATACATATACGAAATACGGCGCCAGCTGTATGGGTGCGGAAAGCCTGCGTGCAATGGCGGAGATAGCGGGCAGTATGGTGGATCTGGCGGAGGTCCAGGAAAAAACCGGGGATGCCATCGCCGCTCTTACGCGTAATCAGGGAGCCTATATTTCCAATGGGGCGGCAGGAGGACTGATGATATGTGCGGCTGCCTGTATGGCCCTGGACAGTGAGGAAGCATATCGCGCATTGCCGGAAAAGGGGGAGCGCAGGGACATTATCGTCCAGCGCGCGCAGCATAATATCTATGACAAAAGCATTGTGGCTGCGGGGGCGAATCTGGTTTTTCTGGGAGAGGAAAGCGTTGCGCCTTCCGAAGCGGAACTGACAAATGCCATAACGGAAAAAACGGCGGCTGTCGCTTATTTCATTTACCATGGACGGAAGGGGTCGCTTCCCCTGGAGCGGGTATTGGAGATTGCGCATACACATGGAGTGCCTGTGATCGTGGATGCGGCGGCGCAGAATCCTCCGGCGGAAAATCTGTGGCGTTTTACGGAAATGGGATCGGATATGGTCATTTTCAGTGGGGGGAAAGCACTGTGCGGCCCGCAGGATTCTGGTCTGATTCTGGGACGCCGGGAATGGATCGCGCGGTGCCGCCGCTGGGGTCCTCCTGCGGATGGCGTATGCCGCTGCTGTAAAACTTCCCGTGAGGCCATGGCTGGGCTCTATGCTGCGGTGAAGGCTTATCTGTCCCGTGATGAGGAGGCAGAAAGGCGCAGGCTGTCCGACGCATGCGCCCGGTTTGAACAGACGCTGCGCGCATGCGGTTTTGCACGGGTCTGGAGGGAGGAACAGGGGCCGGTGGGACAGGCTTTTCCAAGGGTATTCGGGGAGATGCCTCAGGGAAGCGCGGCATTGTTTTCAGAAAAAATGAAGAGCATAGGAGTGTATATCGGCTCTGATGAAGCGGATAATGTATTGATCCTGAATCCGCTGATGCTTACGTCCCGGCAGGTGAAGGAAGTGTGTGCCGCCCTGCTTCGGTGTCATGGGATGTGAGGGGGCTGTGTAGAGGTGGTTGCGGAACCGGAACAGGAGAAAAGAATGGGAGCTACCGAGAAAAGAATGGAGCAGCTGGGCATAACGCTGCAGCAGACAGACTGGAGAGGGAAGGGAGTGCTGGAAGCCGTATTTGCGGGCGATATGCTGTACTTTTCCGCGCATTATCCCGTGGATGAGAAGGGAAAGCCCGTCTATGTGGGGCGAGTGGGCGCGGAGATAGATGAAGAAACGGCATATAAGGCTGCCAGGCTGTGCGGTCTGAATATGTTGCGTACTTTACAGGCATATATTGGCAGTCTGGACAGGGTGGACTATTTTGTGAAGACTCTGTGCCTGGTAAACAGCGCAGGCGATTTCTGCAATATGCCTTCGGTGATGAACGGTTTTTCTGATCTGATGGTGGAGGTATTCGGTCATCGTGGTCAGCATGCCCGTGCTGCCATGGGAGCCTATGTGCTGGAAGGCAACATGCCCGTGTGCGTTGACGCCATTGTGAAAGTACGCAGATAGGGATCTGGACAGGGCTGCGGGGAAAGATAGCAGGCGGGATATTTGCGGGATGTATAACAGGAGAAAAAAGATGTCTACCATACATGTTATTCAGGAATGCGGCTGTGAGACGGCACAGCGTTTTCAAAGATACAAGCCTTTGGTCCCCATTCGTGAGGCGGAGGGAATTGTATACGTATCCGGCCACGGACCGGAGGATATCAATACCTATGAGCCGCTGTACAGGGGGCGGATAGGAGAGGAACTGACGCCGGAAGAGGGGTATCAGGCAGCGGCGGAATGCGCGAAGACATTGCTGCGTGCAGTACAGGAGCGTTACGGGAGCCTGGATTGTATCCGGCAAATCGTACGTGCGCTGGCATTGGTAAATTGCGGCAGGGGATTTGAAGAGCCGGAAAAGGTCGCGGACGGCTTTTCTGATATCTGTATGGCAATTTTACAGGATCGCGGACGGCATGTCCGTACTGTGATGGGAACGCGAAACATGCCGAATCACAATATCCCGGTGGAGGTGGAGATGATGTTTGTACTTTCCGACGGATACCGGGACAGAGTGAGCTGCGGGGATATTATGCTTTAGGGCTGCCGGCTATATATTCGTCCTGGACGGTATACTGCATAACGCCAGAATTTACCGTACTGCACTGGTTAAACGCATATGGCTGGCGTTATGCAGTCGGGTTACTCGGAAATTATAACTGTTAAGCAGTATAAATTCCGGCGGTCCTGAGCATAAAACAGGTCCCCGGGCAAAATGACAAAAATCTGGTTCCGGTTTTTCCGGATTGGGAGGACAATGATGGCAGAATATGACCTGGTTCTGAAAGGTGGTATGGTGTACGATTCCTGTACAGGACTGATACGGCAGGAGGATGTTGCGGTAAAGGACGGAAAGATTGCAGCCCGCGGCCAGTGCAGCGCGGCGGATGCGGATATGGTGATGGATATGGAGGAGTGCATTGTGACCCCCGGACTGATTGACATGCATTGCCATATATATCCCATGTTTCCTTACCCTGAGAGGGATTCGCTTCGCACGACAAATGCGGAAGAACATATGTTTCGGTGCGGGGTGACGACAGCGGTGGATGCCGGAACCTGCGGGTGGCGGAACTTCGGGGATTTCAAGGAAAATGTGATCGATGCGACAAAGCTGCGAGTACTTGCGTTCATAGACATAGCAGCCAGGGGGATGCACTATCCGGAGTCAGAACAGAAAGTGGAGGACATCAATCCCCGGATCGCTTCCGCGGTGGCGCAGGAATGGCCCGATATCGTGGTTGGGATCAAAAGTGCGCATTATTGGGCCAGGCATGAGGATTTTGCACATCCTGCCTGGGCATCCATTGACGGCGCCAGGGAGGCGGCTGCCCTGTGCGGCAGGCATGTGATGGTGGACAGTATCCCCATCCTGCCGGAGCGCAGTTATCCTGCCATTCTGGCAAGACTGGAACCCGGAGATATTCATACCCATGTATTTGCCCAACAATTCCCGTTGTTAGATGAGGAAGGGCATATGCAGCCTTATATGCTGTCCGGGCGTGCCCGGGGCATCCTGTTTGATGTGGGGCATGGATCCGGAAGCTTCTGGTTCCGCCAGGCGGTAAACTGCTTTGATCAGGGCTTCTGGCCGGATACCATCTCCACGGATCTGCATCACCAGAATGTTACGGGGCCGGTGATAGATCTGCTGTATGTGGCAAGCAAGTTCCTGGCCATGGGAATGCCTCTCACGGAAGTACTGTACCGCATAACGCGCGCTCCCGCGCTGGCTGTCTCCCATCCCGAGCTGGGGACGCTGGATTTGGGGGCCTGCGCGGACATTGCCGTGCTGCGCAGGAGAGAGGGCAGGTTTGGATTTATGGACTGCGGCGGGGCAAGGCTTACCGGGGAGGGCAGACTGGAATGCGTTGCCACGCTGCGGGCAGGCGAAGTGGTGTATGACCCGGAGGCGAGAAGCATGCCGGACTGGCGCGATGCGCCGGATGCCTACTGGACGGCTCCCGGCCTGCTGCGCAGCTGGACATTGTGGAAGTGAGTGCCGCAGGCAGTGCCTGGTATGGAGGGAATCTGCGGAACCGGAACAGGAGAGATGATATGATATTAAATAACAGAGAAGAGATTATCGGATTGACCCGTGACTGGAAGGGAGAGCGATCTTCAGACGGTCGTCCCCGGGTGGCGGATGAGAAGATCGAAATCCTGAAAACCCTGACTCAGGAGGAAATCTGGCATCCTCTTTATTTCAGCGGGTATCGTTTTCAGTTTCAGGGAGGGATGCATACGCTGCATGCGGGGAAGAAGCTGTATGGACGCGCCGTTACCTGCTGCTTTATGCCGCAGCGGCCAGATCTGCGCCGCCTTGCCTTTGATACCGCCAGGGAGAAAGGCTGGAAGGGGGACTGCAACCAGTGGGTGATTGACAGCCTTCAGGAGGGCGATGTGGTGGTATGCGACCTGTATGATAAGATCTTTAAGGGTACCTTTGTGGGCGGGAATCTGACGACAGCCATCCAGGCGCGTACGAAAACAGGAGGAGTTGTTGTCTGGGGCGGCGTGCGGGATATAGAGCAGATGCAGAAAATGGATGTACAGGTGTATTACAGGGGAGTAGATCCCACGCCCATCAGAGACTGCCAGATCACCGCGTTCAACGGAGCCTGCCGCATCGGCCAGGCGCTGTGCCTTCCCGGGGATATCGTCATCGGGACAAAAAACGGTGTGATCTTTGTGCCCAGCCATATGGTGGATATGGTCATTAAAAATGCATATAAAATGCAGGCCAGGGATATGTATGCGTTCCCCAGGCTGAGCCAGGGGATTTATACAACGGCGGATGTGGATGCGCCGGTATGGGGAACGGAGATGATGAGGGATTTCCTTCATTATATTGAGACACAGCCGGAGGCGGCAAAGTACCGCGGTCTGGATTGGGATGTGGAATTGCGGGCGGCCCGGGGAGACAGGCAGGCAACGGAAGAAATGCTGCGCCGTTTTGATATTGAAATCTATACCGGATCAGACGGAGGAGGACAGATTCTGATATGATGAGAGAAACAGAGCTTTACCAAAGCGGGATCCGGGATTACAACAAATTGCTGGAAGGCAGAAAAGCCTTTGTCACCACGGCGGCCCGGGGAATAGGCAAGAGCATTGCCCTTTTGTTTGCCAGCCAGGGTGCGACAGTCTATTTCGGCGGCAGGAATGAATCATATGTCCTGCACACGGAAGGGGAGCTGCAGCAGATAATACCGGAATGCCGTGGATATATCATCGACCTGGCGGACGCGGCTCAGAGCGAGGCAGCGGCGCAGACAGTACTGTATGACAGCGGCGGCATTGACATTCTTGTATGCACAGCGGGAGTGAACTGTCATTGCGCCGCGGATGCATACAGAGATGAGGAGATGGAGCGTCTGCTGGAAACCAACTACCTCAGCGGTCTGCGCTTTGCCCGTGCTTTTCTGCCGGGGATGCGTGGGCGCAGGAAAGGCAGCATTGTGAACATATCTTCTATACACAGCATGATGACGCAGCCCACCAATATGCTGTATGCCGGTACAAAGGGGGCGATGAACGCCGCAGCCCGCGCTATGGCTCTGGACTGCGCGGCAGACGGGATACGTGTCAACACGGTCTGCCCGGGAGTGGTGATGAGTGATGTGATGTACGACGAGGCGGATAAAATGGATGAAGAGCAGAGGGAAGCTTTCGGACAGGCTCTCGACAGATGCCAGCCGCTTCCGCGGGGACAGATGGCGGATATTGCAAATGTGGCGTTGTTTCTGGCGTCGGACATGTCGTCCTATATCACGGGGCAGTGTATCCTGGCAGATGGAGGAGCCGGCATTAAGGCCCATGATTTTCATCCGACATTTTGAGGGGTGGCATAAGCCATCCTTCTGTTGCATGAGCGCAGCAGAAGGATGGCTTTATACGGTTTTGAGCGGGAGACGGCGGGGACATCATGGCATATAAGCTTTCAGGAGAGGGCATGATGAGAAATTAGCTAAAATACCGTGGATATTTTCACACGGGAACGCACATGCCCATTGGACGCATACAGCACAGGTATCATATTCATTCCGTCACCGAGGCTTCCGCGAAAAAATCCCGTCCGGAAGGTTCAATAATCCGTTCGTTTTCCAGAGTATAGACAGCTTCCGCCCGGATATCGGCGCTGTGGCCTCCCACGAAAAAGCGGAACAATCCGGGCTCCAGCTTCCAGAGGCCGTATTCATCCGGAAAGGCAAGCTGATTGAGATGGAAGGAAAAATGCACGGTTTTGGATTGTCCTGCCGCCAGCGGCACACGGCAGACACCGATCAGCTCCATGGCAGGGCGGACTACGGAAGCGACTACATCGCGGCCGTAAAGCTGGACTACCTCGTCGGAGTCCGTCTCACCCACATTGCATACGGTAACGCTGGCTTCGCCGAAGCCGTCTGGCCTGATGGAGAGTGCAAAGCCGGAATAGGAAAAGGCAGTGTAAGACAGGCCGTAGCCAAAGGGGCGCAGCGCAGAATTAGAGGTAAACATGTATCCTTCGCGGTTCAGAGCGCCTGCCGCAAAGCTTTCCCCGGTGGAACCGGCATGCTCGCCATGGAATACAGGACCGTGTCCGGCGGAGCGCGGCAAAGCCAGCGGAAGGCGTCCTGCGGGAGAAAATTTCCCTGTTATGGCTTCCGCGATGGCCATCCCTCCCCATGTGCCGGGCATATAAGCCTCCAGGACAGCGGCGGCATGTTCATAGATCCATTCGCTGGTAAGGGGTCTGCCGTCCGTGTGCACTACCACGGTGCGGGAGTTGGCATTCAGGACGACACGCGCCAGCGCCTCCTGTGCGCCGGGCAGATCCAGAGATGCGGAATCATTTCCTTCGCCGGTATTGCAGTGGCGGCCCCAGCCGTTTTTCCCGCCAACGCACAGAATGACGGCGTCCGACTCCAGGGCGATAGCCCGGGCGGCGGGGAAGTCCTGCAGGCTGGGATCCAGATAATCGCAGCCCTGTGTCCAGGTACAGTGCGGAAAACAGGACTGCAGCTCTTCAAAAATGGTTTTAGCATAAGGATATGCCTTTCTGATGGCCTGGTCTGTGGCGGCGAGGTCGTATTTGCGTTTCGAAATATTTGCGTCTGTGAGAACAACCCCGGCCATCTGGGAGGAATCTTCCCTGATTTGAAACATTTCCATCATGGAAGGGACGGTGTAGCCACCGTACAGCAGACGCAGGCTGCCGGCGCAGGGGCCTATGACGGCGATGCGGCTGTTTTTGTCCCGTATTGGCAGGATGCCGTCATTCTTTGTCAGCGTCAGGCTCCGGCGGGTGGCAATGCGCTCTGCTTCGCCGGTATTTGTGAAGGCATCCGCATAGCGCTCCCATTCAGGGAAGGGATCATCAAACAGACCCAGTTCGAATTTCAGCGTCAGCACACGCAGGGCGGCGCGGTCAAGCCATGTGGCATCGGCGCGGCCATCCCGAAACATCCGGGCCAGTTCGTCGGAATATCCCAGCCTGTCGGGCAGCTCCATATCAAGCCCGGCGGTGAGGCATTGCAGCGCGGCTGCGCCGATTTCCTCCGCCGTGGCCAGAATATCCGGCAGCAGGCGCTGAATGGAACGATAGTCGCTGACCGTCAGGCCCTCAAAGCCAAGCTCCCCACGCAGCAGATCCGTGAGCAGCTCCCGGCTTGCGCATACAGGACGCCCGTTCCATTCGGAATAACTGTTCATCACAGTGCGGATGCCGCTCCTGCGGATGGCTGCTTCGAATACCCTGGCAAATACCTCCCGCAGCTCCCGCCTGTCCGCCAGCGTGCGGGTGAGATTCAGACCGCCGGTGGTCTGGGAGTAGCCTAAGAAATGTTTGGCGGTGGCGGCTACGCCTGTCAGCATATCCCTTCCCTGTATCCCGTCCACATAGGCACAGCCCATTATGGCGTTCAGAGTGGGGTCTCCCCCGAAGGTTTCGTTTATGCGCCCCCAACGCAGGTCTTTGGCCACATCCAGCACAGGAGACAGGGCATGCAGAATTCCCATTGCCCGCATCTGGCGGCGGATGGTATCCGCCATGCCGTATACGGTTTCCGGCGAGAAAGTGGCGCCCAGGCCGATGGGGGCGGGATAGAGGCAGGCGCCGGGCACCACCGGTCCGCTGAGGGCTTCGCAGTGGAACAGGGCAGGGATCCGGTGAGGGGAATGCTCCATCACATAAGTCTGGATTTCCCGCAGTCGCCCGGCAAGTGCCCCGGGTTCCATGCGGATATCCAGCAGCGCAATGCTGCCGATGCCTCCGGCAAGGTCTTTTTCCTCAGGCGCTTCCTCACAGCCGGAGAGTGTGGTGCAGCCCAACTGCCGCAGCTTTTCGTCCAGGGTGAGTTCCTGTAAAAGGGCGGCGGCTTTTGCCCGTGCATGGGCGGAGATGGTTTTATTCTGTATATTCATAGGATTCCTTTCTCTGTCTGGTAATAAAGTTTCAGTGTCTTGATCTCGAAGGGAGCGAAGGGCAGGGGGGTCTTCAAAGAAACCGGTTCAAGTGTCCGCTCCATCATATCACATGTTTCGGCGCGCAAAAGGGGAAAACCTGTGTGAATATGGGCGGAGGTTCTGGTCCCCTCGCATTCATAAAGCCTGACGATAATGGCATACTGCGCTTCCTCGCATGGTTTTACCGTTTCCGCCACCACATTTTTCCGGTCTGTCCAGAGGAAGGCAGGCTGTGCAAGGATGCCCGGCGCTGTAAAGGGAAGACGGCAGAAACGCATGCCGGCCCGCGGCACGGCTGCGGAGAAACCACTGTCATGAGGCCAGATGCCATAGCGGAAAGTGTAGTCCCCGGCGTCGCCCCCGGTATCCGGACGGGTACCTGCCCTGGCCAGAGTCAGGGCAAACATTCCGCCCTCCATGCTGATGCCGTATTTGCAGTCATTCAGGATGCATATCCCACGGGAAGGTTCTGAAAAGTCCGTATATCGGTGGTTGCATACTTCAAACATTGCCTGCTCCCATGTGTTGTTGCGGCTTACAGGGCGTTGGATGCAGCCGAACTGGATTTCGTTGCGGGCATTTCCGCTGCAGATATTCGTGTGAAATGCTGCCTTCAGCAGACGGTGCTGCTCCTTCCAGTGCAGGATGTTTTCCCATTCCACAAGTGCTGTGTCGGCGCGGAATATGATATCCTGCGTCAGGGATGAGTGCTCACATACCGCGTATTTGCTGTGGATGCGAAACTCAACCGGGCCCCGGGCAGTGACGCTGCGCTCCAGCAGCCGGGCATCCGGAGAAAGCTTTATCATACAGTCGGCATCGATATCCCAGCCATCCCAGCCTGCGGATACATCTTCGCAACAGAGAAGCTGTCCGAAAGGGCCGCTGCACCACTCTATGCCGTCCTTCAGCGTGGTCAGGGAGGTGATAAAGCCGTCATCGTCAAAACACACCCGGAGCAGGGGGGTGGAAAGTACATTGTCCGCGAAATGAAAGGGCGAAGGACGGGACCCAGGGGTGGATTCCACGCGGTGCAGACGCAGTACGCCGCTTCCGAGCGCCGGCCGTGAAAAGCCCTGTATGGCAGTTGCGGGAGTGCCGTCTGCCCGGAGAACTTCCTGTATTATGACACTGCTGTCATCCGGTACAAGGTCGTTTAGCGGAGGCAGATAAAAGACATCCGTGCATACTTCATCCAGAGGGTTCCACACGGTATAGGCAGGATTGCCCGCTGTGTCTGTCAGGACAGAATGCAGCATGGCGTCAGCGTGTTCCAGCATTCCCTGCATTTCGGCCAGGCACTGCTCATGGGCCTCGCAGATACAGCTTCCGGGCAGGATATCGTGAAACTGATTAACCAGAAGCGTGTTCCACAGAGGGATGAAATCCTTTCCGGAGGCGGGTCTTCCCTCCCGAATGGCAGCCTGGCATTCCAGAAGTTCCAGGAGCCGCAGGACGTCTTCTGCCAGGCGGTTATTCTTTTTGATCTGCTGCTTGGCGGTGAGAGTGCCCCGGTGCAGTTCCAGGTAAAGCTCGCCGTCGTAGACGGGGAGTTGGGATGCATTCGCCGCAAGGGACTGCATAAAGCTGCTTACAGAGCTGTAGGACACTTTGGGACAGCCCTCCAGGTCAGTGAGCCGCCGCGCAGCTTCTATCATCTCAAATTGCGGCCCGCCTCCCCCGTCTCCGTAGCCAAAGGCGATGAGTCTCCTGTCAGAAGCCTGTCTGTTGCGGATGCAGTCCTGATAACCTATACCATCTATCCGCTCCAGCAGCCCTGCCGCGTCGGGCCAGGTATCCATGACAAAAAAGTGGGTCAGTACCTGAGAGCCGTCGATCCCCTTCCACACAAAGGTGTCATAGGGGAAGGCATTGGTATCGTTCCAGGCCAGTTTGGTAGTGAGGAAATACCTGACGCCAAATCCCTGCATGATCTGCGGAATGGCCGCGCTGTAGCCGAAAGTATCCGGCAGCCAGAACACATCCGAAGTCCTGCCGAAGCGGCTTTCGTTATAGAGCTGTCCCCACAGAAACTGCCGTACAAGGGCTTCCCCGGAGGGAAGGTTGCAGTCGCATTCCACCCACACCGCGCCGTTTGGCTCATATCGTCCTTCTGCCGTATACTGCTGCATTTGCCGGAACAGAGAAGGGTATTGCTTTTCCATCAGCCAGGTATGGAAGGAAGCGCTCTGGATGAAACGGTATTCCGGATATTGTTCCATCAGGCTGAACTGATTTGAGATGGTGCGGGCCAGCTTTTTTACCGTTTCGCCCATGGGCCACAGCCATGCAGTATCGATATGGCTGTGGCCGGTGAGTATGGCCCGGGGGGCGCTTTCTCCATTGCGGCAGGCAAGGGCTGCTTCCATGCTGCGCCGGGCCTGCGCCAGGGCGGGACGCCAGACAGTCTCTTCAACGGCGAAAGGGTCGTAGTACAATACCTTATGCACCCGGGTAAGCGTGTTCAGAATAGCGGCTCGCCGGAAGGATTCCGCGGGAAGCTTCTGCGCCAGCTGCAGGAGGATCCGAAGATCCAGCAGGAAGTCCAGTATATCCTGATTTCTGGTGCATACGGAAATCTTTTTTGCTTCGAAACGGAAATCCGAAATCTCGCGCTGCTGGAAGGGATGTTCTCCGATCACATAATGTCCTGCATAGAACTCTATGGCCAGCCGCAGCCGTTCCCCTGCTCGGGCATGGCGGCAGATGCAGTCGCAGTAGTGGTTCCCATGGCGGGTCACTACGATCCTGGTGGCAAAAGCTCCGCAGGGAATATCGTTTTTCCAGAGCATGGCTTCATAACCGCCCAGCTCGGGATACAGATACAGATCCTGGCCGTCCAGGTCTGGTGGAACGGTGTAATCGGTAAGGAACCAGCAATACCGTCCCGGCCCGCCCCATATGGATTTTCCGGAGCGATGATCCGGAAGTGAGAACAGGGAGGCATCGGGTACAGCGTGAAGACGCCTGTCTGTTTCATACATGGTGAAGGGGAGAACGGCGGCTTCGGCAAAGACATAAGGCTCATAAATTTCCAGCGCACGGGTAAGCTTGACAAGAAGTTTTTTGTTTTGGGCATCATTCAGCATGGCAGATTTCTCCTGTTTTCATGTGCGGGTCCGATTCTGTTTCCGCAAATGGCCTGCAGGCCATTTTGCCGAAAAGAACCAGGACAGCGCATCTGTGAGCGCATACATTGACAGTTTGTGGTTTTATGGGTATATTTCTAATGGATTTTATTATCATAAAACAGAAGAGCGGAATAGAAAACCCCACGTAAAAATATAGATATACAATGTAAAAAATTCGGCATCCCAATAACCGTGCGCAAAGATTATTATCTTTATAAAGCTATTGTTATCTGTTTTGTACAACCGTTCTGTTGTATAATGACAGGTATCCGCGCAAATTATACTGCAGACCGCCAGGATTTACAGTGGTGTCCCTGGGAAAGTACTTGGCTGGCGGTCTGCAGTCGGGGTGCACTGCAAATTTAACCGGTGCGCAGTATATCAACTCTGTTTCATGCAGGAGTATCTTTGCCTGCGGTGCGGAGAGAAGCAATGTGGAAGACAGGCCTGCCGGCAGCGGCTTCGGTTCAAGGCCGGGGGAGCGGCGGAAGCGGGGTCAGGGGAGAAAAAATGAATTTGAATCGGGATTGGAAAAGGAAAAGCGGGACACCGTTGGCATTCAGCCTGCCGCGCAGGCTCCTGGGACTGTTTCTTGTCTTTGTAGTGAGTATTTATATTGCGGGGATATGGGTTACCGTAAAACTGGAGCGAGATGCATTTCGGGAGATACGGCAGATGTATCTGTCCAGGGTGTCTTCCCTGACAGAACAGTTGGATGATGAGCTGGAGCGCATCCAGCTTCAGATCAATTATGTCACTACGCGTCCGGATGTCCGGCAGATGGAGCTTACCGCGCCGACGGTGACTTTTTCCAGAATATATGCTACGGTTCTCCGGGTGGGCGAGCTGATGTATGCCTTGCAGAATTCCAGCGGACTTGTAGAGGATGCAGGTATATTCCTGCCCAGGCTGGGCAAGGTGGTTTCATCGGACGGATCTTACAGGGCGTTTTCAGATGAGGATGAGAGCTTCATACAGGAGTATCGGGAGAAGGGAGGCAGGGAGATACTGATGACCGTTAACGGACAGCTGTTTCTGGTCTCGGATTCCATGTATATTTCAAGCACCGAACAGGCGTCCCTGATCCGTGTACGGCTTTCGGAGCGCGTCATCTCCGAATGGTGCGGCCGGTTTTCGGAGAACAGCCTGATATGTCTGTTGGGAGCTGCCCGGACAGAAAGCCCCTATTTTCTTGGTGTGGGGAATGCGCTTTTGTCGGAAGAGGAATTTCTCGCTGACCTGAAGAAGGCGGCGGAGCAGCAGGAGGCGGGGAAAAAGACGGAGGATGACAGTACTGTGTGGGTTGCCGGGACAGAATATCTTCGGCTGGCAGTTCCCGTAGGAGAACGTGATCTGTGGGTAAGCGGGTACGTGGACATAAAGGTACTGCGTAATGTGTCCAGGCCGTTTGCGCTCTGGCAGTTTGTCCTTACGGCATTTCTGCTGTTGGAGGTTATCCTGTTTTTCTATATTATCCGAAAGATGATCTCGCAGCCTATCAACCGATTTATGGGGGAGGTGCAGAGCCTGGAAGAGAAGGGGGTCATACGGCTTTCGGAGCCGCCCGGCAGCAATATGGATTTTCTGTATTCTGCCTTTTTGGGGGTAAGCGAAAAGCTGAAGGCTTCCCTGGAGCAGGCGTACAACAATAAGCTGCTGGCCTGTCAATCGGAGATCAAATACCTGCAGGCACAGATAAACCCTCATTTCCTGTACAACAGCTTTTATCATTTATATCGGATGGCGAAGATGGAGGATACCGAGGGTGTGGCCGAGATGAGCCGGCGTCTCAGCTCGTATTATCGGTATATTACGCGCTGCGACCAGAATGTGGTGCCGTTGTCCATGGAATATGAAAATATAAAGGACTACACGGAGATCCAGATGATTCGTTTCGGGGACAGGATAAAAGTGGAGCTGGAACCGCTTCCCACAGAATACGCAGGGCTTGAGGTGCCGAGATTTGTGCTGCAGCCGTTGTTTGAGAATGCCTATGACCATGGGGTGGAGAAAATTACCGGGGGACTTATCCGGCTGCGCTTCGAAGCCTGCGGGGGGAAGCTGGCAGTCATTGTGGAAAACAACGGCGCATGTGCCGATGAGGACATGGAAGCTGTTTCCGCGTATCTGGAGAACAGCGGGGAGAACCGGGTTATGACGGCACTGAAAAATGTGAAG
The DNA here is from genome assembly GCA_910585805.1 of uncultured Acetatifactor sp. Classification (GTDB taxonomy): domain Bacteria; phylum Bacillota; class Clostridia; order Lachnospirales; family Lachnospiraceae; genus Acetatifactor. Next base: position 20,689 of record CAJUFB010000036.1, read on the forward strand.
AGCCGTATGCAGCTTTTGGGGGGAGACCTGACGGTGTCCCACGGGAGTCTGGGCGGATTCTGCGCGACGCTTATCCTTCCGTGCAGGGAAGATCAGCCAGGCTGAGGCCGTCGCGCAGCATAAATGACAGGAGGAACGAAGCCATGCAGACACTTTTGATCGTGGATGACGAACCCAATATTGTGGAAGGGCTGGCCAGTCAGTTTGAACAGAGGTATGGAGACAGCGTTATCATTTTGAAATCCTTTACCGGGAAACATGCACTGAATATCCTGCAGAGCAATAAGGTGGACGTTATACTGTCCGATGTACGGATGCCTGATATTGACGGTCTGGAGCTGATACGGGAAACGGAACGGCTTTGGCCCGGGACACACTTCATTTTCCTGAGTGGTTTTGATGATTTCGAGTATATTCACAGTGCTTCCAAGTTTTCCATTTACCGGGGATATCTTCTCAAAACAGAAGGAGACGAGGTTGTGATGGAGAAGGTGGATAAGGAAATCAGGAGGAGCGCGGAGGAGATGCGCGCCGAGACAGAGCGGGGAAGAATGCGCGCATTTGCCCAACGTGCCGCGCTGGAGAGCATGCTCAGGGGAGGCGGTTCGTGGAGGGATTTCCCGATGCAGGACAATGAGCTTTCGCTGGAACTGGATACCGGGAGGCCGGTCTATATGGTGCTGGGTAAATTTCTGCTGCATCAGGCGGAGGGAATGCAGATCCTGCAGCAGCTTAACAGACTGCTGGAAAGACAGGCACCGGGGCTTTCCTTTGAGCTGCTGATTCCGGAGGAGGGAACACTGGTGTGGCTGCTTCAGGAAAAGGATGCCGTAAGGCGCCCGGTGACGGGGAACTATATCCACGCGCTTTTTGAGGCGGTTCAGCAGCAGATAGACGATGCCTGTGGGATGGCAGTAGGCATGGTCGTCGGCAGTGCCTGCGGCTTTACGGAGATACTGGAAAAGTACGAACGGTTAAACAATATATATCATATGATATACCGTAATGTCGGAAAACTGATCATTGTGGATGAAACAGATTACTCGGATGTGCTACTCAGCCAGGGAAGTGCGCTTCAGGAGAGATTCCAGTTTTCCATATTTGTTCATAAGCTGGGGCAGCAGCTGCACACAGGGACACCGGAAGCGGTGGCGGAACTGTTTGGACAATATTTTGGGGCATCGGACGGGCTGCTGCAATGCGGACGGCTGCATTCGGAACAGCTGCTGACTTTATTTACGTTGTTGCTGAGCTTCCTGCGGGAGAACAGGATGGGGAGTTCATATGAGCAGGAGCTTGCACATATGCTGGAGGGCATTCTGCATGGCGCAAACCGGACGGAGCCGGAGGCATTCATGGAGAAGGCCATGGACTTTTGCGGGGCTCTCTGCAGGCAGCGGGCAGAGAATGAGGCGCATAATACGGAGGCTATCATTAACCGGATCAATCTCTATATAGAGGCCCATATAGAGGACTATGATCTCTCCCTGACGGAGCTTGCCAGGATGACAGGGTTTAATCCATCCTATCTTTCCCGCCTGTACCGTATGCATGCCGGAAGGAAGCTTTCGGAGCATATCGACGAGGTGAAGCTGAAGCATGCGCAGGATCTGATCCTGTCCGGGGAGTTGGTGAAAAATGTAGCCGAACGGACAGGATTTGCCTCGCCATCTGCCTTTATCCTTTTTTTTAAGCGCAATACAGGCAAGACGCCGCGGCAGTTTTTTGAGGAGTATGCAACCGGACGGCAGGAGGAAAGTAAACAGAACGGCATTGCATGTCAATAGCTATTGATTGAAAGAATTCCGTATAAAAGCTACAATTAAAATATCAAAGCTGCTGTTTATACACATGAGTGTAGTTGTTCATTTAAGAAGAGGAGGACATGCTATGAAGAAAAAGAGATTTGGTGCTGCGATGATGGCTGCTGTGGTGTCGGTTTCCCTGCTCTTGCCTGGTTGCGGACAGGAAGCGTCCGGTCCTGAGGAGACAGAGAATCCGTCAGGATCGTCATCGGCGGATTCATCGGAGGCTTCAGCAGAAGTCCCGACGGAAGCGGCTTCGGATTCCCAGGCAGTTTCCGTGGACAGCGCCGGGTGGCTGACGCCTTTTGAGGAGACCGTGAAGCTGGATGTGGTTGTGGGATGGGATGCGGACTCAGGTGTGAAGGAAGGGACGACTCCGGAGACTAATTCGTTGGTAGAGGCGGCAAGGGATCTGCTGAATATTGAGTTGAATTTTCTGTGGATGGTTCCCAATGACCAGTTTTCGGAAAAATTCGCGCTCCAGATCAGCTCCGGCGATATCCCGGACATCGTAATGCTGAGCAGCGGAGATTTCTATGAATTTATGGACAGCGAATATCTTCGCGATTTAACGGACGCTTACAATGAATATGCGTCCGACGAACTGAGGACCACAGTGGAGGGCTTTGGAGAGGCGGCGGTAAAGTATTCATCCCGTGACGGGAAGCTGTATGGCATCCCGGCGCAGCTGGATACGGCAGAGAGCGTGGCAGGGTTGTATTACCGTTCCGACTGGTTAGATGCCATCGGGATTGGAGTTCCCACAAATACACAGGAAATGAATGATATGCTGGTTGCGCTTGCGGAGTACGGGGTGACAGTCAACGGTGGAAAGGATACGGTCGGGCTTGGCACGACATCCAATGTGCTGAACACGAATTTTGCGCTGAGCGCATATTTCCAGTGCTATGGCGCATATCCGAATAAATGGATCATGCGGGACGGTGTCCTTGTGAACGGAATGGTTCAGGACGAAATGCTGGATGCCCTGAACGGGCTGAAGGATTTGTATGAGCGCGGCGGTCTGGCCACAGATTTTGCCACATGGAATTCCGACCAGTTTAATGAGCGTGTTACGACAGACCAGGTGGGCGCTGCCTTTGGCACTTATTATATTCCGGCATGGCCTCTCAACCAGAATAAGGATGCGAATCCGGAGGCAGAATGGGCTGAACTTAGTATTGCCAGTATAGGCAGCAGGCCGGCGATGAACCAGGTGAGCATTAACCATTTCAACGTTGTCACCAAAGATGCGCCGGAGAATGCGGAGGCTGCCCTGATCAAGCTTCTGAACATGACGCTGGCGGCAAACTCAAATTCCACCTTTGACAAGACGGTTTTTGGGGGCAGGGATCTGGCCGGGAACGGGGCTTCCATTTTCTATCTGCCGGTGTACATGTATTTTCCGACTCCATGGAATCAGTATCGCGAAAATATCTGGGCTGCATATGAGTCACAGGATCCTTCCGGCCTGATAACGGATATCGAGCAGGAATGGTATGGTTACATGAATGATTATCTTACAAAGGGCAATGCCTGTGAAAACCTGGGTACTGCATGGGGCATGTACAAGAGTCGTTTATCGGAGGATATGGGGATTGCCATAGGGCTTGCGGCAAGGGAAAGCGGAGAATATGAGCCTGCCTATTATTATGGCCCGGCTACCAGGACCGAGCAGAGAGTTTCTTCTACGCTGTCTGACATGGCTGTCTCCTTCTTTGTGGAATATATCATGGGACAGAAGGGCGAAGCAGACTGGGAAAGTTTTAAGCAGAGCTGGAACGAGATGGGGGGACAGGCGTGGACGGACGAAGTGAACGAACAGTATAAGAGCATTACGCAGTAATACGAAAAACGGGAGCGGCGGCATTCGGCCGCCGCTCTTTTACTTAACACAGCATAGAAAGCGGGGGTTCATATGGTATATAAAACAGAAGGATCACAAAAGAGATCGGTCAGAAAAGGGCATTTGAAACGTGAATATCCATTTTATCTCATGATGATACCGGGAGTGGTATTTGCGCTTATTTTTTCCTATTTTCCAATGTTTGGGATTGTGATGGCATTCCAGGATTTTTCGCCGCTTAAGTCCTTTTCCGGGTCGGACTGGGTTGGGCTGAAGAATTTTAAAGATATGCTGCTCCTGCCCACATTTTGGTCAGTGGTGCGCAATACGCTGGTGATTTCGATCAGCAAGATTATCCTGCGCCTGCTGGTACCTTTGGTAATTGCACTGTTGCTGAACGAAGTCATGAGTATCAAATTCAAGCGTTTTTCCCAGACCGTATTTTTTCTGCCTTATTTCCTGTCCTGGGCAGTGATGGGAGGTATTCTGCGCAGCCTGTTTCAATATGACGGGATGGTAAACGGTATTTTGACATTTCTGGGGATAGAGCGCATCATGTTCCTGGGCAGTAATACATGGTTTCCTGTTATTGCGATTGTTTCCGATGTATGGAAGGATATGGGCTACAATATGATAATCTTTCTGGCCGCGATTACCAATGTGGACCCTGCGCTGCATGAATCCGCTGCGTTGGACGGCGCAAACCGCTGGCAGCAGGCCTGGCATATTACGCTTCCCACTATCAGGCCGATCGCTGTGATGCTGCTGGTCCTTTCCCTTGGCTCTGTACTCAGCGCGGGCATGGAGCAGATTTTGCTCCTGTATAATCCGATGGTATATGAAAGCGCCGACATTATTGATACATTGGTGTACCGCCTTGGTCTGGTGAATCATCAATGGTCTCTGTCCGCGGCAGTGGGGCTGATGAAATCGGCGATATCCTTTGTTCTGGTGGTTTTTTCTTACCGGATTGCCACAAAATATTTCGATTATCAGGTCTTTTAAAAAAGGGGGTGCATGTCTTGAAAGGCAAAAAAATATCCATATTTAGTATTCTGAATTATCTCTTCCTGTCGCTTCTGGTGGTGGTCTGCCTGATACCGGTGCTGCATGTCATCGCCATGTCCTTTTCAGAGAAGATCGAAGCAGTGTCCGGAAATGTAGGGATATGGCCTGTGGGATTCAATCTGGCCGCATATCGTTATGTTATGGAGGATGCGCAGTTCTGGCAGTCCCTGAAGATTACGCTGCTGCGGGTTGTCATCGGGGTTCCTGTAAATATCATCCTTGTGATCCTGACGGCTTATCCCCTGTCGAAACCAAACAGCCGCTTCCGCGGGCGCACGGTATTTTCCTGGTTTTTTGTATTTACAATGCTGTTTAACGGCGGTATGATACCTGCCTATATTGTCATCAGCAGGCTGAAGATGATGAATACGATCTGGGCGCTGACGCTTCCGGGGGCGATGAATGTCTCGTACATGATATTGATGATGAACTTTTTCCGGGGAATTCCGATAGAACTGGAGGAGGCGGCGGTAATTGACGGGGCAAGCCAGATGCAGGTTCTGAAGCGGGTATTTATTCCGCTGTCATTGCCGTCCCTGGCAACGATCATCCTGTTTGCCACAGTGGCGAACTGGAATGTGTGGATGGATGGTTACCTGTATATGAACACGCCGGATAAGTATCCGCTGCAGACATATCTGGCGACGATCCTGATGGAGTCAAAGAATAATGTAGAAGCTCTCATGACGCCCGATCAGTTGGAGCGCATGTCCCAGGTAAGCGAGAAGACCATCGAGGCGGCACAGATCTTCCTGGGGGCGCTGCCTATTATGTGCGTGTATCCTTTCCTGCAGCGGTATTATGTCAAGGGGATGATTGTGGGGAGCGTAAAGGGATGAGCGCATCCTTTCATTTATACTGCGCACCGGTTGAATTTGCATTACGGAAGTTTAAAACAAAATAATCTGACAATTTCCTCAAAAGTCTTTATTTACAAATAGGAAAAAGTATAGTATAGTATGACAGGTAGAGACGCAATGGAGCGCATAGATGGCTTCCATTGCGTCATTTTTTATGTGCGGAGTTACCTGGAGAATCATCGGGACAGATGGGGTCTTATGCAGGCAGGGGAGAGTTTGGAAGGGAGGAGTAATCATATGTTTGATGTAAAGAGAGAAGTACCCACGGCACCCCTTTACCGGGAGGAATTCGAGCATGACAACTGCGGTATCGGCGCCTGTGTGAATATCAAGGGGCAAAAGAGCCGTGCCACAGTGGTAAATGCTTTGAAAATCGTGGAAAATCTGGAGCACAGGGCCGGCAGGGATGCCGAGGGCAAGACCGGGGACGGCGTGGGTATTCTGACCCAGATTCCCCATACTTTTTTTGCCAGAGTGACAAAGCCTCTGGGAATCAGCCTGGGCGGAGAGCGGGAATACGGCGTGGCCTTTGTCTTCTTCCCCCAGGAGGAGCTTCGACGGAACCAGGCGAAGAAGATGTTCGAGATTATTGTGCAGAAGGAGGGGCTGGAGTTCCTGGGCTGGAGGGAGGTTCCCACGTTTCCCAACGTGCTGGGGCAGAAGGCCGTGGAATGTATGCCTCACATCATGCAGGGCTTTGTAAAGAAACCAACCAATGTGAAAAAGGGTCTGGAATTTGACCGCAGGCTGTACATAGCAAGGCGTCTGTTCGAACAGTCTTCCGAAGACACGTATGTAGTATCCTTTTCCAGCAGAACCATTGTGTACAAGGGGATGTTCCTGGTGGGACAGCTGCGTACCTTCTACGCCGATTTACAGAGCGATGATTTCCAGTCCGCCATCGCCATGGTGCATTCCCGCTTTTCCACCAACACCAATCCCAGCTGGGAGCGCGCCCATCCCAACCGCCTCATGGTGCACAACGGGGAGATCAACACCATCCGGGGCAATGCGGACAAGATGCTGGCCAGGGAGGAGAATATGGAGTCCGTGTACCTGAAGGGCCAGATGCATAAGGTGCTCCCTGCCATCAGCAAGACCGGCTCCGATTCCGCCATGCTGGACAATACTCTGGAATTCCTGGTGATGAGCGGCATGGAGCTGCCGTTGGCGGTGATGATTGCCATTCCCGAGCCCTGGGCCAACGATAAGGCCATGTCCCAGACCAAACGGGATTTCTATCAATACTATGCAACCATGATGGAGCCATGGGACGGACCGGCTTCCATCCTGTTCTCAGACGGAGATGTCATGGGGGCGGTGCTGGACCGCAACGGTCTGCGCCCTTCCAGGTATCTGATTACAGACGACGACACGCTTATCCTGTCTTCAGAGGTGGGGGTGCTGGACATTGAGCCTTCTAAAATAAAGAAGAAAGAGCGCCTGCGTCCCGGCAGGATGCTGCTGGTGGACACTCTCCGGGGCAAGGTGATTTCCGATGAGGAACTGAAGGAAAAGTATGCTTCCAGGCAGCCTTACGGGGAATGGCTGGACAATAACCTGGTATTTTTGAAGGATTTAACCATCCCCAATCAGCGTGTGCCGGAATATACCTGTGAAGAGCGGCAGAAGATGCAGAAAGCTTTCGGCTACACCTACGATGAGCTTAGGACCAGTATCCTGCCCATGGCAAAGAACGGCGCGGAGGCCATTGCGGCCATGGGTGTGGATGTGCCGCTTCCGGTGCTGAGCAAGTCCTGCCATCCGCTGTTTCATTATTTCAAGCAGCTTTTTGCCCAGGTCACCAATCCGCCCATCGATGCCATCCGGGAGGAGATTGTGACATCCACCACCGTGTACATCGGCACGGAGGGCAATATTTTGCAGGAAAATCCCAGGAACTGCAATGTACTGAGGGTGAACAATCCCATTTTGACCAACACGGATCTGCTGAAAATCAAGAATATGGAGAAGGAAGGCTTCCGGGTGGAAGTGGTTCCCATTACTTATTATAAAAATACCAGCCTGGAGCGCGCCATTGACAGGCTGTTCGTGGAAGTGGACAGGGCGTACCGGGACGGCGTGAATATCCTGATTCTCTCGGACAGGGGAGTGGATGAGAACCATGTGCCCATTCCTTCCCTGCTGGCAGTGTCGGCCCTGAATCAGTATCTGGTGAGGACGAAGAAGCGGACCAGGGTGGCGCTGATTCTGGAGTCCGGCGAGCCCAGGGAAGTGCATCATTTTGCCACGCTGCTGGGATACGGCGCCTGCGCGGTGAACCCTTATCTGGCGCAGGAGAGCATCCGGGAACTGATTGACAGTCATATGCTGGATAAGGATTATTATGCGGCGGTAAATGACTACAACAATGCAGTCCTGCACGGCATCGTGAAGATTGCTTCCAAGATGGGAATCAGCACCATTCAGTCTTATCAGGGGTCCCGGATTTTCGAAGCCATCGGCATCGACCCGGAGGTCATCAGCAGGTATTTCAGCAATACGGTGTGCCGGGTGGGAGGCATCACGCTGAAGGATATGGAGAAGCAGGTGGATGCGCTGCATTCCCGGGCATTTGACCCGCTGGGACTGGGGAGCGACCTGACCCTTGACAGCCCGGGACACCACAAGATGAGAAGCGGCGGGGATGAACACCTGTACAATCCGGTTACCATCCATATGCTGCAGGAGGCCACAAGGCGGGGAGATTACGGGATGTTTAAACAGTATACCGCGCTGATTAACATGGAGGAAATGTCTTCCGTGGAAAATGTGGCTTCCGGAAAAGAAATGTCTTCTGTGAAAGAAAGGCGTTCCTGCGGAAATTCGGTCAAAAACCTTCGCGGGCTGCTGGATTTCAGGTTTCCGGAGAAAGGGATTCCCCTGGAGGAAGTGGAACCGGTGGAGACGATTGTCACCAGGTTCAAGACCGGCGCCATGTCCTACGGGTCGATTTCCAGGGAAGCCCATGAGACACTGGCCATAGCCATGAACCGGCTGCACGGAAAGAGCAATTCCGGCGAAGGCGGGGAAGAACCGGAACGTCTGAGCGTAGGGCCGGACGGGGTAGACAGAGGCTCCGCAATCAAACAGGTGGCAAGCGGGCGCTTCGGTGTCACCAGCCGGTATCTGGTGAGCGCGAAGGAGATTCAGATCAAGATGGCGCAGGGGGCCAAGCCCGGCGAGGGCGGGCATCTTCCGGGAGGGAAGGTATATCCCTGGATTGCAAAGACAAGGCATTCCACGCCGGGTGTATCCCTGATATCGCCGCCGCCTCATCACGATATTTATTCCATAGAGGATCTGGCGCAGTTAATCTACGATTTGAAAAACGCGAATAAGGATGCGCGAATTTCCGTAAAACTGGTGTCGGAAGCCGGTGTGGGAACCGTGGCTGCCGGTGTGGCGAAAGCGGGAGCCCAGGTTATTCTGGTGTCCGGCTATGACGGCGGAACCGGTGCGGCACCGGTCAGTTCCATTCACAATGCGGGGCTGCCCTGGGAGCTGGGGTTGGCGGAGACCCATCAGACTCTGATCATGAACGGGCTGCGTGGGAAAGTCCGTATAGAGACAGACGGAAAATTGATGACCGGGCGGGATGTGGCAATCGCTGCCATTCTGGGAGCGGAGGAATTTGGGTTTGCAACGGCTCCGCTGGTGACTCTGGGCTGCGTCATGATGCGTGTCTGCAACCTGGATACCTGTCCTGTGGGCGTGGCTACCCAGAATCCGGAATTGCGGAAGAATTTCAGGGGAAAACCGGAGTATGTGGAGAATTTCATGAAATTCATTGCACAGGAACTGCGGGAGTATATGGCGGCGCTGGGGGTTCGCAGTGTGGATGAGCTGGTGGGCCGTACGGAGTTTTTGAAGGTGCGGGAAGACTTGAGCGGAAGTCAGGCACAGGTGAGCCTGGCGCAGATTCTGGCGAATCCTTATGAGGGGGAGGGGCAGAAGTATACTTTTGATCCGAAGCAGGTTTATGATTTTGCGTTAGAGAAGACGTTGGACGAGAAGGTATTGCTGAAATCTCTGGGGAAAGCCATCCAGGCCGGACGGGGCAGGCGGATGGAGGTGAATGTATCAAACACGGACAGGGCTTTCGGGACCATTCTGGGAAGCGAGATTACGAAGAATCTGGGGGACGATGTGAAGGAGGATACTTACCAGATTCTCTGCAGAGGCGCGGGAGGGCAGTCTTTCGGGGCGTTTATCCCGAAGGGATTGACGCTAGAACTTGTGGGAGACAGCAATGATTATTTCGGCAAGGGATTGTCCGGCGGGAAGCTGATTGTGTATCCGCCCAGAGGGAGTAAGTTTGAGGCTTCCGAGAATATTATCATCGGAAATGTGGCATTGTATGGCGCTACCAGCGGGAAGGCGTTTATCAACGGCGTGGCCGGGGAGCGGTTCTGTGTGAGGAATTCCGGCGCCGTGGCGGTGGTGGAAGGCGTGGGTGACCATGGCTGTGAGTATATGACCGGAGGACGCGTGGTGGTTCTGGGAAGCACGGGGAAGAATTTTGCGGCAGGTATGAGCGGCGGGATTGCTTATGTGCTGGATGAGGGGAATGATCTGTATAAGAGGCTGAATAAGGAGATGGTGTCTTCCGGTGAGATCAGTTCGAAGTATGATGTACTGGAACTGAAGGGGCTGATTCAGGAGCATGTGATGCTGACGAATTCGGCTAAGGGGAAAGAGATTTTAGAGAGGTTTGAGGAGTATTTGCCGAGGTTTAAGAAGATTATTCCTTATGATTATGCGAGGGTGCTTAAGACGATTGTGCAGATGGAGGAGAAGGGGCTGAGTGCGGAGCAGGCGCAGATTGAGGCGTTTTATGCGAATATGAGGAAATAGGTAAAGTGGTAGGTTAAAGCGAAGGGATAGCGAAAGAACGGCGAAGGGACGGCGGATGGGCGGGGGGACTTTGCTCGGCCCGGGCAACGCCTCCGGTGAGCTAATCGTCAACTTCGACTAAGGTGCGAAAGTACCGCACCTAAGTCTCCGTAGACGCTGGATCTCACCTTCGGCTAAGGGCGCCCTCATGTGCGTTCGCAAAGTCCCCCTGCCCATCCGCCTGGTTTTCTGCAAGTTTTGCCTTTATCTGTATCGATTTCAAAGTAGGTATGTCTTGGCCCAATAAATTGTGTAAATCAACGTTTTTTGTAGAGGGAATATTTGGAGTGTTTCAAAAGTGTCCTGACCCAGTTGCCCGTTTATGTTGGTTGGGCGTTTCAAATACTAAGTGTTAATATGGGATTCAAATTGTTTCAGGAACAAACATTTGTCAACTTGATTTGAAACACGTCGTATATTTGAGCACAAAATTTGTGCTGTAAATGTGTGGAATGGATGGGGATGGAACTTTACGCTTTAGTGTTGTCGCATAGCGACTTAGTTAAAAGGAGTGGAAAAATGGGAAAACCGACTGGGTTTATGGAGTTTGAGAGAGAAGTGAGCAGGGCGGAGGAGCCGGGGGAGAGGATTCGGCATTTCGGGGAGTTTCATGAGCATTTGAGCAGGGAGGAGCAGCAGAGGCAGGGGGCGCGGTGTATGGAGTGCGGGGTGCCTTTCTGTCAGTCGGGGATGATGATTTCCGGGATGGCCAGCGGGTGTCCGCTGCATAATCTGATTCCGGAGTGGAATGATCTGGTGTATACGGGGAATTGGGAGCAGGCTTATGGAAGGCTGAAGAAGACGAATAATTTTCCGGAGTTTACGGGCAGGGTGTGTCCGGCGCTCTGTGAGGCGGCTTGTACCTGCGGGCTGAACGGGCAGGCGGTGGCCTCGAAGGAGAATGAGTATGCTGTTATAGAGAATGCTTATGAGCAGGGGTATGCACAGCCGAAGCCGCCCAGGGTGCGCACAGGAAAGAGGGTGGCTGTAGTGGGGAGCGGTCCTGCCGGTCTGGCGGCGGCAGATCAGTTGAACGGCAGGGGGCATTCGGTGACGGTGTTTGAGCGCTCGGACAGGATAGGCGGGTTGTTGATGTACGGAATTCCGAATATGAAGCTGGAGAAGCGGATTGTGGAGCGGAAGCAGAAGGTGATGGAGGCGGAAGGGGTTACTTTTGTCACGGGTGTGGATGTGGGGAAAGGGGTGAAGGCGGAGCAGCTGCTGCGGGATTTCGACAGGGTTATTCTGGCCTGCGGCGCTTCTGAGCCCCGGGATATCAAGGCTCCCGGAAGGGATGCGAAGGGGATTTATTTTGCGGTGGATTTCCTGAAGGCGAATACGAAGAGTCTGTTGGATTCCGATTTTGAGGATCAGAAGTATGTGGATACGAAAGATAAGAATGTGGTTATTATCGGCGGCGGGGATACGGGGAATGATTGTGTGGGTACTTCTGTCAGGCATGGGGCGAAGAGTGTGGTTCAGATTGAGATGATGCCTAAGGCGCCGGACACCCGTGCGGAGAGCAATCCCTGGCCGGAGTGGCCCAGGGTGTGTAAGACGGATTACGGTCAGGAGGAGGCGATTGCCGTATATGGGCATGACCCCAGGATTTATGAGTCCACGGTGAAGGAATTTCTCAAGGATAAGGAAGGGAATCTGACGGCGGTGAAGGTAGTGAAGCTGGCCTGGGAGAAGGATGCGGAGTCCGGGAGAATGAGTATGAAGGAAATTCCGGGAAGCGAGCAGATTCTGGCGGCGGATATCGTGCTGATTGCTGCCGGTTTTCTGGGAGCAGAGCTTTACGTGGCGGAGGCTTTCGGCGTGGAACTGGACGGGCGGACGAACGTAAAAACGGATGCCGGGAAGTATCAGACCGTTAAGGAGGATGTGTTTGTGGCCGGGGATATGCACAGGGGGCAGTCTCTGGTGGTGTGGGCTATCAGGGAAGGAAGGGAAGCGGCACGGGCTGTGGATGAGAGTTTGATGGGGTATTCAGGGCTGGCGGTGCAGTGAGGAGGGCTTTCATATAAATGTCTCTTTCAATCAGCAGGACGCAAATGGATACACGGCTTTCATTAAAACAGCGGTTTGAAGAAATGAAAAGCTATAAGCCGGGCTCTTTGAGTGAAGTTGAAAAAAATGGAACCTTGGCAACAGCATATTAATCAGCATTTACTTTTCAGAAAGATACCGCTTATCGTTACTAATGCTGGTTAAATGAGGAAGCATTCCGGCTGTTTGAGATTAACTGCAGGATGGCCAGGGCTTTGGGGGCGGAGAAGCTGGTGCTCCATCTCTGGGACGGGCTTACCTTTGACTGCAATTTTGAAAATAATCTGGAAGCCTACGGGGAGCTTTCCAGAATAGCAGATAGATACGGCATCATGATTCTGGTGGAAAATGTGGTCTGTAACGTGGCGAGTCCTTTCGGGCATTGGCGGCAGCTGGCGGAGAAGTATTCGGATATTCGTTTTGTATTTGATACGAAGATGGCGGCCTTCCACCAGGAGGAGGGGTTGCTGTATCAGCCGGAATATGCATGGCTCTGGAACCGGCAGCACATCTGCCATTATCATGTCAACGATTACGGCGGAGGGTACAAGGAATGGGCGAAGTTGCGGACCTTCCCATTGGGGCGGGGCATGTGGATTTCGGAAGATTCTTTGACCGCGTCCTTAGAAGCGGCTATGACGGAACCTTCACGGCGGAAGCCACAGCCTTCGGACAGGACGGCAGGGTGGACACGGAGATGCTGAACGGGTGCTTTGCGAAAATCAGGGCTTATATGGGGAAAGGGTAATGCGGGGATGTGATGGAGAAGGATGGCATCCTTCATCTTCCGTTGTATATGGCGATGCTGTTGTAAAGACAGGAAGCTTTTCGGCTCGCATTGCACGAGCGCTCACTCGCTGTACATTATTCTGCTGAAGTCGCCGGATAAGGAAATGCCTTTAAATAACTTGCACTGAACTCCTTAAATGTATTCTCCATATGAAAAACGATAATTTCATTACTCAATTGGCGAAATGCTATATGCAGAGAATTAAGATATTCAATGTACAACCTAAAGATCAAAGAAAAACAGTCGGAACTTATCATGAGGAAAGCTACTTTTGCAAAAGCGGCAGA
>CAJUFB010000037.1 GCA_910585805.1 uncultured Acetatifactor sp.
GGCATAGTACCCGCTATGTCCAATGTTTATGTCCATTTTTCTCTAATTTCTTTTCCTGCACGATATTCAGTTGTCAATCTTCGGTTGGAATCTCATTCATTGAGATTCCGAGAAGTTATTCTTTTGCAAAGCCCAGTTTGTTTTAAATAATATGTAGTGACCTCAAACCAAGTAAAGAATACTGGTCTGAAGACAATATAGAGTCGGCCCTAATCTCTCGACTTTCATTTTTCTTATCGGCAATACTTTCCACTACATCATCAAATCCACCCCCACCGCCTATGCAATTAGGATAGATTAGAAATTGCCTATATCACTTATTGCATTGTATCATCCCCCTCATAAACCATCAATCAGTCAAATAGTACCACAATCCACAGCACTGGAAACATATTCCGTTCTTTCTCGAGGCTTTTGTCCCAAGACTAATAGGAAAGACGCACATACTGTACTTCCTCCCCAGTAGTCTCCTTCAATATCTCATTTGTCTTTATCAGCTCGTCCTTAAATATCTCCCGGTTGTTCTTCGTCAGCTAGATGTGGCTGTATATGTGATTGCCGATAAGATGTCAAGACATACGTAAATGAAGTTCATACAGTTTTTGTGCTACAATTTTCATGTGCGGTTTCACATAATAGATTAGGACAAAAATCAAGTCAGGCATTTTTCTTTCTATTACGCTGAACAACAGCACTTTTAAATGCTTTCATCATCATCGGAGACAATTCCTGACAATCCTCGTCAAAAACAACAGGGTGCTTTTTAGCTTCTTCGACCTCTTTGAGCTGTTCCTCTGTAGGTTTCTGTCCGTTCTCAATAATAAATGTCTTGATCATAATAAAGTCCCCTTTCTGCTTCCGTTGCGAGCCTGGCCGAAATCAGCCTGATTACTTCTTTTCTTTCAGTAAATACCACAAACAGCACATCTCCAACCTTTCCTATTGCAATGTATCTATCTTCATCAATGCTGTGCTCAAAATCAAACATCTCGATATAATTAGGATCATCAAAAACATGTGCTGCTGTCTCAAATGAAATTTTATGCTTCTTCTTATTTGTCAAACTCTTTTCTTCGTCCCATTCAAACTTCATTCTCCATTCCCCTTTTATTTGGTATCAAATCCTCTTCTTTTATTATGGAATGAATCTGACCCAGATATTCCTTCACAAATTCTCTCACCATTGTCCCATAGCGAAGGATATCCCTTTCATCCCCAAAGTCTTGAATACTCCTTTTCGCAAATCAAGATTGTAAAAAAATGTATCTATATTAAAGTATAACCGTTCCATTGGTTCTTTTCAACTACAATCTTTCTCCATCGGCTCAAAAAGCGCGCTGGGGGGAAACAAATGGTTATCAGTCCTGTCTCCCAGTATCTTTCGGTGCAGTTTTCTGATGTTATACGCCAATGCCAACAGGCTTTACGGCAAACTGCCCCGGGGTGGTGGCTGAACAGGTCAGATAACTTCGAGAGCCAGCAGTAACCGGCAGTAATATGTTAAAACAGGGGCTGTACACCAATTTCTTAGTACGACATCCCCTGTTTCTAATCAATCAACCAGATCCGCCAGCGGCCTGAAGGTATACCCCATCTCCTCCCATTTCGTCAGCAACTCATCCATGATCTCCCCGTTTGTCTTCGACGTGCTGTGCAGCAGTACAATCGCCCCGGGATGGATGCGCCCTGTCAGCTTGGAGAAAGCCTCATCATGGCTGGGCTGGGCATCCTGGTTCCAGTCCACATAGGCCAGGCTCCAGAAGAAGGTGGAATACCCCAAGTCCTTTGCCATCTGCAGGTTCTCCTTGCTGTACTTCCCCTGGGGCGGCCTGTAGTACATGGCCAGCTCCCCGCCCGTGACCTCCTTGAACAGAGCCGCCACATCGTCCATCTCCTTCTGGAAGGATGCCTTATCCGATATCCTGGACATGTCCGGATGGTGATATGTATGGTTGCCCACGGTGTGCCCATCCTCCACCATGCGCCTGGCGATCTCCGGGGCGGACTCCAGGAAATGCCCTACCACGAAGAAGGTGGCCGGGGCATTGTGCTTCTTCAGGGCGTCCAGGATGGGCTCCGTGTTCCCGTTCTCGTAGCCGCAGTCAAAGGTCAGATAGATCACCTTCTCATCCCCCTGTCCACAGTAGTAGGCATCATACCCCGCCAGCTCCGCCGCCGTGGCATTGCCCGTGGGCTTCTGTCCCTCCGCGCCGAACCCCAGGCCCCAATCCTCGGTCTCTGTCAGCAGGCTCCCCGAGGTCTGTCTGGCCTGGGCACGGATTTCCGCCACCTCCCTGCCCAGGAAAAACATAGCGGTGAACAGGGCCATAGCGGGAACCACCTTTTTCCACTTGATTCGCTTGGTCTGCAGCAGCTTTTGTACCATATCCTTTACATAAATCGTCTTCATCTGTCTGGCTTCCTTTCGCAATTAGCCATGCAGAAATCCCCGGCGGCTGTCCCTCCGCAGATCCCACATGGCTAATTCGTCGTCTTGCTCCAATATATGTAAAGAAAGCTTTGCCACATTCCCTGTCAGTTGCTTTTTCTTCAAAAACCTTAATTAGTAATATCCGTTGACTAATTATGCCGTCCCGCCCCAGAAGGCCCATTCCAGCATGCGGCACCAGGCGTGGTACACAGGCAGGGTCAGCTCCTGCACCAGGTAGGTCTCGCTCTCCGGCAGCGCCACATACACGTCGCACAGCTCCCGCAGCATGCCGCCGCCAAGACGGCCCAGGCCGATGCAGCGCAGCCCAGCGGCCCGGGCCGTCTTCACCGCGTTTATCACGTTCCCGGAATTCCCCGAGGTGCTCAGCCCCAGCAGCACGTCCCCCGGCCTGCCGTAGCCCAAGACCTCCTGGGCATAGGCCATCTCCGGGGCCACGTCATTGGCATAGGCGGAGGCAAACGCCGGGTTCACCCCGATGGCAATGGCCGGGAGCGCTCCCTGCAGCTTTTCCTCCAGCCCCTGGCCGGGATAGAGCCTCCGGCAGGCCGCCGCGAACTCCTCCGGCACCGCCCTGTGCAGCATGAATTCCTTCATCAGCTCCCCCACGATATGCTGGGCGTCCGCACTGCTGCCGCCGTTGCCGCATATCAGGAGCTTCCCGCCCCGGGCAAAGCCTTCCCGCATCTCGTGATAGGCCTCCATGATGTCTTCCCGGCATCCCTCCAGGACGGGATAGCGCTCCGCAAGCCCCTGCCAGATTCCCTCTATCTCATTCATTCCCTGCCACTTCCTTTTCTCCGAAATTATATTCCGCCAGCACCAGCGCGGCGTAATCGCCTATGTTCTCCCCCAGCTGGGCGGGCACCACCACGCAGGCCGCCGCGGACGCCTCC
Organism: uncultured Acetatifactor sp.; assembly: GCA_910585805.1. Taxonomy (GTDB): domain Bacteria; phylum Bacillota; class Clostridia; order Lachnospirales; family Lachnospiraceae; genus Acetatifactor. Next base: position 3,346 of record CAJUFB010000037.1, read on the forward strand.
AGCGCCTCCCGCTTCATCACCCGCTCCGCGTAGGGCCAGAGCAGATGCCTGCACCTCTGGAAGATGCTGCCGATGATGATGATCTCCGGGTTCAGGATATCCACCAGCATGGCCAGCCCCCTGCCAAGCTGCTCGCCGCAGAGGCGGTAGATCTCTATGGCCAGCTCGTCTCCCCTGTCCGCGGCGATGGCTATGTCCTTTGCGTTGAGCTGGTCCAGATCCTCCATGCCCTGGCACAGATCCTGGCTCATGCCGTTCTCAATCCTCTCCAGCACCTTCATCCTGGCCATCTGGCTGATCCCCGCGCCGCTGCAGAATCCCTCGAAGGAGCCCATCTTCCCGTAGCCCACCGGCCCCCATCTCTCCATCCTCACATGGCCCACTTCCCCTGCCATGTCGCTGCTGCCCCGGTAGAGCTTCCCGTCCAGGATCAACCCGGCTCCCAGCCCCGTCCCGAAGGTCAGGAAGATGACATTGTCATACCCTCTGCCCGCGCCGTACTTCCATTCCGCCACCGCGCAGGCGTTGGCGTCGTTCTCCAGCGCCACGGGCAGGCCGAACTCCTTCTCCAGTATCTGCTTGATCGGTATATTGTCCCAGCCCGGCAGATTGGGCGGGTTCATGATGACCCCCCGCCTGCTGTCCAGCGGTCCGCCGCAGCTGACGCCTATCCCTATGATGTCCTCCGTGGAGAGCCCCTTCTCCTGCAATATCCGATGGATCGTCTCCTCCATCTTCTGAATCGCCCCCATCGGGCCTCCTGCTTTCTTCGTCTCAAAGGCTTCCCTTCGCAGTATGAACTTCTCCGGGCCCTCCTTCCCCTGCGGATTCCCCAGTAGAACAGCACTTTTGGTCCCGCCGATGTCTATCCCTATGCTAAACTTCATATCGATTCCCCTTCCCGCCATTTTTATGGTGTATGGTTTTCCGGTACCCTTTATTCAGTGCTTTTCAAGAAAAATAATACCATTTTTCCTCCACTAAATCAATACTGTTTACTAACATTAAGGGCTTTTTATTTTATAAAATCTTTCTAAAGATTCCGGCCATCCCGGAAGGGCCATATCCCGTGTTCAGCCTGATTTTTAGTAACGTCGTTTTACTTTCTTGTCTCTTTTTATTGATTTTCATTACAAATCATGTATAATAGTAAGAAAAGGGGGATGACCCGCTTGTCTCCGCCAGAGAAAGGACGAAAATCTATGCCGACATTGCACGGAACCAACCTCACGAATGTAAAAGAAAAGAATCGCGCATTGGCCCTGCGCCTCATCAGCACGGGACAGTCCGTCTCCCGGGCAAACCTGGCCAGAAGCATGCATCTGACAAAGACTACCCTTGGCAATATCGTATCCGACCTGATCGCCAGCGACATCATCAAGGAGTACACCTATACCTCCACCGAGGCGGACGCCTCCCTCGGCAGGAAGCCGATCATCCTGGACCTGTCCCCCAATTCCCCGCTAATCATGGGGATGCTGATCAAAAGGAATCTGCTCAGCGGCATCCTGGCCGACCTGAAGGGACGGATCATCGCCCAGAAGGACTGCAGGTACGATTCCCTGAATCAGGACACCCTGATCGACACGCTGGTGCAGCTCTACGAACAGCTCCGCAAGGGCCAGTCCCGGCGGATCGTGGCCATAGGCATCTCCTCTCTGGGCCCCGTGGACACCAAGGCCCAGAAGCTGACCACGCCGGTGGATTTCTGGGGCATCAAGAACCTTCCCCTGCCTGAAATCATCCAACAGCGCACAGGGCTGCCCGCCTACATCATCCACGACAGCAGCGCCGGCGCGCTGGCGGAAAAAATCTACGGCTCCCATACCCATTCGGACAATCTGCTCTATCTGCATATCATGAATGGCATAGGCGCCGGGTATATCTTCCAGGGGAACATCTACGACGGGGATTTCGGACAGAGCGGCGAGCTGGGCCACACCTCCATCAATTTCGCCGGACCTTCCTGCAACTGCGGCAACCGCGGCTGCCTGGAGCTCTACGCCAATATCGACAATATGAACCGGCATATCCAGGAGATGCGCAATATCTACAAAGGCCCTACATTGCTGTCCAAGGAGCAGGAGTCCTACACCTGGAGCGACATCATCACCGCCGCCTCCGCCATGGACTTCCTGGCCATGGCAGCGCTGGACGAGTTCTGCGGCTACCTGGCCTACGCGGTGCGCAATGCCATCCACCTGCTGGACGTGAGCCATATCATCGTGGGATACGACTCCCCCGTGGAGACCACTGTGGTGGAGGACGCCCTGACCACCAAGCTCAACAGCGGCCCCCAGTCCAACACAGGGCATACCATCGAAATCGTGAAGTCCTCCTTCGGCGGCCAGGCGCCCCTGATCGGCTCCATCGCCGTGGTGACGGACAAAATCTTCAACTGCGAGCTGAACATCTTCAACCCTTGAAGACAGGCAAATGTCACTCCGCCGGCACCGTGTAGACGAAGCTGGTGACCACGTACAGAACCTGCCCGCCGTACTCCACCCGGGACCACCCAAAGTCCGCGCTGAAGCCTGTGCGGTGGGCCTTCTCCCCGTAGTTCAGCTGGCAGCTCACCGTGGCGTTCTCCTGGAGGGTGCTGGGCTCCGTCCGCAGGTTCACATACTCCTTGGGCGTGATCCAGTCATCGCAGTTTTCGAAAATGACTACGGTTCCGTCTGCCGTTGTGACCCGGTTGGGGTCAGTGGGCGCTACCGGCGTCTTATAGTTCAGATCAGTGGTCAGATACTGGCTCACCGCGTACAGTGTCTGGCCATTATAATCGATGCGCGACCATCCTGTGTCATTGTTGATGCCGGTCCTGGACAGGGCTTCGCCATTTTGAATCTTTACCACGATGTTCCTGTCGTCCGTAGTGGTGGGCATGGTGCGCAGGTTCACCGCGTCCTTGGGGGTCACGGACTCCTGCACGACCATGAACGTCATGCGTATGTCATCCGCCCCGTCCTCCGGGTTCCCCGCCTGGGGCTGGGACGTGGGCTCAGGTGTGGGCTGTGCCGTCGGTTGGGGCTCAGCCGTAGGCTGGGGGGATTCGGGCCGGTCCTGCGGGCCTTCGGAGGCATCCGGAGGCGCAGAGGATCCCGGGGCGGATGATGCCGCGCCGCTTTCCGCCGGTTCGCTCTCAGGCTCCGCGGGCGTCTCCGAATCCGCGGCCCCGGCATAGTCCGGATCCGGCTCCGCGCCTGCCCCTTCTCCCTGTGCCGGGTTCCCTTCCGCTTCCGGGGACTGCCCAGAATCGTCGGACTCCGGCTGGCTGGCCTCCGCCAGGCTCCCCCTGTCCCCTCCCTCAGGCTTGTCCGGATGGGTGACATGCCACAAAACGGCGCATATGACAGCGGCCAGCACCGTCAGACCCATGAAGATCGCCGCTTTCGCCCATGGCTGCAGGGGCGGCAGCGCTTCCTCCGGCTCCCGGTCCTCAAAATCTGCATCCTGCGCATCCTGCGTCCCCCGGCTCTCCGGTTCCTGCTCCAGTTCCTTTTCCTCCCGGTCGCCCCAGTCCTTCAATTTCATAACAGCTCTCCATTCCACCGCCCTGCGGTATGAACACGCCCCGTCCCTCTCCCGCACCCCTTTGGCCAGGTTGCCGGTCAGGCGGGATTTCAGTCTCCGGAATCCTTGCTTACATTATTGGGGATCTCTCCCAGCCGCCGGTCCAGCGCTTCCAGCACGTCCTGGCCGATCCTGGCGAATCCCAGGGCGTCCCGGACCAGCATCCGGTCCACCGTCTTCTTAAGCTCAGGCGGCATCTCCCCTGCCTGCAGCAAAGGGCTTCCCCATGCCTCTCCCCCTTCTGCCCGGGCCAGCACGGCGCCCAGGACCTCCGCCCCCTTCGGGTTTCCCATGACCCGTCCCATGGTGCAGCCCACGGAGAGGAACTGCCCGTCGTCCTCCGACAGATGGGCCCTGACCTCCGGCTCCAGAAGCCCCTCCCCCCGGTCGCCAAAGTCCCCGAACACCTCCCGCAGCCAGCCCACGGAATCCGGCACCCAGTTCGGCACTCTCCTGCTGATGCGGGTGGACGGCCCCTGGACGCTGGTATCGCAGGTGCTGAAGCCGTGAGGGCCGTAGGAATAGATATGGCTCTCGAAAGTGATGTCATGCTCCGCCAGGGCCTCCATGAACCTGATGGAGTTCATCACCGGCACCACGTTATCGTCCCTGGTGTGGAACAGGAAGCAGGGCGGCGTCTGTCTGTCCACCGCGCTGACCGTGTCCGGCGCTGTGGGGGAGCAGCACTTTACGTCCTCCCCGGCCACAGCATAGCCCAGGATTGCGGCCGCGGGCCGGTTCTTCGCCATGGTGGCCGCCGCTGCCGCCAGATGGCCCCCAGCGGAGAAGCCGATGACTGCAATCTTGTCGTCATAGATGCTCCACGCCCCGGCCTTTTCCTTCAGAAATTCCATGGCCTGCTCGTAATCCTCCAGCGGATGGGGCCAGTCCGCGTGGACGCCCACCGAATAGCGCAGGACCGCCGCGTGGTAGCCGGCCTTCAGGTACGCCAGCGCCACCGGATCCGCCTCTCTGTCTGAGCAGGACCGATAGCCGCCCCCGGGCAGCACCAGCACCAGGGGCCTCCTGGCAATCCCGCGATATTCCCCGCCTACCTCCAGCAGATAGGCCGTCAGAGAGACATTCCTCTCCCGGTTGAGCACAACCACTTCTCTGTTCATACAGCATCCTCCCGGACGATTTTCCGAATTTTTCGCCTTCCTTATTCTATCATTCCCATTGGTGGTTTTCAATATCATCTTGTGGCAATTTCCCGTACATTTTTCGCCTTTTTGGAGGCATAATGCCCTGACACGGAAAAAGGAGCCCGGACAGGCTCCTCCCATTCCCCGATTTCCTTACGCCAGCTCCCGCTTCCGCTTGCGCCGTTTGTACACCAATATGGCGATGTACACTGCCAGGAACCCCAGGATGATCGCCACCAGCACCGCGGACTCGCCGGGGCCGCCCATCTTCGCCTCGGCCCAGAGTCTGTCGATCAGCCTGCTGGTATCCTCCGGCAGATTGACGAAGACCTGGGTGCGGGCCAGGGTCTCCACGTCCGGATAGTGGACAGGGCTCTCCACGATCTCCGGATCCATGTAGGCCTTGGCCGCGGTTTCCGGGGTGGAATAGCCCACGTAGTCCATGTTGGCCCCGGCGATCTCCGGGTCGCAGAGGAAATTGATATAGGCCTCCGCCTCGGCCTTGTGGCCGGAGGTGGCAGGGATGCACATGGCGTCCACGAAATAGTTCGTGCCCTCTCTTGGCACCACGAAGCGGATGTTGTCGCTGTTGTCCACCAGGATGGCCGCGTCCCCGGAGTAATAGGGGGCTATCCAGGCCTCCTCGCTCTCCATCTTGTCGAAGATACGGTCCATGACATAGGCCTGCACCATGGGCTTCTGCTGCTTTAAGAGGGCCGCGGCCTCCAGCCAGTCGCTTTCCTCGGTGGTGTTCAGGGACTGCCCCAGCAGGAGCTGGGCGATGGCGAAGGAATCCCTGGGATTGTCGAACATCAGTATCTTGCCCGCATAGCGGTCGTCCCAGAGGGAAGACCAGCTTGTAATCTCTTCTTCGATATAGTCCGTGTTGTAGAACAGGCCCACCACGCCCCAGGTATAGGGCACGGAGTAGCGCCCCTCCGGGTCGTAGTCCGGGTCCCGGAAGCTCTCGTCGATATACCGGAAGTTGGGGATGTTGGAGAAGTCCAGCTCCGCCAGCATGTTTTCATGAATGAGCCTGGACACCATATAATCCGAGGGGATGATGACGTCATAGTCCGCGCCGCCGCCCACCAGCTTGGAGTACAGGGATTCGTTGCTGTCGAAGGTGGTGTAATTGACGCGGATGCCTGTGCGCCTGGTGAATTCGGCGTTTATGTCCAGGGAGCCGTCGGTGCCGTTGGCGATGTACTCCCCCCAGTTGTACACGTTTATGGTGACGCCCTGGTCCGTCCCCTCCGCCGCCCTGGCGGGCTGTGCCGGCATAAGGGCAAAAAGCAGCGCTGCAGCTATCAGGAAAGCCGCGCCGAGCCTCCCTGGCAGCTTTGGCCGGCCTGCACGCCTTCTCCCGCGGGAACCGTTTCCCCCGGGGCGAGGATTCCTCCCGTACCCTTCTCTCCCTTCATCCATGCCGCCTCACACCTCCTTTTCGGGCTCGCCGCCCTGTTCCTTCAGATTGCGTACATTCACGATGACCAGCAGCGCCATCACCGCCGCGAACAGCACGGTAGACAGGGCATTGATCTCCGGGCTGATGCGCTTGCGGGTCATGGAATAGATGTAGATGGGCAGGGTCTGGGTGGTGCCGCTGGTGAAATAGCTTATCACGAAGTCGTCGATGGAAAGGGTGAACGCCATGATCATCCCCGTGACGACCCCGGGCATGATCTCCGGCAGCACCACCTTGAAGAAGGCCTTCACCGGAGGGCATCCCAGGTCCTGGGCCGCCTCATAGAGGTTCGGATCCATCTGGCGCAGCTTGGGCAGCACGGACAGAATCACATAGGGCAGGCAGAAGGTGACATGGGCCGCAATCAGCGAGGCCATCCCCAGACTGCGCCCGCCAAACAGCCGCACGGCGGACACGAAGAGCAGCATCAGCGACACCCCTGTGACGATTTCCGGGTTCACCATGGGGAAGTTGGTGATGTTCATCATGATGCGCCTGGGAATGCGCTTCATGCCGTTGATCCCGATGGCGGCCACGGTGCCCAGGACTGTGGACACCGCCGCTGAGACCACGGCAATCAGCAGAGTATTGCGCAGAGCTTCCAAGATAAGCCTGTCTTCAAACAGTTTCCTGTACCAGCGCAGGGAAAAGCCGCCCCACACCGCCCGGCTCCCGGTCTCCGTGTCGTTGAAGGAGAAGACGATGAGCACCAAAATGGGCGCGTATAAAAAGAGGAAAATAAGAAAGGTATAAAGCCGACCTCCCGCTTTTTTCACAGCAGCATCCCTCCTCTCTCATTCACTTCCCCGTCGTCGAACTGGTTCATGATGCCCATGCAGATCAGGATAATCACCATCAGCACCAAGGACACGGCGGAACCCAGGTTGGGATTGTAGGCGCTGCCCAGGAACTGCATGTCAATCAGGTCGCCGATCAGCAGGTTGCCGCCCCCGCCCAGCATCTTGGAGATGATGAAGGTGCTCACCGCGGGCACGAACACCATGGTCACGCCGGAGATCACCCCGGGCATGCTCAGGGGCACCACTACCTTCAAGAACACCTGGACGCTGTTTGCCCCCAGGTCCTGGGCCGCCTCAATCACGCTCCGGTCGATTTTGGTCAGCACGGAGTACAGCGGCAGGATCATGTAGGGAATATAGTTGTAGACCATCCCCAGGACCACCGCCCCCGCGGTATTGATCATGTGCACCCGGGGCAGCCCCATGGCGGCCAGGGCGTTATTGATCAGGCCGTTGTCTTCCAGCAGCGTCATCCAGGCATAGGTGCGCAGCAGGAAATTCATCCACATGGGCAGCATCACCAGCATCACCATGACATTCTGCCGCCTGGCGCCCATCCTGGCGATAATCATGGCAAAAGGATACCCCAGCCCCAGGGAGATGGCGGTGGCCAGGGCCCCCAGCCAGATGGAGCGCAGGAATACGTTGGAATACTGGCCCACGCTTAAGATGTTCTCCATGGTAAAGCGGCCCGCCTTGTCCGTAAAGGCAAAATATCCCACCAGCAGCATGGGCACCACGATAAAGACCGTCATCCAGACCGTGTAGGGCGCGGAGAGGAGCTTGGAATCAGATTTCATCGGCGTCTCCCTCCTCCCGGATGTTCGCTTCCTCCGAGGCGGTCCTGTCCTCCTCCATCTCATCGCTGAAGGTGCTGTAGTCCCCGAACACCCCGGAGTATTCGGACTTCTGCATGACGTGGATATCATTGGGGGTCAGGGCCAGGCCAATGTGGTCCCCCACCTGGCGGCACTCCGTGGACTGTATCATCCACTTGAAGCCCGCCACGTCCACGATCATCTCATAGTGCACGCCCTTGAAGGTCACCGCCGTCACGTCCCCTACGATCCGGGTGGCATCCGGTTCTACTACCTTGATGTCTTCCGGCCGGATCACCACGTCCACGGGGGTGTTCCTGCCGAAGCCGCTGTCCAGGCAGCGGAAGCTGTGCCCCGCGACCCTCACGGAATAGTCCTCCAGCATGACCCCGTCCAGGATATTGGACTCCCCGATGAAGTCCGCCACAAAGGCGTTCTCCGGCTCATTGTAGATATCCGTGGGGGAGCCGATCTGCTGGATCACGCCGCCGTCCATGACTACGACAGTGTCGGACATGGACAGTGCCTCCTCCTGGTCGTGGGTGACGAACACGAAGGTGATGCCTGTGCATTGCTGTATCTTCTTCAGCTCGGCCTGCATGTCCTTGCGCAGCTTCAGGTCCAGGGCCCCCAGGGGCTCGTCCAGCAGCAGGACCTTCGGCTCGTTGGCCAGGGCCCGGGCGATGGCCACCCGCTGCTGCTGCCCGCCGGAAAGCTGGCCTACGCCTCTGTGGGCATAGCCTGTGAGGTTCACCATGGCCAGCATCTCCTGTACCGTGCCCTTGATCTCCTTTTCGCCCCGGCCCTTGAGGCGCATGCCGAAGGCGATGTTCTCATACACGTTCAGGTGGGGGAACAGGGCGTATTTCTGGAAAATCGTGTTCACCTCCCGCTTGTGGGGCGGGAGGTCCGTAATATTTTTATCGTTAAAAAACACATCCCCCGCGTCCGGCCGGATGAACCCGGCGATGGTGCGCAGGACCGTGGTCTTGCCGCAGCCCGAGGGGCCCAGGAGGGTGACGAACTCCCCGTCGTGTATCTCCAGGTTGAAGCCACCCAGCACCTGCTCCCCGTCGTAGGAGACGGTGATGTCTTTTAGGGAAATTATGGTATCTTTCAAGTATTGCATCTCCTTTGTGGCGGCACCCGCACAGCGCCGTGATAAGCGGCTCCCGCAATCCTCCGAAATTCTTCCGGGATACGACTTTTTTCGCAGGCGCACGCAATGAATTAACTATACGGGATAGCGACAGGTTTGTCAATCGGTTCCGCCCATTTTCCCGGAAGGCCAGGCCAGGGGAGGCCCTGCCAGGGCAAAACAGGCAGGACGCGAGAGTTACGCCCCTCAGTCCGTGGGCGGCGCGGCCTTCCAGGTCTGGTAGATCTGGGCGATCACCTGCTCGATGGGCGCTTTGCGGATCTCCACGTCCAGGATTCCGTCCACCTGGGAGAGCCGGGTCAGCAGCCCCTGGATGGGCAGGCGGGACATGTCCACCTCGAACTCGAACACGCCGTGTTTTTCGCCCAGGAGCCTGCAGTCCGCAAGCTCCGGCCTCCTTCCGTCGGTGGTGACTGTGAAACGGGTCAGGTTCCCGGTAATCTCCCGCAGCCCGTCAAAGCTGCCGTCAAAGGCCAGCTTCCCCCGGGAGATCATCAGGATCCGCCGGGCCATCTCCTCCAGGTCGTCCATGTCGTGGCTGGTCACCAGGATGGTCACGCCCTGCTCTCTGTTAATCTTCTTCAGGAACTCTATCATCTGGCGCTTTGCCACCACGTCCAGGCCCAAAGTGGGCTCGTCCAGCAGAATGAGCTCCGGGGAGTGCAGGAGCATCATGGCCAGATCCGCCCGCATGCGCTGTCCCAGGGACAGCTCTCTGGCAAAGGTGCCCCGGATCTCTCCGATGTCCAGCAGGGCGGTGACCATGTCCAGGTTCCTCTCATATACCTCGTCCGGAATGTCCCAGACTACCTTTTTCCACTCAAAGCTCTGTATCACGGGGTGGTCCCACCACAGCTCCGTACGGTTCCCGAACAGCACGCCCAGCTTCCGCATAAGCGCTATCCTGTCCTTCTCCGGCGACATGCCCAGCACGGATACGGCGCCTTTCGTGGGCTGGAGCATGCCCGCGAGCAGCTTCATCGTGGTGCTCTTGCCCGCTCCGTTGGGGCCTGCGTAGGCCACGAACTCCCCCCGCCCGATCCGGAAGGACACATCGTCCAGGGCCGTGACAGTCTGCTTTTCCTGGCGGAACAGGCTTTTGATCCCCGTCCTCTGCCCGTCGTCCTGTCTGCGTTTCCACTGGGTGAATTGTTTGCTGACGGATTCCACCGCCACTGCCGGCCGGTCAGGAGCGGTGGCCGCCCGGGCTATATCTGTTGATACCTTTTTTGACATAATATCGAAATCCTTTCTTGAAAAAATGGGCTGCGGCAAGGGATATGAGCAGCGCGAATACGGCCGGGTAAACCGTCTCCCACCTGGCCGCCCTGCCCAGCAGGATCATGGTGGGCAGCCACGCGGTAAGGCCCGCCGGGAAGATGGTCAGCAATGGGTATCTGATGTAGAGCGGCATGCCGGACAGCGGGAATGTCATGGTATATCCGATGCCGTATACCACGGAGCTGCAGATTTCCTCGCACTGTACGGGCGCGTAAAAGGCAAGGCTGGAGAGCAGGTAGGAGCATGCCACCAGGATGACCATGCTGATCGCCAGGTGGACTGCCAGCGCCGCCGGCCACCACCAGGGCAGCGCCCTCTCCATGCAGCGCAGCGCCACACAGAGCATGCCCACGCCCGACAGGAAGCTGCCGGAGCCGGTGAAGGGGAAGATCCCCACTGTCAGTTGCACCGCGTAGGGCAATGGCATGATGAACATATGTTCCCATTGACCCCTTCCGATGATCCGGCTGGGGAACAGCGCGTTGCAGCCGCCCATCATGTTCAGGAAGCCCATGACGATATTGCCGTATGCCAGCATGAACAGAATCTCAAACCGATCCATGCCGCCGATTCCGCCGAATTTCCAGGCCAGCAGGAAGACGCCGGAGATGGACGACAGGTTGGAGATGATGTCGGCCAGGATCACCAATGTCATGAATTTCGCGTCCCGGGTCAGGGAGGCGAAGTCCATCCGGGCGTATATGGCCAGCAGTTGGAAGTATCTCTTTATGCCGTGGGCGATTTTTCCTCTTTCAGGCATGTTCTTTCTCTCCTTTCCGTTGTCAGCCACCGAAGCTCACCATCCTTTCCCTGGATTTCCGAAACCAGACGGCTGCGGCGATCCATATCACGATGTTCCAGATGATTTGGGCCGGAATCACCTCCAGGGCCTTGGCGCTCCCCACATACAGGGACAGGAAGGCCCCGCCCAGGCTGCCGAAGGGCTGGTACTGGAACCATCTGTCCATGCCGAAGGGCAGTATCCGGAAGGGTATCACCGTGCCCGAGAAAAAGGATACCACCGCGCTCCTGATGACATAGGTGATCCAGGAGACATTATGGAGCCTGATGGTGACGCAGCAGAACAGGAATTCAAAGGCGAATCCCAGAGACACGCTCAGCGCCAGCGAGGGAAGCGCCCACAGGGTCCGGGGCAGTATGCGGACCCCCAGGAGGGGCGCGGCCAGGGACATGGGCAGCGAGAACAAAAGCAGCATGGGCACCCACTCTCCCATCGTCCGGGAAATCACCTGGGCGAACACGGGCATGGGGCGGGTGAAGGCCTCCATGCTCCTGGTGTCGTAGTTCCAGGCGGACAGGTATGTCTCTACGATGGTCAGATCTGCCAGCAGCGCATTGACATAAGTGTAGCTCAGAAGCTGCTCCACCGACATCTCTGCCTCGTACCCGCTCTCCCCCAGCGTCCTCCAGATGAACATCACCGGCACCAGGTATACTACCTTCATCAGGATGTCCGGCATCAGATAGAGCACGCCACCGCCTGTCCTGCCCCGGACGGCCATTTGGGCGGTGGCCATAATTTTATGTATCATTTCATTTCTCTCCTTCCAGCGCGGCTGCGCCAGTTATATGCCTGCTGCGGCGCTGTGTCCGCGGCTTGTGTCATTGTGCGTTTCTCAGGGCATAAAAATACCCTGCACAGACTGTTCAGTCTGCACAGGGCACTTGTTTTACGAGCGTAAATCTGGCGCATGGCAGTCCCGCTGATACGGCTGGCGCATCACATCCCGATTATCCCGTCAAATGGTGAGCAGCACACAAAACAGTCCGTCTTCCAAAAAAGGGCATAGTTGTCCCCTGAAGCTGCTGCTCTGTACCCGAAGCTGCGCACAATATCGCTGCCGTGGAATAGTTCTTTGGCTGTCAGGACTTCATATCGTTTCATGCTTCTCACCGCCTTTCTTTTTTATGCTGGAACCAAAGCAGGATTTTGACAATGGGATTCTGCTTCGGGTTCCATTATACACGTTCCGTGGGATATGCGCAAGGATTTTCTGCTATCCGCTTCCTTTATGCGCTTCCTTTACCCGGCATATACCCTATCGATACCACTGCCTCTGCAGCTCATACATGGTCCTGTATTCCCCCTCAGCCGCAAGCAGCTCGCCGTGGCTGCCGTCCTGCACGATCCGCCCGTCCTTGATGACCAGGATCCTGTCCGCAATCTGCGCGGAGGCCAGCCGGTGCGTCACTATGACGGAGGTGCAGTTCCGGGACAATTCGCCGAATTCCTCATACAGATACTTCTCCTCCAGCGCATCTATGGCAGCCGTAGGCTCGTCCAGAATCAAGAGGCTGTTGTTCCTGTAGATCCCTCTCGCGATTGCGATCCGCTGCCATTGGCCTCCGGAAACCTCCGCCCCTCCGAACTCCCTTCCCAGCATGCCGTCCATGCCGCCGGCCCACCCGGGGACTACGCCGACCTCCTTACAGATCCGGTTCAGCTTCTCCTCGGACTTGCGGCCATCCATGTCGCTGATCCTGATGTTCTCACCCAGAGACATGTGATAGCGGCAGAACTTCTGAAAGACCGCGGATATCCCGTTGCCGATACGCCCGGCGCCTCTCCGCACCTCCCCATAAGACACCGTTCCCTCCGTGGGGGAATATAATCCCGCAATGATATGGCACAGTGTGCTCTTCCCGCTTCCGTTTTCCCCTACCAGGGCGACTGTCTGTCCCCAGGGAATCCGCAGATTGATATCCGAGAGCGCCAGCTTCTGTTCCCCTGCTTCCGGCTGCGGATACGCAAAGGACACATGGTCCAATCGAATCTCAAATCTTTCGGGCAGTTCTGTCTGCTCCCGTTCCCCCGCGTCCTCCTTTATGAATGCAAGATAGTTCTTCACTGTGGCCATGTTCTCTATGGCGATTGCCAGGCGCTCGGATATCACCTCGTCCATGAACCCGTAAAACTCGCGAAGCGCGGCAAACACCGCCGCAAAGGCCCCCACGGATATGACGTCCGTCAGGACATAATGGACCAGCATCCCGATGATGGCTCCATAAGCCGCCACGGTCAGGACATTGATACAGAAATTGATTTTTTCTTTCCGGACCTGCATGCGGAAATGGAGCCGGTTCAGCTTTTTCAGCATCTTATCGTACCTGTCGAAGAAGGAGCCGCCGCATCCCCACAGGCGGGTTTCCTTATAATACGCCTTTCCGATGATGCAGTCCGCATAATATTCCATCTTTCTCCGGACAGGCGCAGCCTCGTTCTCCAGGTGCTCGAAGGATATCATGTGGAGCAGCCTGGCTGTCACATTGGGCACGAAAATAATCGCTGTGCAGACACTGAGGACAGGCGCCAGAGAAAACAAATACCAGCTCATCATGACAAAATAAAAAACGTAAAAGAATAGGAGGTCTAAAATGGTAGTGCTTACCCAGAACACGCCTTCCGAGCCAAGGACGGCTTTTTCAATCCGGTCCAGTTCATCCGCATGCTCAAAGGCGATCGCCTCTTTCCTGTCGATTGTCCTGAATAAAATCTCATTGGTCTCCTTCAGGACTTTTTGGTTCAGGATCTGCCCGTAGCAGTTTGCAACGCCATTCATGGTCTGCGCAAAGGCATATGCGGCTCCCAGCAGCAATATCCTGATGGCAAGCGCTGGGATTGCGCCCTGGTCTTCTGAAATCCCGTCAAAAAGATACTGCACGCTCATCACCTGCAAGACCCAGGACACGCCGTGCAGCATCTGTAATATCGCATATAGGATGATGCTTTTGGGGAACATTTTATACAAAAGCCGGATTCCCACCAGATTGTCGTACAGAAAATTTTTATGCCTCATACCAGCACCTCTGACTTTCGAACATCTCCCTGTAAAGCCCGTTCTCCACTCCCGTCAGAGCCTTATGGGTTCCCTGCTCCATGATCCTGCCCTGGTCTAACACCAGGATCTCGTCTGCCATGCGCGCAGCGCCCAGCCTGTGCGTAATCAAAATCGTGAGCGAATCCTCCGCTCCCATTGTGGCCCGCCGGAACGTCTCATACACCTTCGCCTCGCTCTTCGGATCCAGCGCTGCCGTAGGCTCGTCAAGGATATTGACGGGCGCTTGGCTGTATAAGAGCCTCGCAATCGCCAGCTTCTGCCACTGGCCCCCGGACAGGTCCACGCCGTCCTTATCCAATTTTCCCAGCTTGCTGTCCAACCCCCATGGCAGCTCCTGTACACAGGGCTCCAGCTCCAGTTTTTCTATGATCCGCCCCAGCAGCCGCTCATTTTCCTCATTGACATTTCCCACGGAAATGTTGTCCCGAAAGGACAGGGCATATCTGGCGAAATCCTGGAACACCACGGAGAACATCCACTTCAGCTCCCCGTATCGGTACTCCCGCAGGTTCCTTCCATTGATCAGAATCTGCCCCTCATACTCTTCATACAATCCGGTCAGCAGTTTCGTCAGCGTGGATTTCCCCGCGCCGTTCCTGCCCACCACCGCATAGCATTTGTCCCCCTGGAGCGCAAGGGAGCAGTCCTTCAGCACGTACTCCTCCCTTCCCGGATATCGGAAAGATACCTTCCGGAATTCAATCGTCTCCACCCGAAATCCCGGGATTTTCCGTGGTTCCACAATGGCCTCCGCCTTCTCCTCCATGCCCAGAAAAACGCTCACGTCCTTCAGATACGCGTTCAAGTCCGCAGCCCCCTGCATAATGCCCGACAGATTCCACGACATGCCCTGGACAAGATTCAAAACGGAAGTCACAAGGCCTACATATAATCCGTTCGACAGCTTTCCGCTGCCCAAAGCAGGCAGGAGCAGCAGCATAATGATCACCGCAAGCACCACCATCGTCAGCGAGCCGCTTTTCATATTGGCGTATCTTTTCTTCAGGATCACAGCCTCCCTCTGATTCGCGTAATCGCTGAGACTGTCGTACTCCTTCGCTATCTGCCCGGAATAGCCGAACATTGTCCGCTCTTTTGCGTGGTCCCTGTCCGACAGGATCCTCGCCAGATATTGATATCGTCTTTTGACCTCTACCGCGTCCTTTTGCAGGACATAATTCTGTTTCCCTGTCCTGTATGCCAGATAGAAAAGGGGAACGCTCACCAAAAGGATCGCCCCGCCGCTCAGGACGCTGGCCTGCATGACAATGCTCATAAGGGCTACGCATTTTACCACCAGCTCAATTCCGTTACAGACTGTACGGTAGCCAGTCCAGAAGCGGTTCTCCACCTTTTCGCAGACACGGTATATCAATGCGCAGGACTGGTTATCCTCTATGTATCTGTATTGCAGCGCGGCCTGTTTTCTCATGAACCGGTTCCTCAGTACGGCCTTTAAACGGTTCTGCGCGGATGCGTCGATCAGATTGGTGGCAGAGGGTATCATCTGCTTAAATATCACGATTCCAAGCAATATCATAAGAGGCGCCAATACCATATGGACTTCCAGCGCACCGCCATATGTCCCTTCCACGCGGTTCACGAATTCCGCGATTGCCAGCGTCTGTGCCGTAGGCAGAAAAGCATTGACCAAGGCGGCCAGCAAAAGATATTCCGCATGAAAGGGTATGATTTTTGTCATGTCCCCCAGGAATGTCAAAAAATTGTATGCCCGTTTTTTCGAATCTTTCATATCGTTTTATCGTCCAATTTCCAGTCTTTATCTGTTATACTGCCTATAGTCAAATTATAGCACAGCATGTGGAAAAGTCCATATTAAAATGGAGGCTCCCTGGCAAAACCCTGCAGCACAGGGGCTTTTCATAGTTGAAACCCCTTTAAGTTTATGATAAAATTTTTCATAAAGGCAGGCAGCAAGAGCGGAATGCGGGCAAGCGCTCAAGCAGGCATTTACTATACCGGGAAGGGAAGAGCAAAAATGAATACCGAATCAAAAAACACACTGAAAAAATCAGCCGGCAGCCTATTCACGGCGGGACTTGCCGTCTGTGTGGGTTCCGGTCTGGGCATCCTTTATCTGGAGTGCATCAGGCTTCTGGCGGACAGCGTCTTAACGAAAAATACGGGCAGGCTATGGGGCATATTCGCAGTATTTTCAGTGAGCCTGCTCCTGTCGGCGCTGCTTCTGTGCGTCCAAAACAGCAAAACTTTGACTATAAAGCAGAGGCTGATAGAATCCCTGGAGCAAAAAGCCATGGACGTTTGGCTCGGCTCCAATTATAGAAACAAGGAAAATACCGAGAAAATGCTGCCCATTATCCGAAATGATATTTTTACATATTCCGAGCAGCTTTCAGGATTTCTACTTAAAATAGCAGGAACTGCTGTATCCGTGATTCTGACAAGTATCTATGTCTTCCTAATCGAGCCCTGGCTTTTGGCCCTGACCCTTTGCCTGTCCCTGGCGGCCATCTCAATCAGCGCCTACAGGGGGCGAAAGCTGCCGGAGCAGAATGAAAAGCTTTATTTTCACATGGGCGCGATCTATAACCACAATGCGGAGCTGGTGCGGAACCGGGAAGCCGCCTATGCCCTCAACGGCGAACGGGTGATCGAGCCCTATCAAAAAGAAATCGCCGACTATAAAATCGACCAGGCAAAAATTCTAGGCACCATGACAATGCAGCGGATTTTAGGCTCGGCAAACACCATTTTGAATACCTGCGCCATACTGATCATCGGGGGATATGGGGTTTCCAAGGGCAGCATCGGAATCAGCGATTTCATTGTGCTCTTGGCGGCTGTGGGTTCTTTGACCAACACCCTGTATCAAATTCCCGCCTGTATTTCCGAGTATCAGCAGCTTAAGGGCATGGACGGCAGGATAAACGCCCTGTTGACTCCACAAGTCAAATCCGCCTGGGGAGTTGAAGATATACATAAAATCGATTCCATTTCCGCACAAAATCTGAGCTTTTCCTATGAAAATGGAAGCGGGGAATCCCAGGGAAAAAGTCTCTTTGAAGGCTTGAACATAGACTTAAAATCAGGGGAATGCCTGATATTAAATGGAGCGTCAGGCTGCGGCAAATCCACGCTGCTGAAAGTCTTTGCAGATATCCTAAAAGGCTATGGCGGGGCTATCCTCTGTGGCGGTAAAGATCTGAGGGACATTAAGGAAAGCGCCTTTTGGAATCGGATTTTATATCTAAGCCAGGAGCCTCAGCTTATTTCAGGCACGATCAAAGAAAATATCACAATGTTCCAGGATGCGGATGAAAGGAAGCTCAACCACGCATTGGCGCAGACGGGATTGACCAGTCTTATCCCCAAGTTTCAAAATGGGATAGACACCCCTGTCTCCATGCTGAATCTATCCTCAGGAGAGCAGCAGAGGATATGTCTTGCCAGGGCTTTTTACGGTGATTATGACGTGATTATTTCCGATGAAAGCTTCTCCGCAATAGACCCTGACTCGCGCGGGGAGATATTCGGAAAGCTCCTTGCACAGCTCAGGGAAAAGTCCCAGATACTGATCATGTCCTCGCATACGGCCTTTGAGCATAGCGCCCAGGACAGCGTAAAAATTCTCAATATGGGAGGAAAAGTTTGAAAATGTTGGAGAGACTGAGGGCCACAGCCATAATCCTGAAACATCATAAGCTGAAATTCGCGGCTTTGCTGATGGTATTTTCATTGACATCCTTCGCGCTGCCTTTGGCTGCGCCCTTTATGATACAGTCTATCATGGGCAGCATAGAAAGCGGCGCGAGCGCAACTCCATGGATGGTTTTTATGCTGATTCTGGCAGCTCTATTCCTGCTCACATTGGATTACCTGGTGAATGTATATGGAAATGTGATGTGCGCAAACCTTATTTACAGAGGCTCGGCGGACTTGTACAAGGACCTGTTCGCGCTGCCCTACGGGGAAAGGGAATCAAAATACAATGAGGAAGATCTGCTCCAGAATATTACCGCATTTACCGATTCCGCGCTCTCTTTATGGGTCATGATGATCAGCTTTGCCATCAGTGTGATCGTAATGGGCGTTCTTTTGATTTTGTCGGCTCATGTCCATTATACGGTCTCCCTTTTTGTCTTGGCCCACATCGGCATCACCATTTTTGCAGGCAAAAAAATCAATGACATCTCTGAAAAATATGCCGCCCGGCTCCAGGACTTTGAAGCCGAAAAAAACAAGAATATCGAGGAGCTTATGTATCAGGCGGATTTC
Source organism: uncultured Acetatifactor sp. (assembly GCA_910585805.1). Taxonomy (GTDB): domain Bacteria; phylum Bacillota; class Clostridia; order Lachnospirales; family Lachnospiraceae; genus Acetatifactor. Next base: position 21,707 of record CAJUFB010000037.1, read on the forward strand.
ATCAATATGAACAGCCTGCAGAGCATCATGAAAAGCCGTTTCGACCAGACCAGAAGGGATATTTTCCGTGTCCAGACCGAACAGTTGAAACAGAATAATCTCTATACTTCCCTGCAGAGAGTCATCAGCGAACTGGTAAGCGGATTCATTTACCCTGTTTTGGGATTTTTGCCCGGCAGCGGAAAAATATCAGGAGGAAATCTGGCTTCCGTTAAAAGCATCATTGAAGAGTCGGAAAAGCAGACCCAGAATATGCAGCAGATGGCGGCTTATATCCCCTATAATACCGTACCGATCGACAATGGCAAGGCGCTTTTTGGCCTGAAAAGGGAAGCAAAATCTGAAAATCCTGACAATAGCTGCGCCCTGGCCATCGACAAATTATGCTTTGAAGCAGAGGGCAGAAGTATCCTTTCGAATATCAGTTTCAGCGTAAAAGAAGGGGAGCATATCGCGATAATGGGGGAAAACGGCAGCGGAAAATCCACTTTGCTCCGCTGCATCATGGGGATGTATGCTCCCACATCCGGCAGTATAACACTGTTCGGTAAATCCCCCGCAAATGATGCGGAATATTTGAGGGAAAATGGGATTTTTTCCTATATGCCCGCCGCTTCCCAGCTTTACGAAACTACCGTTGACGGCAATATCTTGATGGGCAGTTTCAGTGAGATAAGCCTGGAGAAAATTAAAAATGCCACTGGGGTCTCTGATTTTTCAGGCGGTGATATCTCTTCCGTATCCCAGCTTTCAGGAGGGGAGCAGCAGCGGGTGAATGCCGCCAGAGCCTTTTCCAACAGCAATGCGAAAATCATTCTTCTGGACGAGCCTACAGCGTCCTTGGACGGAGAACATGCCGAGAAGCTGATGCGTTATATAAGAAGCTGCAGGGCTACCGTTATCTATACGACGCACCGTGAGGAAGAAGCTGCGTTTGCCGACAGGGTCATTCGGATGTGACTTTTTTCCAGGCTTTGCGGCTGTCACCGCCATATACGCATCTGCTGAAGGCATCAAAGCCCGCCTGGGTTCCGGTTTCCTCCCTCCGGATCCGGAACCGGGGCTTATGGGGCGCTGCCAGACATGCGATAAGGGTGACGGCCCCGGCAACCAATGTTTGAATCCAGCAGTTCCCTGATCAGTCCTGTCTTGTCCACATAGTAGAAGCCTTCGGTCCTTATCTTTTCGAAATTCTCAATCCCGATAGGCAGTTTCACCTTGTCCTTCATGACCATAATCCTTTCCCCAATATAAAATATGCTTATCTGTCCCGCATATGGCCTGGTCGTTCCCCATACAGCGCATCAGCCATTCTTGGGGGGCGTTCCAGCTTTCGTTTAACATAGATTCTATTTGTTGTTTCCATTCATTTTAGCAAAGGCAGAAGGCAAAAGCAAGAAGTGATTTGCTGTAGTATGTTTTCGATAGCAGAGTTCTGTGGAGTTCTGCAGCGCATAGCGAAAACTATGCGCTTTCAGCTCAGGAGAAAATGTGCTACAATAGGAAAGGGCATCCTTGAAAGCCAGGGATGGTCTGTAGATACTGTCCCTGAAATGGGTAGCGTTACCTCATGGGGCATGTGGGGAGGTTTTTTGATGATATTTCCAAAAGCATGGCAATCTCTGCAGAATTTACACGGGATTCTGCAAAGATGGATGGATCGGTTTCTGCCTAATGCGGAAAAGCGCCAGGCGCGGGAGATTCTGGGGCTTATCTGCCGGAAATGCCATGCGGAAGAAGCAGGGACAGAAAGTGGAGCAGATGCATCAAAGAAGAGGCCGCCAGGGAAGCGAAAACGCTTTCTGCACATCTTATGGGAAGAATGGAAAGAGCGCAAATGGCTGTCCGTTATCTGCCACCCGGTTTTTCTGCAAAGGCAGTACAGCCTGGAAGTCCTGGCAGGTCTTTGCGGCTTTTTGCAGGAGGAAAGCCAGGTTCGTCCTGAGGGGATAGGGCAGAATTTGTATTTTGCCCTGTGCATGGCATATGGCTTTTTCACGGATGGCGATGGTACGGCGGATGGCACAGCGGCTGCTGACAGGCAGGCGAGGTTGGCGGTATCGCCTGGGGCGGAAAGCGAATATAGCCGTTTGAAAGGGCTGCTTGCCGCTCATCCCAGTCACCGGGAGTATGTGCAGGATTTACGGTCCTGGTCTGACCTGATAGAAGAGCGCCGGTTCTTTTCTTTCTGCAGGGAGGCATGCTGCCTCTGGCTGGGCATGGGGGATCGGGAACAGCGGGCCGCCTTCGGGGAGGGCTTTCCGGACATGGCGGAGCAATGGCTGCTGATGTCCTCCCTCCCCAAGTCCGATACGGAATTCGTCTTCCGTAACCTCTGCCACCTGCCACAGCCTCTATTTTCACGGCAGCTGGCGGCGAAAATGCAGGAATACACCCATCTGTGCCGGGAGCGGCAGGAATTTTTCCAGGCGTTCGTGGACGCGCTGGATCATACGGGAGATGGGCGTTCTGTCCATGAATGCGGATATGTGCCGCTTATGCAGCGCTTCAGCGCCCTGAAGGCACGATATGGTTCGGCGGGGAGCTGGAAAAAGCATCTGTGCAGCCGCAGTTTCCAGAACGCATTCCGTGACTGGGTGCTGCACCCGCGCCATGACGGCTATGTCAGCTCCTGGGCCAGGTATCTGGAATACTATGGGTGGCGGGAGGTGCGCAGCCAGTTCGACGGCAGTTCGCCTTTTGAGGAAGAGCTGCTTGCGTGGCTTACGACCGACCTGTACTTCACAGAGTACGAGAAACGTTACCAAAAGGAGTCGGCATGGAAGGAGCAGCAGATAGAAAAGGCCTATTTCCGTGAACTGTTCCCCCTGCCGGAACGAAGCGAAGGAAAGCTTGAGGTGCTCCGCAAGGCAGAGCAGGGGAAGCCAATCGACGCAAAGAAGGCGTCGGAAGCCCTCAGCGAACTGTACGCATATGATGAAACGGCGCTGCGCCGCCTGACGCAGGCCACCAATGCCATGGTGCGATTCAATTTCCTCCTGGGCGCGCCAAAGGACAGGGGAGAGGCGGCGTGGGGGGACGCGGTCTGCTTCCTGGAGGATGAGGTCCTGATCTACCGCAGGGAGGAAGACGGGACCTGCCACCTGAGCCACGCTGCATTTTTTGACATGATTGCTCACATTGTGGACAGCAAGGCGGACTGCCACATGACGCATCAGAAGTCTTTCTATCAGGAGGAATTTATAGATACGGTCTGCAAAAATATGTACCTGTACGAATGCTATGTATACGGTAAAACAATTAAATAAAACCAAAAAAACGTATATGCTTCCGCTTTGCCGCCTGGAGAGGACTCGGCAGCTTCTTCTTTACGTCCTGCGGGACATCAACGCCCAAATAGAGCAGGGCAGGATGTACGCCATCCTCGGCCCCTCCAGGTGCGGCAAGACCACGCTGCTGTCCCTGCCGGGCGGTCTGGACAGCCCCTGCAGCGGCCAGATTTTGTACCAGGGCGAAGATATTGCAAAAAATCACTTTCCCTCCCCAAATTTCACATTACAGCACCCGGGCTTTTCCCGTGTAGGGATGGCTCTCTGCATAAGCGGACGCTTTTACTGCAAACTCGCCTGCTTCCATTTTGTCAAAGTATTCCCGTTGCCATACCGTATAATCGAAATCATCCCTTTTAATAAGGGAAATGAAATACTCCGCATCAATAACTCCCAGATTATCTACAAGACATGCAAACCCCTGATCCAAAATATTCACTGCATTAGCCATTAGCCATCGACCTCCATTCTTCTAATAAATTCTCCCGGCGTTACCAGCTTAATCTTTTCAGACTGATATTTTATACTGCACACCGGTTAAATTTGCAGTGCAACCCGACTGCAGACCGCCAGCCAAGTACTTTCCCGGAGACACCACTGTAAATCCTGGCGGTCTGCAGTATAACAATCTGTCATCTGTGGTCACAAAATAATCGCATTCAGCCATAAGAGCACAGGCTACATGATATGCATCTTTTTCCTTTACGCCTGTTTCCATAATAGAATCAGCAATTTCTGCAAACTTGTCGCTGTGCTTATTGCTGACATATAATGTGGCGTAGTCTTTCATAAACTTCTCAATCGCCATCCTCTTCTGAATTGACCGATTATTGCTATTCTCAAAATCAAGAACATATGATGTGACAAGCTCTATCTGTTTTTTCCTAATCATGTCCTGTATATGCAGCTTTGCCTGCGTTTCTAAATGAATGCGCATTTGCGACTGATCATCATAGGGCCGGTTATAACTACAATTATCCAAGTATATTCTCATGTCATCATTCTCTCCTTACCTTAAATTATGCCCTTTTGTCTTATCTTAACACAGTTGATGGGGATAATCTACTTCTTTCACCTCCCATTGTCACACCGTATAATTGAAATCAAGCTTAAGAAGATAATCCGTCTGTTCTTAGTATAGCTGATTGCGATTGGCATTACAATAACAATCAATATCCATATGCAAAAATCCTCAAAGCGAAACTTAATTAGCAGCCACTTTGTTTACGATACTATATAATTACCCCCTGGCACTGTAGATTTCTTTAATGATGTCTTCGATAGGCGTGCCGCTTATATTCATATCCTCTATCCTCGCCTCGCGCGAAAGCTGGCTTATGACCGCATCTATAGATATCTCTACCAAATCAATCACAAAAGATTTCTTTTTCCCCTGATCGGAGATCACCCTGATCCTGTCATCAGAGACCACGATTTCTTCAGACAGTTCCACATCTATGAACCTGCGCCTCCCATGTATGTCAGCCACCTTGTCCATCGAATCGTGAAAGACGATGCTGCCCCGGTCAATCACAATCAGGTCCCTGCACACATTGACGATATCTGCCAAGTCATGGGAGGTCACTACCAGGGTGACCTTCTTCTCCTGGTTCAGCCAGGTAAGGAATTTCCTTATTTTGTCCTTTGCTATGATATCCAGCCCGATAGTAGGCTCGTCCATAAAAACGATTTGGGGGTCATGGAGAAAGGATGCCGCGATTTCACACCGCATCCTCTGCCCCAGGCTCAGCTACCGGACCGGGGAGCACCAACAGCTTATAAAGAGACCAATGTACCCTGTTGCAGATGCATGCCACCACCAGAACGGCCTCTGACGGGAAGAAATGGGCAAAGATTTCTATGACGCCTAAATTGTGGAAAACCAGGCCAAAAAGGATCGGCTGCGGCCTCGTAAAATATATGTCCAGGTTCCCCGTGATCACAAAGTCTTCCAGATATCTCAGGTTCCGGGCAAATATCTGAGCGATTCCATAAGAAGTCAGCATGAGCCCATACAGGAAGATCAGGTCCCAGGAGTCCCATGTGCCAAACCCATCGAACTCCTTCGCTATGAACCAGGAGAACACCAATTGAATCAAATGTATCGGCCCTATGGATATACAGGCAATCAGGAAATTCAGTCGGTATTGCAGCTGCCTCTGGAGGCTCATTTTAAAGTATTTTCCAATCAATCCCATTTCATCCCCCCTGTACATTCAGCTTCTTGACAGCGGTATGCCATACCACATACATCATCAGGTAAAGGAATACGGCCCATGCAATCTGCTGGAGAAAAAGCGGGACATATTCTTTCATAAGCATCGTCTTCCCCTGTGAAAGGTAGATGCTGACAGGCTTTTGGTAAATCCATACGAACGGCAGGGCATCCATTATCCTCTCCAGCCATCCAGGGACCAGCCATGTGGGCAGGAACTGTCCGGAGAGCAGGCCGATCGCCACATCGACCAATATCAGCAGATAGAAAGCTTCTGTCAGCCAAAAACATGCCATCGCCACTATCGCCTTGACCAGGAACAGGAGAAGGAAGCCCAAAAAAGCAGATGCCAGGAAAAGCACGATGTTCCCTGCAGGCGGTATCTGCATGTGGAACAGCAGCCTTGCCATGATGAACAGCACGAGCCCTGAAGAGGCCAGGTTCGCGACAATGGTTCCGAAATCCTCAAAAAGGAGGGAATTCATATATTCCCACGGCCTTAACAGCTCCACGGAGATTGCTCCGGTACGTATCCTGGCCGACAATGTCCCCGGTCGCCCAAAATGGAGCAGTTCGCACCCTTGCAATTAGTAATAAAGCGCAAATGACGATATAATAAAAGAAACAGATTTGAAATGAAAGGAAGTCGGGATTTTATGAGGATTGCAGTTTGTGATGATGACCGGGCAATCCGGGAAGAAATTTCCCGGCTGATACAAAAGCAGGTGTCGGAAGCGGATATTGCGGAGTATCAGTCGGGAGAAGAATTGATAAATGCGAAAGGAAATTTTGACATTTATTTCCTCGATATTGAAATGGGTAAAGTGTCCGGCATGGATATAGCTAGGCGTATCAGAGAACAGGAAGAAAGCGGCGGGCAAAGGAGCATTATTATTTTTGTGACAGGGTATCGGGAATATATGGAAGCGGCGTTTGATGTAAATGCGTTCCATTATCTGATAAAGCCCGTTGACGCAGAAAAGTTTTCAGAGGTTTTCAGCCGGGCATGGAAAGAAGTGTCTGCTTCCTGTGAACAGGCCAAAAAACATATCATAGTAAAAAGTTCTGGAACACAGCGGAAATTATTGTTGAAAGATATTTACTATATAGAGAGCGGCAATAAGAAAGTCATTTTTCATACAACGAAAGGGACACTGGAGGTTTACGGGAAAATGGAGGAATTGGAAAACGGGTTAGGGAACACTTTTTACCGCTGCCATAGGTGCTATCTTGTAAACATGGAGAAAATCTCTGCTTACAGTGCGGATAATATACAGGTCACAAACGGAGATAACCTGCTCCTTGCAAGGAAGAAATATTCTGATTTCATCAAAACTTATATGCGGTATGTAAAAAACGGAGGGATTGTTAATGTATGATAGGTTGCTTCCAGTGTCTATATATTTAGTTGACAGTATATTAAGCGGGATTTATTCGCAGGGCTTCTTAAAAGAAAAGTACGGGAAAAAGGCTGTTTTGGCAGTATGGGGAGCAGCTTTTTTTCTCATTCAGATTGCAGTATATGAAATACTGGACAATAGCTTCCCAATCAGTGAAGTTGTGGGGATAATCGTGAATGTCTGTGTCCTGCTGTCCATGCAGTTTTTTCTCTTTGAGAAAGATATGCAAAAACAGGTTTTTGTTGCCTTTAGCTTCATAGCAGGAAAAGAAATTGTGAAATATATTGTCAGCGTACTTAGTGTTGTAGTTACTGGATTGTGGAATGATTTTTTTGACTCTCTGATTTCAAAAGGAATGTTAAATACGGCAGACAGCCTTTACGTTTGGACAAATAGTTCTGTCGTAGCTTTAGCGGTCATATGTACACTTCTTTATACTCTGCTGCTATATGTATATTTGTTTTTGATGGACAAAAAATTCGTAAGAAAAGATTACCTGTTGCAGATACATGAAAATATTTTTCTGGTTTTGCCCTGCCTTGCTGCCTTGTGTATTTCTGTAACGATTAAAATGATGATCGTTTCGGTCGGCATCGGAATGACTGTGATTGTTTATGACACTGTTCCGGCAACAAGATTCTGGATACCTGTCATCTGCGTCATGCTGCTATCTACTATTATCGCAAGCGTTACATTATTTCAGAAATTGGTACAGTACAATGAGGAAACCGGGAAACGTGCCATACTGGAAAATCAAGTACAGCAAATGCAGAAAGAGATTGTAGAAATACAGGACATATATACTGATATGAGAGGGCTTCGGCATGATATGAGAAGCCATATAGCCAATATTTCCTTACTTGTCAAAAATGTGGCGGGTTCTGTGAATGAGGAATTGGAAAGCTATATCGGAAAAATGGAGGAAACCGTCAGCAAATTAGATTTTACTTATCAGACAGGAAATCCGATCACGGATATTATTATCCACCAAAAAGGACAGGAAGCAGAGAAAAAACAGATACAGTTTAAGGTTGATTTTGCCTATCCCCCGAATCTTTTGATAGATATCTATGATATTGCGGTTATTTTGAATAATGCACTTGAAAACGCCATAGAAGCCTGCCGTAAAACAGAGGGCAATAAACAGATAAAGCTACATTCTTATGTGAAAGGCAGCCTGTTCTTTATAGAGGTCGAAAATGATTTTTCAGAGGATATTATCATAGAGGAAGAAAGCGGTCTGCCTGTCAGCAGCAAGGAAAGTGGAAAGCTGCACGGGATTGGAATATCCAATATCCAAAGGTGTGCAAAGAAATATAAAGGCGATATTGATATCGAAATTTCTGATACAGACGGCAGGAAAAAATTCAGTCTTACAGTAATGATGAATGGAAAACCCGCGGCAACAATCTGATACTACACTGGAAATTTCGCGCCCAAAATGGAGCAGTTCACGCCAAACCTATGGAAAAATTGTTTTGATTGGCGATAAACCATATAGAAACTATTTTTAATGACAGAGAAAGGAAAGGTGCTTTATATGGCAATGGAGATTACAAACAATTATAGAAACTATGCGGCAAATTACGCCGATACTGCGAAAAAGGCAGACAGCCAGGCAGCAGCGGCAAAGACAAGCGGCAAGGATAAAGTACAGGAATATTACGAAAAATTATGCAAAAAATTTCCTCAGATAAATTTTAATACTAAGGGTGTATTGTCGAGCAACAGCAGTAAAGTTACTGTAAATCTTTCATATGACTGTTTAAAGAAAATGGCAAATGATTCGGAATTTGCAAAAGAAATAGAATGGAACTTATCGGGAGAAATGGCGGCTAATTCAATGGTTTACGGGTGGGCCCAAAGAGATGGCGTCGTACTTGGAGGAAGAACCGTTACATATGATGCCAATGGCAACAGACAATCATCTTGTGGCGGCATGAGAACGGCAAATGCAGGAGATAGCAATACTAATAAAATGCAGAAGAAGTATAAGACAGAGGAAGAACGCTGGTTAAAAGCCAGAAAGAAACGTGAGGAAAAAGAAAAAACAGCTAAAAAGCAGACAGAGAAAAAGGCAGAAGAAAAGAGAATGGCTGGAAGGCGGGCAGAGAAAAAAGAAGCCGAAGAAGCAAGGACAGAAACAGGCGAATATACCGTAAGCGCTACGGGTACGGATATAAAGAGAAACACGAAAAACGGGAACGGTACGGAAAATATCGCACTGGAAAAAACAGACGGAACAGAGGAATTATCGGAAGCGGAAGAAATGGAGATTTTTAAGAAAGAGTTTTATGAAGCCCTTTCCAAAATAACCAATCATAGAACAGTAAGCAATGCGGCTGTCAACATTTCAGAAGCAGCATTTGAAGCTATGAAAGATGACCCTCAATACAGAGAAAAAATTCTTTCATTGATTCAAAGAGATTGGGGCGATTCTTATGCACCACGGAATTGCTCAGTTTTGATAACGGTTGGTGCGTCTTTGAATGAGTATAGAGGGGATTCATGGCCTGTGGGCTATGATTCTGAATTTGATGTACGTTCACAAAATAGTTTTTATAAAAGAACGAGTGACAAGAAAGCTAATCAGAAAGAGCTCCTGGAAGAATACCTTGAAAAACGGGCGCAGGTAAAAAAACAGCAGCAGGAAATGTTGAATGCGAAGATTGCGAAGCAGGGACAGGAGAGAAGCCGTCTATTACAGTCATGGAACAATGAACGGCTGTTATCGAAAGCGTCTATTGCTTATGAAGCGAATGTTTTGACGGAAGCTGTTACAGATATGGCTTCCCTGCCTGGCTGATAAAGGGCATTTTTGCCCGGACTTATCATAAGGGGGCATGGGCGGTTCTGAATGGCAGAAGAACCACAGTGCTCCCCCTGTCTCAACCCCATAGCTGATTTCATAATGTATATTCTCTTCCATAGCTGCTGCTTTCAGCGAATTGCAAAAAACTTTCAGCGCCTGAAACCCTGCCAATGGAATCTAATTTGGACGACCAGTCTAAAATCCAAACTCATAGCAGAAACAAAAGCCAAACGTCATAGTATTTTAATTTCTTTCATACAATCTCGCTATCTGCGGCTTTGAGTATATCATTTTTCATCCCCCTTTGCCTTTAAGGAGCAGCGCTTCATCTGTCTTATATAAAACAAATACTTTCAAAAGAAACATCATAACCTACATTATGATTCCTGTCCGTATACTGCATACTTCCCTTTCCTGACAATGGACACCACGGCATGATAAAACCCTTTATCCAAGTGCGTCATAAACTATTTTTCGGAGATATTCTTTTTTAGAAAAATCGGTGCCGTCAGAAAAAAATGCATTGTATGCAACGAGCGCTGTCCTTACATACATGCTGTTTTCCTCAAAGAGCTATCTGTCTAAGGGAAAACCCATTTCGTCTGCAAATTGACAGCAAAAAGTAATCGTGGTTCTGGTATTTCCTTCTGGTAATGGCACGATGGGAATATAAAAGCTATTCACAAATTTCCCAATAGCCGTATCTCTTACCACCTTTACGTTCTATTTTCCTTTTGACCTTCAACGCATCCAGACCTCTTTGAATGGTACGTCTGTTAACAGACAACCGTTCAGCCATTTCAGTGGTAGTGATGGATGCTTTTTCTTTAAGCAACGCTAATATTTTTACTTCTATTGAGATGTCTTTTGTAACATGCTTTGTGACATTCTAGGCTTTGGAATTTAATATTTCTGTACTTTGAAGCGCAGAAAATTTCACTATTATTTCTTCACCATGAACAATATACTCCGGGGCTTTCGCTCCGAGATTTTTGCAGGCATCACGAATTTTCTGAATCCCACGTCCCCAGACTTCAATATATCCTGCACGATAAAACACTCGTGCAATATCCAGTGATTTATCTCAAAAAATCTTCCACTAACACTTGATTGATATCATTTTTTATCAAGTTTCGAGCATGTCTAAAATTCTGAAAAGCATCCACTCCGACAAGCTATTTATCTTCTAAGTCTTTCTCATTCATTTTTGCCTTTTCTTCTCTTGTCAGCCTCGAATACTCTTCATGAACAATCTTAGACACCATTTTCTTTTTTGCAATGAGATCCAAAAGTTGAAACTCAATATACCTATTCACTCTATAATACAGTGGATCTCCTATTTTTTTGCGTATTGTTTCTGGTGAAGGCTCGTTAGATGTACATATAAAAATCACATTACTCAAATCAATATCGTAATTTTTATTCATGTAATGTCCCTCATCGAACATTTGATAAAATGCGCTCCATATACCTGGATTTGCTTTATCGAACTCATCCAATAAAACCACATTACTTTTTCGCTCCAATAAATCCTTTGCAAAACTTCCTCTGTTATAATCAGCACCATATAAATAATCAAAAAACCCTTGTGTCTGATACATAGATAATTGTTGTCTAAACAATTCTCCACCAAGAAGCATACTCAAATATTTAGCTGTCTCTGTCTTCCCAACACCCGAAGGCCCATAGAACATAAAAATAACTGGTGCATTCTTATTCTCCTTACGATATAACTCGTACAACGAAGCCAATAATTGCTTTTTTACTTTAGGTTGCCCTATTATCTCCTCATCAAAATGAAGATTAATGTTCTCTAACTGTTTCTTTCCTATCAATCTATATTTGTATTGCTTTATCTCTACATCCTCTTTGCTATAGGACCGAATAATTTCATCCTTAATACATTCCGGTGGATTCTGCAAATATACACTCTCCAAAGTGTCATTCACTCGATCCAAAATAGTACAGAAGTTCTGAATACCTCCCTCCGTGATGCTCGAGTATGACATCGAATATCCTACTACATAATCAAAATCTACTTTTCTAAATACATTTTCTGAATCGTAGACCTTAACCAAAGTTTCCAAAGGGTAATATCTTTCCGGAATAATTTTCAAATACTCATTACGAGGTCCATAATATAATACAAATTTTGCCATCTATTCAACTCCTGCCAATATAACATCGTAAATAGGCAATACATTGTCCTCATTGTTCTCTGCCACAACCTGCTCGAAATCAGTTATAATCTTCCCCTCATCAGAAAATATTTTTGAAAAATCAAACTGATCTTCTTTTCCTTTTCCCACTTCAACACCATAAAAGTTCAAATTCATCTGTAATAAATCAGAAATCCCATAGTTGTTCTTAAATGCTTCATTGTTAAAACGGAATATTACCTTTTCTGTTTCCTTTATTGCCAACAGTTCTTATCCTCTATGATGAATAGAACAAGATTATATTTCAGACTAATCAGTCTTCCCATGCAATCGTTACCGTCATAAAAAGAACACGTAGATTCATACTCTCAAGAAGAAAATACTTTTAAAATACCTTCTCTCATCAAATAAAAGGTGATTTGCCATATAACTACCTTCCATTTCCATATACGCTTTTCTCCATTATTGCTCGAATACTATATCTTCTTCTGCCTTCGCATATACATC
>CAJUFB010000038.1 GCA_910585805.1 uncultured Acetatifactor sp.
CTGGGGGTTCCAACGTTCTGATGTTTTGAGTACTGATTATCCGACTTTTAGGATGTTATACTGCAGACCACCAGGATTTACAGTGATACCTCCAGGAAAATACCTGGCTGGCGGTCTGCAGTTGAGTTGCGTTGCAAATTCAACTGGTGCACAGTATAAATGGATATACGGTTTGTGATTGAGCGTTTCGGCAGTGCAGAACAAAAAGCGGTGAAGGAATGCGTTCACGAGTATAATGCGTTTATTGTAATGTCAATCGGTACAGTGCCTCATAGGAAAGGATCATGGAACGATACCTGTTAATATTTTGTGCTTGCCGTCACATCAGTGCTTCGGTATAATATTCTTGAAAATAATCTGGAGGAATTTCCGGTATGAATACACAATATCTTCATATAAAAAAGAAAAGCGGAAAGCCGGATCAGGAGGAAGAAACAGCGCTCCGCCGGGCCGGCGAAATCATCCGGAGCGGCGGTCTGGTGGCGTTTCCCACGGAAACCGTATACGGCCTGGGAGGAGACGCCCTGAATCCCGAATCTTCCAGGAAAATATATGCCGCAAAAGGCAGGCCTTCGGATAATCCTCTGATCGTCCATATCTGTCGTTTTGAAGATATTTACGGAATCGTAAGCCGGCTGCCGGAAGCTGCCGTGAAGATTGCCCGCGCATTCTGGCCGGGGCCGCTTACCATGATACTGCCTAAATCCGAACCTGTCCCCCCTGAGACCACAGGCGGGCTGGATACGGTTGCGGTACGCTTTCCGTCCCATCCGGTGGCGCGGAAGCTGATCGCGTACGGCGGAGGGTATATTGCCGCCCCCAGCGCCAATCTTTCGGGGAGGCCCAGCCCTACTTCCGCAAAGTATGTCACAGAGGACATGGACGGCAGGATCGATATGATCATAGACGACGGCGATGTGGGAATCGGACTGGAGTCCACCATTCTGGATCTGACCTCCGATGTGCCGCGGATTCTGCGTCCCGGCTACATTACCCGGGGGATGCTGGATGAGGTGCTGGGAAAAGTTGACATAGATGTCACAATTATAAACCCGGACAGCGGGCAGGCGCCCAAGGCGCCCGGCATGAAATACCGCCATTATGCGCCAAAGGGAAAGCTGGTCATTGTGGAAGGAAATCCGGAGCAGGTAATCCGGTATATCAATACCCATGGGGAGGCAGACAGGCAGTCCGGTGAAAAGACAGGTGTGATAGCCACTGCAGAAGTACTTGAACAATACCATGCAGATGTGGTAAAATGTATAGGAAGCCGGGAAGATGAAGAAGCGATAGCGAGAAATCTGTTTTCCGTTCTGAGAGAGTTTGATGACGAGCATGTGACAAGCATCTATTCGGAGAGCTTTCCGGCGCATGGCCTGGGACAGGCGATCATGAATCGTCTGCTGAAAGCGGCAGGACACAGGATTGTAAGGCTGTAACAAGGCAAAAATAAATAACCTGAGGGGTCGCCGATTCCGGCAGGGGATAGAAAGGGAGATGTGCCCGGCCGGAGGGTTTGCGGAAGAAATGAAGGTTTTCAGTAAGGAAAAGCGGTGGGGCATTTCGCATCGGCGGCCGTATGTGCCATAAAACAAGAGACAGGAGGAGTGAGAGTATGATAGCGATTGGAAGCGATCATGGCGGTTATGCGCTGAAGCAAAGCGTGATCCGGCATCTGGAAGCAAAGCAGATACCTTATGAGGATATGGGATGCCACAGCCTGGACAGCTGCGATTATCCTGTATTCGGCAGGGCAGTGGCGAAAGCGGTGGCAGAAGGCAGATGCGGGAAAGGCATTGTCATCTGTACTACAGGGATCGGCATCAGCATGACGGCGAACAAAGTACCCGGCATCCGCTGCGCCCTGTGCGCAGACTCTGTGTCAGCCAGGCTGACCAGACTCCACAACGACGCCAATGTCCTCGCAATGGGCGCCGGGATAATCGGAGAGAATCTGGCGCTGGAAATCGTAGATGTATTTTTAGACACTCCTTTTTCCGGCGAAGAACGTCACCGGAGACGGGTAAACCTGATTGAAGCCTGAAACGAGAGATACGGAACTGGAAACAGCAACCGCCCGTCCGGAAATCCTCTGCCTGAGCGATTGTACAGGGCGGGCGGATGCGGAACTGGAAGAGGAGAAAATGACTATGGCAAATGTAGTAATTATGGATCACCCGTTAATCCAACACAAGATCGGCCTTATCCGCAGAAGAGAAACCGGCACGAAGGATTTCCGCCAGACCATCAGTGAGATTGCCATGCTGATCTGCTACGAGGCAACCAGGGATCTGAAACTGGGCGATGTGGAGATCGAGACACCCATCTGCAAGACCACCGTAAAGGAGCTTCGGGGCAAGAAGATGGCGATTGTTCCCATTCTCCGGGCAGGCCTTGGAATGGTGGACGGCATGCTGAACCTGATTCCGGCCGCAAAGGTAGGGCACATCGGTCTCTACAGGGATCCGGAAACCTTAAAGCCTGTGGAATACTATTGCAAGCTTCCGGCAGACTGTGCGGAACGGGAAGTATTTGTGGTAGATCCCATGCTGGCAACGGGGGGTTCTTCTGTGGCAGCCATCCGGATGCTGAAGGAGAAGGGCTGTAAAAGTATTCATTTTATGTGTATTATTGCTGCGCCTGAAGGCGTGGAAGCCATGACGGCGGCACATCCCGATGTGGATTTATATGTGGGCTCCCTGGACGAGCGGCTGAATGAACATGGCTATATCGTACCTGGACTGGGGGATGCGGGTGACCGTATTTTCGGGACGAAATAACCCGTCCATACACTGTGAAAGGCGGTGTACTTTTTTGAAGATCAGGAAAATAACGGTGTTTTTTCTTCTATGTATTCTGCTTTTGGCCGGCGCACCGGAACCTGTGCCCGGCCTGAAAGTCGTGCAGGCGACTTCTTCCACAAGAGAAAAAATTAACCGGACGCAGAAAGAAAAGGAAACTCTGGAGAATGAACTGGATAGGACCCAGGACAATCTGGATAATCTGGAGGGCAGGCGTGATACGCTGGAAAAGGAACTGGACTATCTGAATGCCCAATTGTCTCAGGTGGTGGCGAATCTGGAAGAACTGGAACAGCAGATCCGGGACAAGGAAGCGGAAATTGAAGAGACCATGGAGGCTCTGGACGAGGCGAAGGAAAAGGAGCAGGGACAGTACGACAGTATGGTTGCGGTGACCCGCTGTCTGTATGAGCAGCAGGATGATACCTATCTTGCCGTGCTTTTGAGCGCCGGAAGCTTTGCGGACCTGTTGAACATGGCAGAGCGGATTGAAAAGATCGTGGCATATGACCAGAGACTGCTCGAAGAATTTAAGGAGAATAAGATACTGATCCAGGCGCATGAGAACAGGCTCCGAACGGACAAAACGGAGCTGGAAGAGCTGCGGGCCAAAGCGGAGGAGGAGAAGGAAAAGGTCTCCGGCATGGTAAAACAGACTGCCGGCGCAATTGCCAAATATGGTGACCAGATATCCAGCGCGGAGAAAAAAGCTCTGGATTACGAAGCGCAGATACGGAAAAAGGAAGAGGATCTGGATTATCTGCAGAAAAAACTTGCGGAGGAGATTGCACTGTCCCAGGCGGCGGCCAACGGTACCTGGCGGGATATCTCAGAGGTTAGCTTCTCAGAGGGGGACAGGCGTCTTCTGGCCAATCTGATCTACTGTGAGGCGGGAGGGGAACCCTATGCCGGGCAGGTAGCGGTGGGTAGTGTGGTCATAAACAGGGTGCTGAGCTCCAAATTCCCCGATACTGTGCTGGGAGTGATCTATCAGAGCGGGCAGTTTTCGCCTGTGGGCAGCGGCCGGCTCGATATTGCGCTTGCTTCCGACAAGGCTACGGAGAGCTGCTACAGGGCGGCAGATGAAGCCATGACAGGCGTCACGAATGTGGGAACCTGTGTCTTTTTCAGGACACCCATCGAAGGGTTGAGCGGGATCAACATCGGCGGGCATGTTTTCTACTGATTTTTTGTTGAGGAGATGTGCTGACTGTGAGTTTATCTGCTTACAATTAAGAAGAGTGCCCCCCTGTTTCCGACAAAAGGCGTGTGCGCCGCATTCAACTATGGGAAGCCGTACTTGCTTCCTGTATGGTACAGAAAACTGCAAACAAACATATTTATAAGGGGAAACGGCCCGGGGCGGCTTACAGCCCCAGGCAGTCCAGTTTATTCTGCAGTCTGTCGAATTTATCGCGGTAAACCAAAGAGAGCAGATGATTCAGGCTTCGCAGACAGGAGCTCATCTGCTCTTTTGTAATCAGATCTTTATCCATGGCTTCGGCCAGTTCATCCAGATCAACCACCTTTACGCGCCCGTCGGGATAGATGATGACGTCAGCCAGAAGATCGGTAAACGTCATTGCGTTCTCCTCCGGATCATAAGAAAATTCCACGATATCGCAGTACCAGTACAGCAGTGAATTGTCGCTGCGGTAGATTTTGCTCACCTTAATGCCTTCTGTCAGATAGAAACAGGAACAGCCGTGGGAGAAGGTGGTTTTTGGATTGAGGGTATTCCATTTTGTGACGAGGGTTTCTTCATTCTGCGCTACGATGATGTCATCCTTCAAAAGGATGCACTCGGCGGGAATGATGCGCTTGCGGTATATTTTGGAAATATTCATGGCGGGCTCCTTTGATAAGTTGTTTGCTCCTGACAACGGAAATTTTATGTATTTTTAAAATAATACAACTGCCGCGTGTATTAGTCAATGTTATTTCAAGCTTATTTTTGCGGAAATTTTCAGACGCGTCGAGATTGGAAGTTCCGCAGGGCGGCTCCGTCTTGCCGTTATCTGTTTCGTCGAAAGCTTTCATCGAAACTCCATCGAAAGTTCACCCATCGAAAGCCATCGAAAGTTTACGAACAAAACCTGCATATTGCCCTAGACATTTTGGGTAAAAATAGGTATAATGAAATGTGGTAGAGGTATCATTTGGAAGATATCAGGGGAAAACTCACAGGCAGGCGGTGCGGCATGAAGAAGGACAAAGGGGACAATCGGATCATATATCAGTCACTTGCGATGATCACGCAGTTCGGGCTGAACATGATAGTGCCTATCTGTGCCATGTCCGCGCTGGGAGTCTGGCTTGACAGGAAGCTTGATACTTCTTTTCTAACAATACTCCTTTTCGCGGCAGGCGCTGTGGCGGGAGGACAGAACGTATACCGCATGGCGAGGCGCATGTGCGGCGGACAGGATAAGGATCAGAGGGATTCCGATGAGAATAATTGAGATGTTGCGGAAGGGAAACAGGACACTTCTGGAAATGCATATGGGGATGCTTTTTTTCGGTATTGTGTGTCAGCTTGTGGGAGCGCTGACCATAGGAAACAGGTGGAATTATGCCCCCAGTCTGTGGTTTGGGGTGGCGTTTGCCGCTGCGGGAAGCATTCACATGAGCCGTACTCTGGACAGGGCGCTTTCCGCGGGCAGTGACGCTTCCGGCATTGTCACAAAGGGTTATCTGTTCCGATACGTAATAGTGGCGGCGGTATTGATTGTTATCTCCGTGACGGAGACGTTGAATCCGCTTGTTTTTTTCCTGGGTTACATGAGTCTGAAAGTAACGGCGTATCTTCAGCCGATTACTCATAAACTGTGCAACAGACTGTTCCACGAAACGGATCCGGTTGCGGAGCCGCTGGCGGAGGAGGTTGTGCAGGAGGGAGAGATCCCATAAAAAATTATTAAGAAAGAGAGGTGAGAGTATGGGACATGGAATTTTGCTGTCCGGTGGGTCAGATGTTGACTTTACAATCCATGGAGTGTTCCAGTATTCCTTTTTTGGACATCCGGTGTGGATAACCACTTCCCATGTGTGTATCCTGATTGTTATGCTGCTGCTGATTGCATTTGCCATTGCCGCAAATCGGTGTATGGCGAAGGCGTCGGAAGTGCCGGGCAGTTTCCAGAATGTGGTGGAGATGATCGTCGAGATGCTGGACAATATGGTAAGCGGCTCCATGGGGCAGGCGGCTCCGAAGTTTTTCAATTACATCGGGACCATTTTTATCTTTATCCTTGTCAGCAATATCTCGGGTCTTCTGGGTTTACGTCCTCCCACGGCGGATTACGGTGTCACGCTGCCATTGGCTATCCTGACATTTTCGATGATCCATTATAATAAGTGGAAGTATCAGAAGCCCATGACGATATGGACGGATCTCTGTTCGCCGCTGCCGCCCTGGCTGCCGATCTGGCTGCCGATCAATGTGATCAGCGCCGTCGCGGTGCCGGTATCCCTGTCATTGCGTTTGTTTGCAAACGTTCTGTCGGGAACGGCCATGATGGCATTGCTTTACGGGCTGCTCGGATGGGTCGCCACAGCCTGGCCCGCAGCGCTGCATGTGTATTTCGATCTGTTCTCCGGGGCCATTCAGACGTATGTGTTCTGCATGCTGACCATGACATACATTTCGAATGAGATTGGCGATGGATCCCGCCGTTAGGAAGACGGGAAGTTTTACAGGTTAACAGTTGTTTTCAAATTATTTCTATTATTTAATTCAGGAGGAAAAAAGAATGGATTTCAATGAAAACTTTATCTTAGGTTGTTCCGCAATTGGCGCAGGTCTGGCAGTTATCGCCGGTATCGGACCTGGTGTAGGACAGGGTATCGCAGCAGGGCACGCAGCAGCGGCAGTGGGACGTAATCCCGGCGCGCAGCCCAAGGTTATGCAGACCATGCTCCTTGGCCAGGCAGTGGCAGAGACCACAGGTCTGTACGGCTTGCTGATTGCTATTCTGCTGTTGTTCGTGAAACCCCTTCTGCCCTAAGAAAGAGACAGGTATGATTGCATAATAAAGTGCATTTTTTCGGAAGGCAGAAAGGAGGCTTAGAATGATACTTTTAACAGGGGGCGAGTCCATGTCGAGGCTGTTCGATCTGGACTGGCAGCTGCTGGCTGATTCCGTACTGATGATCATAGCCATCTTTTTCCTGTTCCTTATTTTGAGCTATTTTCTGTTCAACCCTGCGAGGAAGATGCTGAATGCCCGTAAGGACAAAATCCGGCTCGAACTGGATACGGCAAGGACTTCCATGGAGAACGCGCAGGCTTTAAAAAAGGAATATGAGACTAAGCTGCAGGGCATTGACAAGGAAGCGGAAGCCATCTTAAGCGAAGCCCGCAGGAAAGGCCTGGCGAATGAAAATCAGATCATTGCCCAGGCGAAGGAAGAGGCCGCCCGGATCCTGGAGAGGGCCCGTGTGGAAGCAGAGCTTGAGAAGCAGAAGATGTCCGACGATGTGAAGAGAGAGATCATTGTGGTGGCCTCTCTTATGGCCGGCAAGTTCGTGGCCGCGTCCATGGACACAAAACAGCAGAATCAGCTGATTGACGAGACCATAAAGGAAATGGGTGATAAGACATGGCTAAATTAGTATCCAAGACATACGGCGAAGCTCTGTATGAAGTAGCCATGGAATCAGGCGTGGACAGGGCTGTCAGTCTGATGGAAGAAATCCGCTGTGTGGAACAGATACTGAAGGAAAATCCCCAGTTCGATGAGCTGATGAAGCATCCGGGAGTCCCGAAGCAGGATAAACTCCAGCTGGTGACGGATACCTTTAAGGGACGGGCCAGCGATGAACTGGCGGGTCTGCTGGAGGTTGTGGTTTCCAAGGAGCGCTATAAAGATTTGCCTGCTATTTTTACTTATTTTATCGACAGGGTGAAAGAAGAGTGCGGGATTGGCGTGGCTTACGTGACTACCGCAGTAGAGCTGAATGAGGGACAGAAGAAGGAGACGGAAGCCAGACTTCTTAAAACCAGCGGATATAAGAAAATGGAAATGTATTACGAGGTGGATGCCTCGATCATAGGCGGAATGATCATCCGCATCAACGACAGAGTGGTGGACAGCAGTGTCCGCACAAAACTGGACGGTTTAACGAAACAATTATTACAAATTCAGCTGGGCTGACCGGCTGGAAGAAAGGTGCGACAGATCCATGAATTTAAGACCAGAAGAAATAAGTTCTGTTATCAAGGATCAGATCAAGAGATATGCATCCACCCTTGATGTATCCGATGTGGGTACGGTCATTCAGGTGGCGGACGGCATCGCTCGTGTACATGGACTGGAAAATGCCATGCAGGGTGAGCTGCTGGAATTTCCCGGCGAAGTGTACGGCATGGTGTTGAATCTGGAAGAAGATAACGTGGGTGTGGTATTGCTGGGCAGCGCCAGAAATATCAATGAAGGCGATACGGTCAAGACCACAGGCCGCGTGGTTGAGGTTCCTGTGGGCGATGCTCTGACGGGCCGCGTGGTCAATGCGCTGGGCCAGCCCATTGACGGCAAGGGACCTGTTCAGACGGACAAATACCGCAAGATCGAACGTGTGGCAAGCGGTGTTATCACCAGAAAGAGTGTGGATACGCCCCTTCAGACAGGTATCAAGGCTATCGACGCCATGATCCCCATCGGGCGCGGACAGCGTGAGCTGATCATCGGTGACCGTCAGACAGGTAAGACAGCCATCGCCATCGATACCATTATCAACCAGAAGGGACAGAACGTTAAATGTATTTATGTTGCGATCGGCCAGAAGGCATCCACGATTGCGAATATTGTAAAGACTTTGGAGGAGTATGGCGCCATGGCGTATACTACGGTAGTAGTATCTACGGCAAGCGACCTTGCGCCCCTTCAGTACATTGCTCCTTACTCAGGCTGTGCCATCGGTGAGGAATGGATGGAGAACGGCCAGGATGTGCTCGTGGTGTACGACGACCTGAGCAAGCATGCAACGGCATACCGTACACTTTCCCTGCTGCTCCGTCGTCCGCCCGGACGTGAGGCTTATCCCGGAGACGTATTCTACCTGCACTCCAGGCTGCTGGAGCGTGCTGCCAGGATGAGCGATGAGTACGGCGGAGGTTCTCTGACGGCGCTTCCCATCATCGAGACTCAGGCGGGAGACGTGTCCGCATATATTCCGACCAATGTAATCTCCATTACCGACGGACAGATTTATCTGGAGACGGAGGCGTTCAATTCCGGTTTCCGTCCTGCTATCAACGCAGGTCTCTCCGTGTCCCGAGTGGGCGGCGCGGCGCAGATCAAGGCTATGAAGAAGATTGCCGCTCCCATCCGTACGGAGCTGGCGCAGTTCAGGGAGTTGTCAAGCTTTGCGCAGTTCGGCTCCGACCTGGACAATGACACCAAGGAGAAGCTGGCCCAGGGCGAGCGTATCCGTGAGGTGCTCAAGCAGCCCCAGTATGCGCCCATGGCGGTACAGTATCAGGTTATCATCATCTATGCGGTGACACATAAGTATCTGCTGGATATTCCGACTGCTGAGATCACCAGGTTTGAGAAGGAGTTCTTCGAGTTCCTGGATACGAAGTACGCGGAGGTTCCGAACAATATCGCGTCGGAGAAAGTGATTTCCGATGAGACCGAAAAATCGCTTCAGAAGGCGATCGAGGAATTCAAGAAGCAGTTTATGCGTGCATATTGAAGCATTTCCAAATGTGGTGTAACGAGTGGGCAGGACGGTGATCCGCATGCTCATGAGTCTAAATAGAAAGAGGATATAGATTATGGCATCAATGCGTGATATAAAGCGCCGCAAGAGCAGTATTCAGGGGACCCAGCAGATCACGAAAGCCATGAAGCTGGTGTCCACCGTAAAGCTGCAGCGCGCCAGAGCAAGCGCAGAACGCTCCAAGGGATATTTCAACTGCATGTATGATACTGTGAACAGCATCCTGCAGCGCGTGGGGCAGATTGACCACAAATATCTGACTTCCGGCGCCTCCTCCAGGAAAGCCGTCATCGTGATAACCGGTAACAGAGGCCTGGCCGGCGGCTATAACTCCAATGTGATCAAGCTGGTGACCAGGCATCCCCAGTGGAGGAAAGAGAATCTGGAGATCTACTGCCTGGGTACCAAGGGCAGGGATGCCTTTGTAAGGAGCGGCTATTCCGTGAGGGAATGCGATGCCGAGATCGTGGAGAGTCCTTTGTACAAGGACGCGGCGGCATTGTGCGACAGGCTTCTGACATCCTTTGCGGAAGGCGAGATAGGGGAGATCTGGCTGGCATACACCAATTTTAAAAATACGGTGAGCCATATTCCCACTCTGCTGCAGCTGCTTCCCGTGCAGGCTTCGGGAGCAGAGGGAGGATCCGCGGAGAAAGAAAGCGCCGCAGTCATGAATTTCGAGCCGGAAGATTCGGAAGCGCTGGATATGCTGATCCCGAAATATGTTACCAGCCTGATTTACGGGGCGCTTCGGGAGTCGGTTGCCAGTGAAAACGGCGCGCGCATGCAGGCGATGGATAATGCGACCAGCAATGCGGAAGAGATCATAAGCGATCTGACGCTGAAATACAACAGGGCCCGCCAGGGTTCCATTACACAGGAACTGACAGAGATCATTGCCGGCGCGGAAGCGCTTGGCTGACATGGACTTTCCTGCTTTGCAAGGCGGGAAATCCATGTACAATGCAGGAAGCTGATGCGCAATGCGGGAAAGTCTTTCGCAATGCGGGAAAATATTTCGCAATGCAGGAAAATCCTTCGCAATGCGGGAAAGTCTTTCGTAATGTGGGAAAATTCTCCGCAATGTGGGAAAATCTTTTGCAATGCGGGAAAATCCTTAGCATGGAAGAATGGCAGACGGAAGCAAGTGTCTGGGAAAAGCATTCGTCCGGGTTGCGGCAGGCTGTTTATGCGGCAGTTTTGCAGGATGAAAATCCGTCAGAGATATGTGTAGATAAAATTTGTAATAAAGAAATTATCCCGCGCTTGCGGGAGGAAAGAGGTAGAAATGGCAGGAGAAAACAAGGGCAAGGTTACCCAGGTCATCGGCGCGGTGCTTGACATCCGCTTTGACGAGGGAAACCTGCCTGAGATCAACGAAGCAATTCGCATTCCTACCGGAGAGGGCAGTGAACTGACTGTGGAAGTTTCCCAGCACCTGGGAGATGATACGGTCAGATGTATTGCCATGGGAAGTACCGATGGTCTGGTGAGGGGAATGGATGCGGTTGCAACCGGCGCCCCGATTTCCGTTCCGGTAGGTGAGAAGACATTAGGGCGGATCTTCAATGTTTTGGGTCAGCCAATTGATAATAAACCGGCCCCTGAAGGGGTATCCTATGAGCCGATCCACAGACCTGCGCCGAAGTTCGAGGAGCAGGCTACGGAGAAAGAATTGCTGGAGACCGGCATCAAGGTGGTGGATCTGCTCTGCCCGTACCAGAAGGGCGGTAAGATCGGGCTGTTCGGCGGCGCCGGCGTGGGCAAGACCGTTTTGATTCAGGAGCTGATCCGTAATATCGCGACTGAGCACAGCGGCTACTCCGTATTTACCGGCGTAGGCGAGCGTACCCGTGAGGGAAATGACCTTTACCATGAAATGATGGAGTCAGGCGTTATCGACAAGACCACCATGGTATTCGGACAGATGAATGAGCCCCCCGGAGCAAGAATGCGTGTAGGCCTGACAGGTCTGACCATGGCGGAGTATTTCCGTGACAAGGGCGGCAAGGACGTGCTGCTGTTCATTGACAATATTTTCCGTTTTACACAGGCAGGCAGTGAAGTTTCGGCTTTGCTGGGACGTATGCCTTCCGCAGTTGGTTATCAGCCTACGCTGCAGACGGAAATGGGCGCCCTTCAGGAGAGAATTACTTCCACAAAGAGCGGTTCCATCACTTCCGTACAGGCAGTATACGTGCCTGCGGACGACCTGACCGACCCCGCACCGGCAACTACGTTTGCCCATCTGGACGCCACAACCACATTGTCCCGTTCCATCGTGGAACTGGGTATCTATCCCGCAGTGGATCCGCTGGAGTCTTCTTCCCGTATCCTGGATCCCAGGATCGTGGGCGAGGAGCACTACCAGACAGCCCGCGGAGTGCAGGAGATCCTGCAGCGGTATAAGGAACTGCAGGACATCATCGCCATCCTTGGTATGGACGAATTGTCCGAGGAAGACAAACTCGTAGTATCCCGTGCCCGTAAGGTACAGAGATTCCTGTCACAGCCCTTCTTCGTTGCAGGACAGTTTACCGGACTGGAAGGAAAATACGTACCCATCAACGAGACCATCCGCGGTTTCAAGGAGATTCTGGAAGGCAAGCATGACGACATCCCTGAAAGCTATTTCCTGAACGCCGGCAGCATCGACGACGTGTTGGCCAAAATGTAATTTATAAAACAGCATTCCCCCGTTCGCTACCCGGAGGATTTGCGGAGGCATCATTTTGCGGCCGAAAATTCTCCGCGTGACCTGGTAGGGGATGGGTGGATGCGGAACTTAAATTAAGAAAGGGAAATTATGGCAGATAAGAACGAATTCCTTCTGCGTATCATCACGCCCGACAGGGTTTTCTATGAGAATCGGGTGGAGATGGTGGAGTTCAATACTACAGAAGGTGAGATTGGCGTGCTTCCGGGCCATATTCCGATGACGGTGATCGTAAAGCCTGGCATCCTGCATATCAGCGAGGCGGAAGGCGAAAAGAAGGCAGCTCTGCATGCAGGGTTTGCCGAGATTCTGCCGGAGAGTGCGACGATTCTGGCTGAGATCATAGAATGGCCCGGGGAAATCGACGAAGACCGTGCAAAATCCGCCAGGGAGCGTGCGGAGAAGCGCTTGAGCAGTAAGGCGCCGAATACGGACATCGCCAAAGCAGAGACTGCTCTGCAGAGAGCGTTGGCACGTATCGAAGTATTGAAGTAGCATTAGAAAACAGGATTTTTGATAGTTTCCGGTAACAATTGGATGAAAATGCGCATATGCTGTTAAAAAACAGAGAGAAAAACGTATGGAATTTCATTCTAAGCTGTTGCAGCCGTTGCCGGAAAATGAGGCAAGGGGCTGGAAAGGGCCCCTTCCTTTTTATATGACGTACCCGGGATATCTTGGGCCCGGCAAAGAAAGGGAACTGATACAGGATCTGGAGTACCTGCAGCAGATGTATCCGGGTGATGTGAAACGCTATCAGAAGAGGATCGTGGATATATTGGATACGGCGGATTATGAGGGCAGCATGATCTATGACGAGTATCCGGACAGATACAGCCTGCTGGCCATGGTAAGATCGATCTGCAGCATTCTGGAAAAGGAAGAAGAACAGGCGCCTGCAGAGGATATGATACAGGTATTATTGTTTAACGAAGTATATAAACGCCGTCACGGGGGACGCAGGGGAAGCTTATATCTGTTGCAGTAAAGCTTTGTGAGATATACTCAAGACCGTCAGACTTTACCGATCTGACCCAGGCAACATGGCTGGCGGTCTTGCGCTATACATTTTGTTGGCAAATGTTACCGTTCATGAGTATATATTTCCGGGGCAGGTTGATCTTTCACAGCTACCGAACATTTTAAAGACAGAGACAGAAAATATGGATGAACTGAAAGAACTCTTCCGGCAGATGCTGGATCAGAATTTAATACAGATCGTACTCAGCAATACAAGAGACGCCGCAAGGGCAGAGAAGGTAAAGGTGCGCCCCGTGCTGATCAGAGGGGGACTTTATTTTCAGGAGACACTTTATCGGGAAAACAAGGTATTTCATTCCAACCATACAAAAGCGGAGACGCTGGAGCAGTTGACAGGCTATCTGGAAAGCTGTTTCCGCCAGGCACAGATGAGCAACGGGACAAAAGAAGCCACGGTGCTGGTGAGCAAAAAGGGAAAGATTACCATAAAATACAGAAACCGCCGTCGCGCAGAAGAACAGAAGACAGAGACCGCCGACTTGTCCCACAACCGCACAAAACAGTACATTCTGCGGGAGGGACAGCCGGTGGATTTTCTGGTGGAACTGGGGGTTCAGACGCAGGACGGGCGGATTGTCAGGGCGAAATATGACAAGTTCCGACAGATCAACCGTTATCTGGAATTTATCAGGGATATATTGGACAGGCTTCCAGCCGGCCGGACGATCCGTATCGTGGATTTCGGCTGCGGAAAGTCTTATCTGACCTTTGCCATGTACTATTATCTGCATCAGCTGGAGGGCAGGGATATCCAGGTGACAGGGCTGGATCTGAAGGCGGATGTGATACGGCATTGCAGGGAACTGGCAGAGAAGCTTCACTATGACAGACTTGACTTTCAGGAGGGGGATATCAGCAGCTACAGTGGGGCGGACAGCGTGGATATGGTGGTTTCTCTTCACGCCTGTGACAAGGCGACGGATTATGCGCTGGAAAAGGCGGTGAAATGGGGGGCATCCGTTATTCTGGCTGTGCCGTGCTGCCAGCATGAACTGAATGGACAGATCCGGTGTGACATGCTGCAGCCAGTACTGAAATACGGAGTGATCAAAGAACGTATGGCGGCATTGATCACGGACGCCCTGCGGGCGAACCTGCTGGAGGAGAACGGATACGATACCCAGATACTGGAGTTTATCGATATGGAACACACACCTAAGAATCTGATGATCCGCGGGGTTAAGAAGGCAGGGATGCGTGCCAGATCAGGTGTGTACAGCGCGCAAAAGCAGCCGGCGTCTGACAGGCTGATGGAATTTTTGCAGATAAATCCCACTTTGAAGGAGCTTCTATGAAAAAAAGCATGTTCAAATTGTTTGTTTTTTTCATTGTTTTTTTGTTTGCGCTGGTGATCGTCGGCAAGTTCATGAACATGGGGCATGACAACCTGACCATGGAGATGGCGCCTGCCAGTCTTCCTCTGGTAACAATGGTGCTGGATGGAACGGAATACAACCAGCTCCACGGGTATCTGGAGGATACGGATATTGCTTTTCAAAGGGAATCCGTAACCGTTCTGGGAGAAGGGCGGGACACAGGTTTTGCGGTGGATACTTACGGGGAAGCCGTAGATAAGGTTTCCATTGAGGTGCGCAGCGCGGACGGTTCAAGGCTGATCGAAAATACGGAGATAAAGGAGCTTCAGATCGGGACAGGGAGGATCAGCGGCACCATTACCCTGAAAGACCTGATCGAACGGGATACGGATTATGCTCTGAAGATTATATTGAGCCTGGCTGACGGCAGAGAGGCTTCTTACTATACCAGGGTGCGTTGGAGCAGTGATCTGTATGCGGAGGAAAAGCTGGATTTCTGCCGGGATTTTCACCAGAAGCTCTATGACAGGGAGGCTGCCAGGGAACTGACGATATACCTGGAAACCAATTCCAGACTGGAGGATAACAGTTCTTTTCATAAAGTAAATATTCACAGCAGTTTCCGCCAGATCACCTGGGGAGACCTGGAGGTGCAGGAGATAAAGGCGCCCACGATCAGGCTGACCGAGATTTCGTCCCAGACGGCTTCCCTGCTTTTGGATTACATTGTTTCTACTTCGGAGGGGAAAAACAGGGTATATTACAATGTGGAAGAGTATTTCCGGGTCCGCTACACTGCTGACAGGATGTATCTGCTGGATTATGAGCGTACCATGTCCCAGATACCTGTCACTGATCAGCTCTGTGTGAATGATAAGATCGTGTTGGGAATCACGGGGACAGATGTGGAAATGACAGAAAGTGAAGACGGAAACATAGTAGTATTTGAGTCGGAGGGAAGGCTGTTCAGCTATAATGCCACCACCAATAAGCTGACGGTTATCTTCAGCTTTTATAATGAGGGCAACGCGGATGACCGTACTATGTATGATCAGCATGGAATCCGGATCCTGAATGTGGATGAGGGAGGAAATGTGCAGTTTGCTGTTTACGGCTATATGAACAGAGGAAGGCATGAGGGTGAGGTGGGAATCCAGATCTATACCCACAACAGTTCTCAGAATACCATAGAGGAGCTTCTCTACATTCCTTATAACAGGACTTATTCGGTGCTGGAGGCCGAGATGAGCCGGCTTTTATATCTGAACAGGGAGCAGAAGCTGTATTTTGTGATGAACAATGGTGTCTATGGGATAGATCTGGCAGGAAGGACTTATACCAGGATGCTTGAGATCATTCAGGATGAGGGACTTCAGGTTTCGGAGGACCGGAGGATCGCGGTATGGCCGGACGGTGAGGATGTATACCACAGTACGGCGCTGGAAATCCGGAATCTGGGCAATGACACCCGCAAGACCATATCCGTGGATGCCGGAGAGGTGATCAGGCCGTTGGGTTTTATGAAGGAGGATATCATATATGGCGTGGCATATGCGGCGGATGTGGTAAAAGAAAATTCCGGCAGTGTCTTTTTTCCCATGTATAAGATCTGCATCTGCAATGCGTCCGGAGAGCTGCTGAAGGAATACAGGCAGGAGGATATCTATGTGACGGGATGTATCGTGGAGGACAACCAGATCACACTGGAACGGTTGAGGCGTCTGGAATCAGGAGCATATCAGGAGACGGAGCAGGAACATATCACGAACAATACGGAGTACGAAGCCGGAAAAAATGTCATCGTGGCCGTGGACACAGAGCGATACCAACGCTATGTGGAAATCCAGCTCCGCAAGACCGCGGACAACAAGACAGTACAGATTCTTACGCCTATGGAAGTGGTATTTGAGGGCGGAAGGAGGATACAGCTTCCGGATGAGGAGAAGAATGCCGCGTATTATGTGTTCGGGCCATATGGCGTGGAGGGAATCTTCGTATCTCCGGCAGGGGCGGTCAACCTGGCAAATGCCGTGGCGGGCGCTGTGGTGGATGAAAAGGGGGAGCGTGTCTGGGCCAGAGGGATCAGGGCGGCAAGGAATCAGATCATGGCGATTCAGGAGGCATCGGTGACGGAAGAGAAAGGGGCGCTGGCGGTGTGCCTGGACACAATGCTGGAATATGAGGGCATCAGCAGGAATACCCAGGTTCTTCTGGACAGAGGAGAGGATGTGATACAGATCCTGGAGGAGAACCTGATGGGCGCTTCCATATTGGATCTGAAAGGCTGCGGCCTGGATACGGTACTCTATTATGTAAATATGGACATTCCGGTCCTTGCCCTTTTGGAGGACGGCTCTGCGGTGCTGCTGGTGGGATTTAACGAATACAATACAGGCATACTGAATCCTCTGACAGGAACCATTGAAAAAATGGGAATGAATGATTCGGCGGAGTTGTTTGAAGAAAATGGAAATCAGTTTATTACGTACAGGAGAGCCGGATAGGGAATACTGTGTTTGTATTCCTTATGGACGGATAAGGTAAAATATGGTATACTATGCCAGGAAGTGTACAAAACAGGAGGTGGCGGATGTGAAGGCTGAGAAAATACCCTTACTGCTGGGAATCATATTGATCATTCTGCTGGCTTTTCTGATCGTATGGCAGGCAGATATGCTGGGGGTATCAGCGGGCAGGCTGGAGCAGGATGCCAGAGAAAATCAGGAGATCGGCAGCAGCTGGGAAATGGCGCAGGCTGTCAATGACGATATGTGCGCCATGCTTTTCTATGATGAGGAGAAGGATGACTGTGCCTATTCGATTTATCTGAGCAGAGATGGTTTTTCCTTTGGTTATTTTTTCCGGCAGGGCGGGTTTGATCCTTATATGGCAGATAGTGTGAAGGGGATCGTGTTTGAAGACAAGGGGATTGCGCTCCTTTCCCTGAACGAGGACGGCGTATGTAAGATCGTGGTAGATAATGACACGGAGGAGAAGGTCATCAGCGTGGATCCGGAGGAACCCTTTGCCGTAGTGCTTCCGGTGGATTGCGGCGCGATCACCATGTATGATGCCCAGGAGAATATTGTAACGCTTTACGATACTTACACAGGTATCTGACTGGCAGCGGGAAAACCGGCAACGCCTGCAGCGAAATGAGAAGTCATGAAAAACAGCCCGGATTCCCACTGCCAGGAATCCGGGCTGTTTTACCCTGCATAAAAGTTTAATAAGCTCACAGCAAACCGGCTTTCAGTATCCTGGCGCGGATCTGCCGGCCCACAAGCAGCGCAATGGCCAGCTTGACCGCATCCAGGGGAATATAGGGAAGCACGCCTGCCGCCAGCGCCTGGTAAAAAGTATAGGAAGCCAGATAAGCCAGCCACACCGTTCCGAACAGGTAACAGACGGCAGTGCCGAGCACCATTCCGAGAATTTCCATGATAAGCCGATTTCCCCACTTATCTACAAAGAAACCGCAGATCAGAGCCATAAAGATATAGCCGATGATGTATCCGCCCGTAGGCCCCAGAAGTTTGCCGGCGCCGCCTGTAAATCCCGTGAACACCGGAAGTCCTGCCAGTCCCAGGAGGATGTAGGCCAGGACACTGAACGTTCCAAGCTTCATCCCGAGCACGGAGGTCACGAAATAAAGCGCCAGCATTCCCAGGGAAATGGGAACCGGGCTTATGGGGATGTTCAGGGATAGGGGACCCAGCAGGCAGAAGACGGCAGTCATGAGGCCGGCGAGGGTGATCTGTTTCAGGGTCAGCAGTGGCTTTTGGGTTTTGGGTACAGCTGCAGTTTTGTTTGTCATGTTTCTCTTCCTTTCTGTATGTAAAATGTTAACCCTGACATGACAGGGGTTTATGATTTTAAAGTATATATGGTACAAGACAGAATGTCAACCATAAAATGTAAAAGGTTAACAATATACACTTGTGAGCGCAATTGTTTGTGTTTTCTCTTCTGCATTGCGGCAACGCTCATTCGTTATACATTTCATCCGGCAAATATTTCCACCTGTGTGGTTGGATGCTTATTCGAGCATCCAACCCACTCCCGCATTCGCAAGAGCGTTTTGCCCATTTGGAAGTAGGCTGCAAATCCAATGGCTTGTCTGCACTGCAATAGCTTGCAGGCAGATAAGCCACTGGATTGCAACCGCACAGGTGGAAATATTTTACATCATAAGTATAAATTTAAGCGCTGACAAAAAAAGTTTCCCTGCCGCAGATTTCATGTTATAATAAGGTCATTCAGGGCGGAAAATATCAGATGTTTTGAACATGCGCGGGGAAGAAGGGGCAGAGCCTTTTTCTCTCACCGGAGCCCGGACAGAGGAGATGAAAGAAGATGGAAAACATGGAAAAAGATAAGATCATTCTGACAGGAGACAGACCCACAGGGAGGCTTCATGTGGGGCATTATATAGGCTCGCTGCTCAGACGGGTGGAGCTGCAGGATTCGGGGGAATATAAGAAGACGTTCATTATGATCGCCGATGCTCAGGCCCTTACGGATAATATCGAAAATCCGGAGAAAGTAAGACAGAATATCATAGAGGTGGCACTGGATTATATTTCCTGCGGGCTGGACCCGGAAAAGTCTACCCTGCTCATCCAGTCCCAGATCCCGGAGCTGTGCGAACTGACATTTTATTATATGGATCTGGTGACCGTTGCCAGACTGCAGAGGAATCCCACGGTTAAGAGCGAGATACAGATGCGCAATTTTGAGTCCAGCATTCCGGTGGGGTTTTTCACGTATCCCATCAGCCAGGCGGCAGATATCACGGCATTCAAGGCAACGACTGTCCCTGTGGGGGACGACCAGCTGCCCATGATAGAGCAGACCAGAGAGATCGTGCACAAATTTAATACGGTGTATGCGCCGGTGCTGGTGGAGCCTGCGGCGCTTCTTCAGGAAAATGAGGCCCGCAGGAGACTTCCCGGTACTGACGGCAAGGCCAAGATGAGCAAATCTCTGGGCAATTGCATTTACCTGGCGGACACGGCGGACGAAGTGCGGACCAAGATCATGAGCATGTATACGGACCCGCTGCATCTGCAGGTCAGCGATCCGGGACATCTGGAGGGAAATACTGTATTTATCTATCTGGATGCTTTCTGCAGGCAGGAGCATTTCGGCAGATATCTCCCCGATTATGCGAACCTGGATGAGCTGAAGGCCCATTACCAGAGGGGCGGTCTGGGAGATGTGAAAGTGAAGCGTTTCCTGATCAATATCATGCAGGAGATCCTGGAACCAATCCGTAACCGGAGGAAGGAGCTGGAGAAGGATATTCCCGCCATTTATGAAATCCTGAAAAAGGGCAGCCAGGAAGCCCGTGAGACAGCGGCACAGACTCTTGCGGAAGTCAAGAGCGCCATGCGGATCGATTATTTCGACGATGTGGAACTGATACGTGCACAAAGCGAAAAGTACGAGGGTTAAGCACGGAAAGCAGAGATTGCTTATCCGCTGTTTCTGCATAGTTTTTTTCTCCCCGGAAATACTAAAAGCCGGTAAGGAAGTGTCGGCAGATTACAGGAATTGTTTTGCGTACCCTGTGATCGAAGGGAAATAGCTGATCTCATGTGATCGGAAGCCGCGTTTGCTTCCAATCATATCAGGTATTTGCCGGCAGCCCTGAAAAGACAATAACCGGAGGGAAATATATGAATCAGAAACTGGGAAGATCAAGCATAAAACTGGAGCAGCCGGTCTATATTTTAAACAGCGCCAGCATCGTGGGAACCAAGGAAGGAGAGGGCCCCCTGGGACTGCTGTTTGACAAAGCAGGCGAGGATGACATGTTTGGCTGCAAGGCCTGGGAGGAAGCCGAGAGCACGCTTCAGAAAGAAGCGGTGGGAATGGCGCTGGAGAAAGCGGGCCTGACTCCTGAGGATATCTCATTTCTCTTTGCAGGCGACCTGCTGGGGCAGTCCATGGCCACATCTTTTGGCGTATCCTCATACCAGATTCCGCTGCTGGGAATGTACGGCGCCTGTTCTACCTGCGGGGAAGCTCTGACGTTGGGAGCCATGAGCATTGCGGGAGGTTTCGCGGAAAGAGTCGTCTGCGTTACTTCCAGCCATTTCGCCAGCGCGGAGAAGGAATTCCGTTTTCCGCTGGATTACGGAAACCAACGCCCTTTGTCTGCCAGCTGGACAGTGACGGGCAGCGGCGCCTTTGTGCTGGGACAGGACAGATTCTGCAGCAGCGGAAAAGCCCGGGCGCAGATCACCGGCATGACGGTGGGAAAGATTGTGGATTACGGGCTGAAGGATTCCATGAATATGGGGGCCTGCATGGCCCCGGCAGCGGCTTCTACTTTGGAGCAGCATTTTACGGATTTTGCGGATCAGCCGGAGGAGTATGATAAGATCATCACAGGCGATCTGGGAAAAGTGGGACAGCGGGTATTGATTGATCTGCTTCGGGAGCGGGGATATGATATTTCGGAGCAGCATATGGACTGCGGGCTGGAAATCTATGACGGGGAAACCCAGGATACCCATGCCGGAGGAAGCGGCTGCGGCTGCAGCGCGGTGACATTGTCGGCCTATATATTAAAACAGCTCGAGGAAAGCAATTGGAAGAAGGTGCTCTTTATGCCCACCGGCGCGCTGCTAAGCAAGACCAGTTTCAATGAGGGCATGAGCGTTCCGGGGATTGCGCATGCGGTGGTGATCGAAGCGGTTTCATAAAGATTTCATAAAGAATACAGTTCATTTTCCTTTTAAAATGACAACGAATGTAGTATAATTAATTCCATACTATCAGAAAGGCAGTGCAGCTTTTTGCACAGATACAGGGAGCATTTTTGCAGTAGCAGGGTTTCCGGCCGTAAGGAACTCTGCGGCTGCAGTTGTTGCTGATACATAAAAAATCAAGAAAGAGGTAGAAAGATGGCAAGTTGGAGCGAGAGATTGAATCAGATGACACAGAAAACGATTTCCAAGAGCAAAGAGGTGGCAGGCGTTGCCAAGCTCAACCTGGAGATCAGTACGCTGAATCAGAATATAAAAAATATTCAGAATGAAGTAGGTGCCTATGTTCTGGAGAACGGCCTGCTGCTGGATGATGCTTCGGTGTCGGAGTGGGCGGCTAAAGTGGCTGCGCTGAAGGCGGACATTGAAGCAAATACCGAGAAAATACATGATCTGAAAAATGTAAGTCTCTGTCCCGGCTGTGGCGCAGAGGTGGCCAGGACCAGCAAATTCTGTGACAAATGCGGCACTGCCATTGTGATCAAAGTTTCGGATCCTGAGGAACCGGACCAGGTGGTAGTGGACACAAGCTTCAGTACCGCAGAGCCGGAGAGAGAGGGCGGGAAGAGCTGCGGCGCGGAAGCGGCGGAAGAGACTGTGGAAGCTGAGCATGCTGAGACAGCCGGTGAGAAAGAGAACACTTACGGATGCACGAGGCATGAATCCGAGTCATAAGGAAGTGTCTGCATATAACTGCTGAACAGCGACAGATATCACGAAGGGGGCGGATATTTTGCGGAAAATGGAATTTAAGATGGAAAGGACAGGACTGCTGAAGGCGGGCGATAAGGTTACGATAACGGAAGGCGTACTTCCCAGCAATTATTACTATGTGATAGACCCATCCCTTGCCATGTCCGCCAATATACCCTTTCGGTACCGCCTGAAAAGCCGTGAAGGCATGGTCACGGACGTGATAGAGAACGCCAGAGGATTCTATGTGACGGCTGAGTTTGACGAGCCGGAAGTAGATATGACCTGAGGAGGCCCTGAAAAAGCGGCGGGATTTCAGGAAAGAAAGAGAGAGAAAAGAGGAAGAAGGTATGTTAAAGAAGATTTCGACAGACAAGGCGCCGGCAGCGATCGGCCCTTATTCTCAGGGAATCATAGTAAACGGAATGCTGTTTGCATCGGGACAGATACCCATCAACCCTGCCACTGGCAACGTGGAGGGAGAGGATATCACCGCACAGGCGGAACTGGTGATGAAGAATGTGGGCGCGCTGCTTGCGGAGGCGGGAACCGATTATACGAAGGTGTTTAAGACCACCTGTTTCCTTGCGGATATGGACGATTTTGCTGCATTCAATGAGGTTTACGCCAGGTATTTTACCGAGAAGCCTGCCAGAAGCTGTGTGGCTGTGAAGACGCTGCCGAAGAACGTGTTGTGTGAAGTCGAGGTTATGGCTGAGGTATGAGGAAAAACAATATCGTGCTGATCGGCATGCCCGGCGCGGGTAAGAGCACTGTGGGTGTGGTGCTGGCGAAGAAGCTGGGATACCGCTTTGTGGATTCCGATCTGGTGATCCAGGAGCAATACGGGAAGCTGCTTCACGAGCTTATACAGGAGCATGGTGTGGAAGGTTTCTGGAAGCTTGAAAATGATGTGAATGCATCCCTGAACCAGCGCAGGAGCGTTATTGCCACAGGAGGAAGCGTCATTTACGGCAGCGAAGCCATGGAGCATCTGCGAGAGATCGGGACAGTGGTTTATCTGAAGCTCCCCTATGAGGAAGTGGTTGAACGGCTGGGGGATCTGAATGCCAGGGGCGTGACTTTGATGAAAGGGCAGACGCTGCGGGATCTGTATGAGGAGCGGATTCCTCTTTATGAAAAATATGCCCATAGGGTCATTGACTGCCATGAAAAGCAGCTTCGGGAGATTGTTCATGAAGCTGCGGCTGTGCTATAAAGCCATTGGGACAATACCGATGATGGAAGATATGGGCTATTTTCCGACAGATTATAAACGGCAGGTGGTGCTTTGTATACTGCAGACCGCCAGGATTTGCAGTGATGCTTATGGGAAGGTACCTGGCTGGCGGTCTGCAGTCGGATAGTGCTGTAGATTTAATCGGTGTGCAGTATAAATAGAAAAGGGGGCTATCGGAAATCAGTATCCCGGGAGACGACTGATTTCTGACAGCTCCTTTTTTATTTGGATGTTTCGTTTTGGCAGGATGCTTTACATAATTTTCAGATTTTGACGGATACTAAGGAAGTGTCTACAAATAACCACTGCAAGTTCACAGCGAGCTTTAATATATTTCTGAGTTTTTGCCTGAATAAGCTGCAGCGGTGATTTCCCGACAATTTTTAAGGACACAACAGGGCATTTGAAAGTGCCGCATTATTTCGGGCAGCTGGATTCAGAAGGAATAAGGAGTAAGTCAGATGATGGATTATGTAAATGCTTTTTGGGTGGGCGGGCTGATATGCGCTCTTGTGCAGATCTTGATGGAGAAAACCAAAATGATGCCGGGCCGTATCATGGTTCTGCTGGTGGTGACGGGAGCCGTGCTGGGGGCATTGGGATGGTATGAACCGTTTCAGGAATTTGCGGGGGCGGGCGCAGGCGTACCCTTGCTGGGCTTTGGAAACGTACTGATGAAAGGCGTGAAGGAAGCAGTGGACGAACAGGGGATTCTGGGGCTGTTTGCCGGCGGATTCAAGGCCGGCGCCGTCGGAACTTCCGCAGCCCTGATCTTCGGATACCTGGCCAGCCTGGTATTCCGGTCTAAAATGAAGAAATAAGCAGCTGTCCTGACGCTGGCAGGCGATGCCTAAAGCTCTTCATAAGAGATTCCCTTTCCGTCCAGATACTTTTTGAAAGCCTTGTCCCAGATGGCATCAGGTTCTTTGGAAAGGAGGAAGGTATGGTAAGCCGTTCCTGTGGTGAGCATGGCTTTTGAACCGTCATAGCGGATATTTATCGCCAGGGCTTTGATGTCGGAGGGAGCTACGCTGCAGCCTTCCTTTTCCAGCAGGGCAGCAGCTTTCTCAGGCATAAGATGAAATACGAAACGGAAAAACAGGGGTGTGCGTCTGCCTTTGATCAGGTCAAAGCACAGCCCTTTTACTTCGCTCCAGGGGCGGAATTCCCAGACGGGCAGAGACGGGTTCTCTTCTTCTTTTCCATAGAACTCCTGATTGACATGTCCGTCAATGGTGAAAGTGCTGGCGGTGCTGATGACGGCCTCTTCCAGCAGAAAAGGCTCAAAGGTGTCTGCTACCAGCAGGTGGTTCATAAATTGTTTCATGGAAGTGATCTGTAATGCTGTCATATAATCTTCCTTACTGTTTATAATCTGTCATATGCCCCGGAGGTGTGGATCCGGGCACTTTGTCTTCGCAGTCGGGGACGTGCGTAAAGTCCATGGGGCCGGGCAACTGCACTCTGGATTCCGATTGAAAATTAACGGGAAATAGTTGCCGACCTGAAGCCGCGCCGTTTTGGGGATAGCTCATGACGCAAGTTTGCCTTCTCGTTAAAGTATATCAAGATTATAACAGAGGTTTCGGAAATGGTCAATGATGGCATAGCGGATTTTTCCATATGGTTTTGTGCGAGTGTTACTGTTCACGGCTTCGCCGTTCACAGCAACATGATGCACACAAAATGAGCAAAGTACGCTCATTTTGGCGCATGCTGTCTCGGGATTTTCGTGCGCGCTTTGCAGGAATAATCCCAGGCAGTCATTCGATTGCTTTGATTGTGATCATAACAGTTCAGCGCCCTGTCGAAACTGTTGCGTGTGATCGGGTTGAATCTCGTAACAGATTCTTTTGTGGGAAAAAGGGAAGAGGATAGCAAAAAGCGGCAGTGTGTGATAGAATGATAACATGATGCGGGAGAACTTTTGCCGGACTGTATCGGGATGTGCCAGGAGACTGTCATAGAAGGTTTTCGGAATTTACTCGTACGTTTGCCGGCTGGCTCTGAAACAAAAGATGAGGTGAATTACATATGCGAAATGACGACAATAAAAATATGGGAATAAGATTGCTGAAAAAAGGGCAGAAAGGAATCATCCATGCCGTCTTCAGCCGCATGGGGCTGTTTCTGCTGCTGATGCTGCTCCAGGCCGCGTTTCTGGTAATCCTCTTTCAGTGGTTTAAGGAGTACCGCCCTCATATTTTCGGAGGTACGGTTTTGCTCACCGTGGCCATGGTGCTCTATCTTCTGAACAACCGTATCGATCCGACGGCGAAGATTACATGGCTGGTGATTGTAATGCTGACGCCGGTGTTCGGTTCCCTGCTGTATCTGTACACGCAGCTGGATATCGGCCATCGGGCGCTGAAGGCGCGTTTTGAACAGATCATTGAAATGACAAAGGGGAGTATTCCCCAGGAGGAGGCGGTGATGGGGGCGCTGGCGGAGGAGAACCCGGGCGCGGCGTCCCTGGTGCGCTATATTCAGCGGAGCAGCTGCCATCCGGTGTATGACAGGACGGAAGTGACCTACTTTCCGCTGGGGGAGGATAAATTTGCCGAGCTGCTCCGGCAGCTGGAGAAGGCGGAGCATTTCATCTTTCTGGAATATTTTATTATTGCGGAAGGGCTGATGTGGGGAGAGGTCCTGGAAATCCTGGTCCGCAAGGCCAGGGAAGGGGTGGACGTAAGAGTGATGTATGACGGCACCTGTGAATTTGCCCTTCTGCCCCACAAATACCTGAAGCTTCTGCGGGAGCGGGGGATTAAATGCAAGGTGTTTTCACCGGTTTCCCCTTTTATTTCCACCCATTACAATTACCGGGATCACCGCAAGATACTGGTGATTGACGGGCATACAGCCTTTAACGGCGGTGTGAATCTGGCCGATGAATATATTAACCGGGAACAGCGGTTCGGGCACTGGAAGGATACGGCGGTGATGCTGAAAGGGGAGGCAGTGAA
Source organism: uncultured Acetatifactor sp. (assembly GCA_910585805.1). Lineage (GTDB taxonomy): Bacteria > Bacillota > Clostridia > Lachnospirales > Lachnospiraceae > Acetatifactor. The sequence goes on from CAJUFB010000038.1 coordinate 26,276, forward strand.
AAGCTTTACCCTGATGTTCCTGCAGATGTGGAATATCGATGAGTGGACAACGGAATTTAAGAAAAACCTGGAATATCCCACATTTCCCCGGGAGCATGCTTTAGGATATGTGGTGCCCTATGGAGACTGCCCTCTGGACAATGACAAGCTGGGGGAACGGGTTTACATGGATATCCTCAGCCGTGCCGTGAAATATGTGCATATCATGACACCTTATCTGATTCTGGACGGCGAGATGGAGACGGCTTTGCGGTATGCCGCGGAGCGGGGCGTGGAAGTGGTTCTGATCCTGCCCGGCATTCCCGACAAGCGGCTTCCCTATGCGTTGGCCAAGACCCATTACCCGGCGCTGCTGGAATCCGGGGTGAAAATCTATGAATATACGCCCGGCTTTGTCCACGCCAAGGTTTTTGTCAGCGATACAAGGGAGGCGGTGGTGGGGACCATCAACCTGGATTACCGCAGCCTGTACCATCATTTTGAATGTGCTACCTACATGTACGGCACGGACTGCGTTTCCGATATCGAAGCGGATTTTCAGGAGATGCTGCCCAAATGCAGCCGGGTGACGCCGGAGACGGTCAGGAAGGAAAAGTGGACGGTTAAGCTGACGGGAGTGCTGATAAAGGTGGCGGCACCGCTTTTGTAAAGGTGTAAGAGGTGAATAAATATACATAAATAAAAGGAATAATTGCATAAATCCGAAAAAACAGTGGACAGTTATACAGAAAGTGTTATACTTACATAAGGTACTGTCCTGGGAGACGGATTGTGTGCATGCGGTCTGTCTGAACTGGCGGGAACCAAAGGAGAACCGGAAAGCTTTATGTCTGCCGGAAGAGGAAAATAGGGAAGGAAATGAGGAGAAAATGATAAAAGCAGGAATTATCGGAGCAACCGGCTATGCCGGGGGAGAACTTGTAAGGATTCTGGCGAATCACAGGGAGGTTGAGATTGTATGGTACGGCTCCCGCAGCTATATCGATAAAAAGTATTGTGAAGTATATCAGAATATGTTCCGCATCGTGGAGGATGTGTGTAAGGACGACAATCTGGCGGAACTGGCAGAGCAGGTGGATGTCATCTTTACTGCTACGCCCCAGGGATTTCTGGCCGGCGTTCTGACGGAGGAGATTCTGTCTAAAGTAAAAATCGTAGATTTGTCTGCGGATTATCGAATAAAAGACGTGAAGGTATATGAAAAATGGTATGGGACCACGCATAAATCCCCACAGTTTATTCAGGAGGCAGTTTACGGGCTGTGTGAGGTGAATCGAAATCGGATTACGGAAGCAACCAGGCTGGTGGCGAATCCGGGCTGCTATACCACATGCTCTATCCTGACAGCATATCCGCTGGTAAAAGAGGGATTGATTGATGTGGATACCCTGATTGTGGATGCAAAGTCGGGGACTTCCGGCGCGGGGCGGGGGGCGAAGGTTCCCAATTTATTCTGCGAGGTCAATGAAAATATCAAGGCTTACGGCGTGGCCAGCCACCGCCATACCCCGGAGATTGAGGAGCAGCTGGGGTACGCGGGGAACTGTGAGGTGGTGATTAATTTTACGCCCCATTTGGTACCCATGAACCGGGGGATTCTGGTGACGGAATATGCGAAGCTGAAGGGGAAGGCGGACGGATCGCTGCCTTCCTGGGAAGAAATCCGCGCTGCCTATGACAGGTATTATAAAGAAGAGAAGTTTGTCCGGGTACTGGAAAAGGGTGTCTGTCCTGAGACAAAGTGGGTGGAGGGCAGCAATTACGTGGATATTAATTTTGTGATAGATGAGCGGACAGGGCGTATTATCATGATGGGGGCTCTGGACAATCTGGTGAAAGGCGCAGCAGGGCAGGCGGTGCAGAACATGAATCTGCTGTTTGGACTGAAGGAGAGCGAGGGACTGGAACTGGTGCCGTGTTTTCCGTAAGCGAGAGCAGGAATCGGCAGGGGTTTCTGCCAGGAGGAGACAGATGGACAGGACAGAAAGAGTAGAATTGACTGCATTATGCATGATATGCAGAGGAAATGAGATTCTGATTCAGAACCGGACAAAGAACGACTGGAGCGGCTATGTGTTTCCGGGCGGACATGTGGAAGCAGGAGAATCAATTGTGCAGTCCGTCATCCGGGAAATGAAGGAGGAGACGGGACTGACCATTCGGAATCCGAAGCTCTGCGGTGTCAAGCAGTTTCCCATAGAGAACGGGAGATACATTGTATTCCTGTTTAAGACGGACCGGTTTGAAGGAGAGCTGTGTTCTTCCGAGGAAGGCGAGGTGGAATGGGCTGACAGAAGCAGGCTTTCTTCCTATGCGCTGGCGGACGATATGGAAGATTTGATAAAAGTGATGGACAGTGACGAGTTGTCGGAATTTCAGTATATAATTGAGGATGAAAAGTGGATTGTGGCACTGGCATGAAAGGGAAATGATTGTGTGCATTGGGGATTAGAAGGTTGGCCGGACAGTATAAAGTATTTCTTGAGACAGGCTTCAATAAAGAAAGTACTCTCCAATTTTACCGGAACAACGGTTTTGCCATTGATGAAAAACATTCCTGTTTAAAACGGCTTTGACACAGAGGATTCATTCATATATAGCAGTTGATAGAATCATTGAGAATGTAGTACCGGTGTAGAATGCAATAATAAGTAAAATAATGCGAACTTGCCGTAAAAAAATTACGGAAATCGGTTGTGGAAAGCTGTAAAAGTGGTTATGCTGTAATCATAGATTTGTGTGCAAATACTCTGTATGGAAGGATAGCGGGGAAAATGTTAAAGAAATTTACATTGAAGAATTACAAAAATTTTAAAGATGAAATATCTATAGATTTTGAAAATACTGCAGGGTATCAATTTAGTACAGATTGCATTACGGATGGAACTATCAGCAAAATGTTGATTTATGGCAGAAATGCAACAGGAAAAACAAATTTGGGAAAGGCGCTAGGTGATATATCTGTAACAATATTTGGCACGCGGCGTTATGTTGATACAGGAGTCTTTCTGAATGCGGATTCCATAGACCAAAAGGCGACTTTTTCATATAAGTTCAGGTTTGAAGATAGTGAATTAGTGTATCGCTATGCTCGTTTTTCGAATCAAGAACTCAGGGATGAAGAATTGTTCATTAACGGTAGAACAATTTTTAGCTGTAATTTTGAAAATAATAAATTTGATTTTAAGAATCTTGAATATGTAAATGCGGAAACAGCCAGTATAGACAGATATCTGCAATCAGTAGATATTGGTGATGAAGAAGAGCTTCAAGAGTCTAAGCTGCCATTTTTGAGGTGGCTGCTCAGTAATGTCGCATTGAGCAATGATTCTATTTTAATTAAATTAGATAATTATGTCAGAAGAATGCTTATGATTACAGCCGGAAACGCAATGTTAAGAGTGTCAAGGCGAATGAATGATACTTTTTATGAGTTGTTGGAAGACCCAGATAGATTAAAGGATTTAGAAGATTTTCTGAATGAAATGGGTATAGAGTGCAAACTGATATTACAGAAATTACCGGATGGTCAGAGAGAGTTATATTTTGGGCATGAGAAATTAGTGCCGTTTTATGGGACTGCATCCAGTGGAACTTTAGCGTTAGTTGATCTATACAGGCGATTAATTCCTAAGAACTGGGCTCCCTCTTTTATATATTTAGATGAATTTGACGCATTTTATCATTATGAAATGGCAGAGAAAGTGATACACTTTTTAAAGAGAAAATATCCTAAATGTCAGATTATTATGACTTCTCATAATACTAATTTGATGACAAACCGACTGATGCGACCAGATTGTTTATTTATTTTGTCAAAAGCGGGTACATTGACGGCGCTTTGTAATGCAACAGAAAGAGAGTTGCGAGAAGGTCATAATCTCGAAAAGATGTATATCAGCGGGGAGTTTGATAAATATGAATAGTTATCGAGGAGAGGTAAGAAAACGAAGACAAAATTTGCTGATTGTAGAAGGGCATCACGAAAAAAACAGGTTATTTTGGCTGCTTATCAAATGTTTTCCTGAAATCAATATCAATATGGACGAAATTTGGATTTATGGAACAAATATCTATCAGTTATATAATGATATAGTGAGAGAGTATGGAGAGGAGTGGGCAGCGGAAAATGAAGATATTGATTTGCCCTTTGTCATTAGTAAGAAACAATATCCGGATAAACTTCGGTATAAAGAAGATTTCACAAATATAGTCTTGGTATTTGATTATGAGCGGCATGATACAAATTTCTCGGAAGAAAAGATTTTAGAAATGCAAAGATGTTTTATTGATGCTGCTGATATGGGGATGTTGTATATTAATTATCCTATGATTGAATCATATCAGCATTTGCGTCAATTGCCGGATGATGATTTTGCTGAACGGAAGATTCCGGTATCTTTGCGTCCGGGAAAGGAGTATAAAGCCTTAGTAGAACATGAAACTATATTGGGGCCGAAGGTTGACTTTCCACATCGAATAGATGATATGCTTGAAAAACATTTTGGAGTAAGTGATGCGGAAAAAAGGAAAAAGTGCTGTAATGAAATTTTAGAAATATCTTCAGTAAACAGAATGGAAAAAGCTATTGAAAATGCTTTACAAGGAGTGGTTGCAGAGCATATTTTACCGACAGTAAAGTATCAGCTGGTAGATTGGGTTACAAAACAGGGATATGTACATACGAATCTAACGTATTGGAAGTTTATACGAGGTGTATTTAAGCAGGTTATATATCACAATATTTCGAAGGCTAATAGAATTCAATACGGACAATATCAGATTCCGGAGAACAAATATAAAGAATATTTTGAAAGGCTGGATTTAACTGAAATACTAAAAATTCAGAATTTAGCAAGTAAAGATAATATAATGGGATTTATTTGGGTGTTGAATACTTGTATTTATTTTATCGCAGAATATAATTTTAAGTTAGTAATGGACTAATTTCCTGGACAGCGCCGTCTGTGCGATATCTGTACAGGATAAGCTTGGAGCAGCGCAGGTGCCTGGGGTTGGAGCAGGAAGAACGGGAGGAGCCATGGAGGGAAAGCTGAGAAACATGACATCTGTCTATATAACAAAAGCCGGTAAAATGCTGCTGCTTTTCAGGCAGGGCAGCAGAGTGGTGAATGATGTCTGGACAGGCTCCGCAGGCGGTCATTTTGAGGAGTGTGAGCTGAATGATGCCAGGGCCTGTGTCCTGCGGGAGATGGTTTGCGTATTCCGAACTTTCGGCCCTGGAAATGCCGTATACCGCTAAATTTGTGATAGCGCATTACCTGAAAGAGGGGTGCAGGACAGAGGAAGTTTATGGAGGCGTGGCGGATGGAGAGACTGTGGTTTTTACAAAATTGCCGGAGTTTTAAGGTGCCCAAAGGCGACACGCATTGCGGTTTGTATGCACGGATAACCTGAAAAGGAATGGGCAGCAGACCTGAAGAAGGAGACCAATACTGTGGAGCAGGATAGAAAGTGGCAGCTTGAGCTGGAGCAATATATAAAACAGGGAGAACCGGAACGGGCCGAAAAAAGCGCGGCATGGCAGAATGCGCTTGTCCGTGCGAATTTTAACGATTTTCAGAAAGGGATTCATGCTGTTACAGAATACCTGGACCTGTTTTTTGAAAATTTGCTGATGGGAAAGCATTACGAGCTGAAAAACCGGTATCTGCATGTGGATTATACAGACAATTACGCTCAAAGCGCAAATGAGGAGGATTCAAAGTGCAAAAATTGCACTTTGGATTGCACTTTGGAAGAACTGGCAGTATTGCGTATGATAGCGGAAAATCCCCGGATTACGCAGAAGAACCTTGCTGCAGCCATGGGAAAGTCGGAACGTACCATGAAAAGCAGAACGGTTGCTCTTCAGGAAAAGGGGTATATTCGCCGTGCAAACGGGAAACGCAATGGCCATTGGGAAGTGCTTGTGGAAGTATAAAGCATCAAAAGGAAATAAAATGATAAACAGGAGTGGAAACGGAGGAGAAAAAAATGGGAGAAAAACTTACAAGAGAAACGGCGGAAATCATGGATGAAAGGTTCGGCTGCGATACTTTGCTGTCCCTTGCCACTGTGGAAGACGGAATTCCCTCAGTGCGGACTGTGAACAGCTATTATGAGGAGGGTGCATTTTATGTTATCACCTATGCCCTTTCCAATAAGATGAGGCAGATTGGGAAGGAGCCGACGGTAGCAGTCTGCGGCGAGTGGTTCACGGCCCATGGCATCGGAGAAAATATGGGGCATGTGAAAGCGGAAGGGAATGAGGAGATTATGTCGAAACTGCGGGCAGTGTTTGCCGAGTGGTATGATAACGGCCATACAAATGAGGACGATCCGAATACCTGTCTCCTGCGTATCCGGCTTACGGATGGCGTACTGTTTCATCATGGGACAAGGTATGATATTGACTTTCGGGATTAAGGAAGTGCTGCTCTAAGGAAGTGTCTGCAAATTGCAGGAACCGTTTCGCGTATCCTGTAATCAAAAGAAAAGACTGTCTCCTGAGGAAACGTAAGCAGCTTTGTTCAGGGATATAAGCAGGGGTGAAAGGTTGAGGAGGAATTACAATGAAATTCATGGAGATGACGGTCTGCCTTGATATGTATGGCTGCCCCAATCGCTGTAAGCATTGTTGGCTGGGGGCAACGCCCAATGGAAATATGCCGGTTTCGGAATTGGAAGATACAGCAAGGCAATTCAGGCCTTACACAGATTGTCTGCAAATCTATGACTGGTACCGTGAACCTGATTACAGGGAGAATTATCGGGAGCTGTTTCAAATGTGCAATGAGCTTTCCGATCGGCCCATAGAACATTTTGAACTGGCAAGCTTCTGGAGGCTTGTCCGGGACGACGGATATACGAAATGGCTGTCTTCCCTTGGGCTGAAAAAAGTGCAGCTGACCCTGTTCGGGAGTGAGGAAACCACGGACTTTTACATAGGCAGAAAAGGGGCTTACAGGGAGATACTGGAAGCCATTGAAATCCTGATGGAAAATAAAATCTCGCCGCGCATTCAGGTTTTTGTCAATCGGAACAATATAGGGGAACTGGAACAGGTCGAAAGCTTGATAAAGCGGCTTGAACTGGAAGAGCGATGCAGGGAATTCGGAGGGGAATTTTCCTTTTTCCTGCACCAGGGCTCCTGCGACGGGGAAAATGAAAAGTGGTATGATGTGAGAGTTACGCCGGAGGATTTGGAGAAAATTCCTCCGTTGCTGGAAGCATATACTCTCAGGCATTTTGGGAAAAGGAATATTTCGGATGTATTCGGGAAAACGGAGCAGGCGCTTTATGAAGAATTGAGAAAAGATTCGTCCACATCAGGTTATGTGAGTGACAGTCCGGTTTTTTACATAGATAAGGATTTTAATGTATATCCGAACATTACAGCGCCTGCCCGGTACTGGTGTCTGGGCAATCTGAAAAAGGACGGAATTCAGACAGTGCTTGAAAATTATAAGGAAAGCAGAAGTATTGCTCAGCGGATACGCCTGACGGTTCCGCTCTGTGACATTGTGAAAGTGCAGGGGGATAAGACAAGCCGGCGTCTGTTTAGCAGGGGTGATTATATTGAGTTCCTGCTGAACAGATTTGCAGGGAGGTGGATTGAGTCAGGTATCGTGTTCCGATAAAGGCAGCGGTTTTATACGGCATAACGGAAAAGACGACAGGATACAAGCGTAAGGAAGTGTCTACAAATAACTGCTGCAAGTTTATGGCGATTTTTATTGTATTT
>CAJUFB010000039.1:0-21258 GCA_910585805.1 uncultured Acetatifactor sp.
CGCAGTATCAACAGCGTCTATATGCTTAATAATTTTATACACAGTTTGATAGTCAGAAATAAGCTTTAATCGTCAAAGCTGGAAACTCTCATATTACACTTGATACCGGAAAAGAGTTGTGCTATAATGAATCCAGATTCCATAAGCAGGACATTCGAGCCGCGGCAAGAGGCGCGGAACTTAACTTCTGACCTTCTATTATCCAGAAATCCCTGCTTAAAACCAGTGATATGACAACAGCAGGGACAGGGCATGGGACTTCTCCAGGGGGATTTGCCTGTGGCATTTTGCATTCCCTGCGGAAAGGGAAGACATGGGAGAACCGAACAATGCGCTGAAGACATACATGAATCGTCCGAACCGTATCCGCGACCTGATGGAATACTATCTGGGGGAAAAGCTGCCGGAAGATTGGGAATGCAGGGAGAAGGACGGCTTTCTTCCGATGCGGAACACAAAAGGAAAACTGACCTATAGGGAGAGGGACTATCTGGGGGAGGCGAGCGCCTGGGGAATCCGTTTCCTGCTGGGGATTGAAAATCAGCAGACCGTGAATCTCACATACCCGTGGCGGCTTATGGAGATGGACTGTCTCACCTATGGCAGGGAAATTGAAGCCATACAGGAAAAGAACAGGAACAGCAAGGTAAAATATAAGCAGGAAGATGATTTTAAGTATCGATATAAAAAGGAAGATATCCTGGAGCCGGTGGTGAACCTCATGCTGTACTGGGGGAAAAAGAAGTGGAAAGCCCCCGGGACACTACAGGGGATGATGGGGAATCTGGCATCCATGCCGCCCAGACTGCGCCCATTGATAGGAAACTATCACACCGTCATGATTCCCATGCGGGCCATATCAGAGGAAGACCTTGCCAGAATGGATTCCGATTTGAAATATGTACTGGGAATCCTGAAGCGCACTGCGTCCAGGAAACGGTATGAGAGTTATATTTTGGAAAATAGAGAGTATTTCAGCAGAATACCCAAGAGTGCAGTGGACGTAATTGATGTGTTCACCAATATAAAAGACATCAGAAACCGGCTGCACTATGTGCATAATCAGGAGACCGGGGAGGAGGAGACAGACGTGTGCAAAGCTTTGGAGGATATCAAGAAGCATGAGATGAAGAAAGGCGTGAAAAAAGGCGTAAAAAAGGGCGTAAAGCAAGGGGAACGCCTGGGAACCCTCAAGACATTGTGCGCCCTGGTAAATGACGGTCTGCTGAAACTGGATGAGGCCGCCAGGCGGGCGGGCCTGTCAGAGGAGGCATTTGGCAGGGAGATGAAAAAGGCCGGATATTAAAGAACTGCGCAATTTCTTACACCGCAATGCCCTGGGAATACGATGGAGGATGACCGATGAAATACAGAGTATTGGAGACAGCGCGTCTGGTTTTGCGTGACTGGAGGAAGGAGGATGCGCAGGATTTGTACGAATATGCGCGGAATCCGGAGGTGGGGCCTATGGCCGGATGGGCGCCCCATTCCGACCGGCAGCATTCGCTGCAGATACTGCAGCGCTATATGGAGTCTGGCGATGTATGGGCTATTGCATTGCGGGAATGCGGAAAGGTAATCGGGCAGCTGCGGATGTATCCGGATGAAAACCGGGGGAAATACGTGGCAAAGTATCTTAGCTATGCACTGTCTGCCGATTATTGGGGGCAGGGGCTTATGACGGAAGCGGTGAAAGCTGTGATACAGTACGTTTTTTGCCGGCTCAGATAACTATAGAAAAGTTTACTCTTCAGAGCTGATTTGGCTCTAATTTTCTTGACGAGGTATCTAAAATGGAATATGATAAAAGAAAAAACGAAAACACAGGGAAAGGAGCGTATTAACACAATGATTCTAAAGCTGAAGAAAAGCGTGCGGAAACAGGCGAAGTGCGTACATAAGGAGACGGAAAAGCTTTTTAAAACACTTAAGAGCAAGGATTCTTCCGCAGCCTTCGACACCAACGATGTGCTGATCAGGATGGACCGGATTACAGATGAACTGAAGACCCTTCGGGATGTTATCAACCAGGAGAAGGAGCAGGCGTACATGGAACGGATCGGGAATGTCACAGGGCAGAAGCCAAAGGCATCAGCCAAACGGCCATAACCCGTGTTTCCCTTTATCGGGCTCCTCATATTCCGGGCTCCCAATGCAGGCAAAGCGGAAATTCCGCCTTCCGCATCCCGCCTTTGAGGCACACAGCATATTAGAAAAGTCCTGAAAATAACTGCTGCGATTTTCTTTTGATCACAAGGTTCGCGGAGCGGTTCCTGCAGCGGTTATTTTCTTTCGGTTACAGGAGTTGCGGAAGAGTTGATATATTATGTCCAAAAGCTTATACTGAACAAACATGTAAACATAGTGCATTAGAATAATCATTGTACCATAAAATTCAAGGAAAAAATATTCGTATATTGTAACATTTTGTGAAAATGAATATATATTATAAAATGAATATATATTGTAATAAGAGGAGATAATTATGTTGCCTGCAAAAAATATGTTAAATTCCCTGTTAGAGAAAAATAATACCCAAACTGAAAAAGAATACAATGATTACAACGATGATCATGATTTCAGTAAGGTTTTAGAATTTTGTAACGGAAATACAGTACATAAAAATGTTATAAGATATTCAGATGGACAAGAAACAGTTTTCTCGTTCGAATCTAATGGAAAAGAGGAAAATGAATCATTATAACCCTTCAAAGACCTACAAATATTTATATGATTATATTATAGGGGATCTTCTTTCCCAAATATGTACGAACGGGAGTAAATTCTGTGTCAAAGATAAAACGACGCCTTATATGATAGGCAAAAAATTTGACGAATATAAAGAACGCGCATCAAAAAATATGAACGGCACGCGCCTGGACAGGCATAAAATAGCTTCCTGCATATGCGGGGCAATCATTGAGGCAAAGCCTCTACAGGGATTCAACGGAGCAGTCATTGCATCAAATGCCAATGAAATATTGGCATTGTGTGTTGGAGTCAATGTCATAAAGTTCTATATGATGTATGATTTATTGCACAATTTAGATATTCCGACATCGGACAAGCATAAAATCCGTGAATATCTTAAAGAAAATTTTGAAATGGAGTACCCCTCTATAGAAGATAATATCTGCGATACCCAGGAATATCAAAAAAATCTGCATAATGCACTGTACTGGAGCCATTCCGTATGCACAGCCCTTGGCAGGGAATGCTTTAAATATGACATTTGGGCATATTCTAAAATATTTTATCATTTAGAATTATTTAATAAGAACAATTTCCAAAAGGTTTATCAATCCTACGTACAAATGAATACCGCATAAAAAAGCAGCTACAATACTTACTTCCATACACTTTACTCTTCCGGCAAACGGCAGGGATATAAGGAATTGTGAGACACATTCTAACCCGGACAAGCCGGGGCGCAGCAAGCTCTACTGCGCCGCCTCCGTCACATAATATTTCGCCTGAGCGTGCCACATCTCCGCATACTGCCCCTGCCGCTCCAACAGTTCCTCATGGTTCCCCCGCTCCACAATACGCCCGTCCTCAAATACCACGATATCGTCACAGAACCGGCAGCTGCTCATGCGGTGGGATATATAAATGCTGGTCTTATCCTTCACCATCTCATGAAATCCCGCATAAACCTGCGCTTCGCTGACGGGGTCCAGCGCCGCGGTAGGCTCATCCAGTATCACAAAGGGCGCATCCTTGTACAGTGCCCTTGCCAAAGCCAGCTTCTGGGCCTCCCCGCCGCTGATATCCACGCCGCCCTCCCTGTCCTTGAACAGCAACGTATCCGTTCCCTGGGGAAGCCCTCTCACAAATTCCTCCGCCCCGGCTCGCTTCAGACAATCAGAAATCCTGTCATCGTCCCTCTCATATCCTGCCGTCAGATTCTGCCACAGCGGAAAGGCAAACAGCTTGAAATCCTGGAAAACCACGCCGAACAGCTCCCGGTATTCCTCCTCCCTGTACTTCCGGATGTCGATGCCGTTTAAGGTGATTACGCCTTCCGTGGGCTCATACAGTCTGCAGAGCAGCTTAATAAAGGTGGTTTTGCCCGCGCCGTTCTTTCCTACCAGCGCCAGCTTATTTTTCATGGTAAGCTTACAGTTTACATGTTTCAATATCGTCTCTTCGCTGCCGGGATAGCGGAAACTCACATCCCTGAATTCTATTTCATACTCTCCGTCCAGACGTTTTTCCACGGGAATGGTGCCTGTGGCATGGTTGTTCTTCATATTCATCAGTTCCAGGAAATCCGCCATATAAGTATTGGTCCGCCTGATCTGGGTATTGTGCCATATGACTCCCTGGAATCCGCCCGAAAGTTTCGCCATGGCTCCCGTATACTGGGTGAAAGCGCCTATGGTAATAGTGCCTGCCAGCACCTTTACCGCCACAAAAAGGTAACTGAATACGGTAAAAAAGCCGCTGTTCAGATCTCCCCGCAGTCTACCCCTGATTTCCTCATTACACATTTCACCGTAGAATTCATTAGAAGCCTCATCGCATTTTCTGATGTTATCCATCAGCATCTTTTTCATATCATAGATTCGGATGACCTTCGCCGCCTGCAGGTTCATCATAACCTGCGACAACAGATAACTCAGTTTCATTTCCATTCCCGCATGATCCTGCAGATACTTCTTCGTATTCCTTACCATGCCGTTGCCCGCCCTGATCCTGGCCGCGATCGTTAATCCCAGAGCCAGAAGCAGCAGGAACACGGACACCGCCGGCTGCGCCGCCAGAGCTAGCAGAGAGCCTCCTGCTGCGGGACGGCTGAAACAAAGCACGCCGATCATCCCTATTGCCGTCACTATCTCCAACAGCCCCGTCAGCATCCCCTGATAACTGTTCACCACGGCTCCCAATCCCCCGTACATACCTGCCGTGCGTTCTGAAAGAAATATTTTGTCCGTCACCTGGGGCTGTTCCATGGTCTCGTAGTCCAGAGAAGCCGCTTTCTCACGCATCATGACGGCAAAGGCAAGGGCACAGCGCTGAGACGACCTAGCATAAGCTTTTTCCACCAACTGTCCGGCTACTCCAAACAGCAGTCCTGCGGCTACAACCAGGCACCCCTCGTAACGGAAGGATACATGCTCCAGGCGTATTTCATGTGGCTTCTCCGGATTTGTGACAGCCTGGGAACCTCCGAACCGTTTTTCCGCAAATTCCAGAAAATCCCGGTAACGGTCCATATACCGATTATTATGGACGACTCCGGTCAACGCCTGTGTCAGGGAATTCATCCAGCTTCCGAAACTCGCCACGATTCCCACATAGAGAAGAAAAGCCGCCATATCCTTGCCGTTTGCCGGAACCAGCACCTCCCGTTTCAGGTATTCATAGCTGCGGCTGACTTTGACGTATTCCTCATCATACTTTATGGTCCTGCGGTCTGCCAGGACATTCACGGCCATGATCACCCCGGTCACCGTAAACAGCAGCAAAAGCAGCCAGCAGTTCATACTGCCGATGATACCCGAATAAACGATAAGCCCGGCCAGGGCAATCAAATTTCAGTCCGCTATATACCGACGAATCCGATTACTAAAATACTATAATAACAAAATCCCCCAAAAGGGGGATTTCCGCACGAAATGTTCATTTTAAAACATGAAATGCACAAACTGTTCTACGATGAGGCCGGGTATGCATTTGCCTCACTCACAGGGCAAAGGCAGTATCTCTTTTGAATCTCCCGCACTGCAAGGCAAAGCCGACATCTGCCTCGTTCACAGGGCAAAGGCAGTATCTCTTTTGAATCTCCCTGGCACTGCAAGGCAAAGCCGACATCTGCCTCATTCACAGGGCAGAAGCAGGCATCGCGTTCGCAGCTTCCTGGTAAAAGAGAACTATGAACCCGGTCAGGCATCCGCCCCATTCACAAGGGCAGGGTCACCTCCGCCGCGAAGATACCGGGTTCATTTGCCAGGGTCAGATATCCTTCGTATTTATCCGCCAGCGCCTTGACCCGCTTCATACCCAGCCCATGATTTCCACGCTTTGTGGAAATATAATTTTTCTCGTTAAAATCCAGTTCTTCCTTTGCGGAATTCTGGATGGAAACATAGAGCTGAGACTTGTTTACCACCATATAGATACGCAGAAAACGCTGCTGCTCCGGAATCTTTTCGCAGGCTTCCAATGCGTTATCCAGCAGATTCCCCAACAGCACGCACAGATCCACATCCTCTATGGAAAGCGTTTCCGGCAGAATGGCTTTGCAGTTCACCTGTATTCCTTTCTGCTCCGCCAGAGACAGCTTGCTGTTTAAAATGGCGTCAGCCATGAGATTCCCGGATTTTACATAGGTATCTACTCTTTCCAGGTTGTGCTCCAGGTCGGAGAGATATTGTTTCATCTCCTCCAGCTGTCCCGCGGCAATCTGGGCTTTCATGGCCTGCAGGTGATTGTGGTAATCATGGCGCCAGCCCCTCATGTTCAGGTAAATTTCTTTCACTTCCTCATATTGGTGGCTTAATATATCTCTCTGGAAACGCTCTGTTTCCGCCGCAAAGCCCCGATGCCAGGAAAAAAGAGTCCCCTCCAGCGCCAGGAACAAAAGCAGTTCCAGTATCAAAATGTCGACAATCACTTCCCGTTCTGCCGTCCCCCCCATTCCGCCATACATACGCGCCGAGAAGCCCATATATTGCCAGGTTCACCAGAATGCTCCCTGCCCGCAGATATCCTCTTTCCGCTGCCAGCATCAGCAGAAAAACCACCATAACCGCTCCATTCAAGAGCACTGCCAATTCCGCCGCACCGCCCACAGCACACAGAGCGAGCACCGCTCCTGGTACAAGCGGTTTGAAGGAGCACATCGATATCCTTTTTCTCTTCCCACGCAAACAAAAAGACATCGGCGGCAGTGTAGTTTTCTGTCCGGCACACCTCCTGCTCTGTCTTTGCCCACTCCTCCACTTCTGCTGTCAGTTGTTCCAATGATATCCGTTCATCATCACATATTGCTATATGCATCATGCCATTCATCCTGTAAATTCTTATCAGCGCAGACGCCAATCCTCGCGCTTTCTGCCGTATTATACCACTATTGTCCTGCTTTCTGCAAGAACCTCACATGACATTCGGCTCCTTTCAGTGCAATAACCTGTAGTTATACCAACAGGAATGTCGCCCGCTGAAGGCACTGCTCTTCCAACAGACAGCAGCAAACTTAAAGAACAGCTTAAATAATTCATCCTGAAAAACTGTTATAGCATTCTGCCGCAGAACATGTTATAATTCTATTAGCCGTATCAGAGCGGGCAGACAGCCTGCGGCTGGACGGTAACCAGGTATCAGGTGTATTTGGGTGACGGAGGGATTAAGATGAATGCAGATGCCGTCCCTGAAGGGAAGAAAGTGAGCGAACGGAGGATTTGTGCCTGTTTCCTTTGCAGGCCGCCCTGAGACGGAACAAAAGGCCGGCATATAATCATCCGGGATATCGGAATATAAGTTCGGGAATTTCCGAAAGAACACTTGTCTAACCAGGAGGAACAATAAATGTTTAAGAACATGAAGATTAAGGTAAGTTTGTTTCTGGGATTTGGTATAACCATACTGGTTTCCGTAGCAATCATAATTGTGATGCTGATTATCCTGAACAATCAAAGCAATACATATGTAAACATCATAAACAGCCAGGTCAAAGCAAACGAGCTGATCCTGACCTGCCGTATCTATACCAACAATGCCGCCCGAAATGTGCGGGATATGGCTCTGGATCCCACGGACCCGGGGAATGCCGATCTGCAGGCCAGCGCGGAGAGCGCCCTGGAGACGCTGAGCGAAGCCATGAAGGAGCTGAAAGACGTATATCCGCTGTCTGACGATAAGGTAGAGGAATATATTGCCGCCATGACCGAATGGTATAATGAGCTGCCTGACATTCTGGACGCCATCAATTCCGGCAGGCAGGAGGATGCCATCCGGCTGATCAAGAATAAATGCACTCCCAAATTAAACGATATGATCCATACCGCGCAGGAAATTTCCGATGCACTTTTAAACGAGCAGAACCAGATTATTGAACAGCAGCAAAAAGACAGCCGGATGATAGAGTATGGGATGATCGCGGTTGTCGCAGTAGCAACGCTGCTTATCCTGCTCATGGCGCTGCAGATCATTCACAGCATCACAAAACCGGTTGGGGAGGTCAGTGTTGCGCTCAAAGGCTTCAGTGAGGGAAAACTGGATATTCCGGTCAACTACAACAGCCGCAACGAGTTGGGTGCCATGTGCGACGCTTTGCGGACCAGTCAGTATGTACTGACGGAAGTCATCGGCGACGAATGCCATCTGTTGGAAGAAATCTCAAATGGCAACTTCAATGTACGCACAAAGGATGATAAAATATATGTGGGAGCATTGGGCAGTATACTGCAGTCACTGCGGACCATTGTGATCAGCCTGAGCAATACGTTCGGACAGATCAGAGACAGCGTTGATCAGGTAGCTGCCGAGGCACAGCAGGTCTCAAACGGCTCCCAGGCTCTGGCCCAGGGCGCTACACAGCAGGCGAGCTCCGTGGAGGAACTGGCATCCACCATTACAGGGATATCCGATAACTCCAAAAACAATGCCCACAACAGCAGGCAGGCCAATGACCACTCCATGCTTGCCAGCGAACAGGTCAGCGAAAGCGTTCGGCTTATGGAGGAAATGGTTTCCGCCATGGAAAGAATTTCCGATTCCTCCAAAAAAATCGGCAATATTATCTCTTCCATTGAAAACATTGCATTCCAGACCAATATCCTGGCGCTGAATGCCGCTGTGGAAGCCAGCCGCGCCGGAGATGCAGGAAGGGGATTTGCAGTGGTAGCGGAGGAGGTGCGCAGCCTGGCTGCCAAATCGGACGAAGCCGCAAAGGCAACCAAAGATCTTATCGAGCGCTCTATCTCCACCGTTCAGGATGGAAACAATATCGTGAGAAATGTGTCGGAATCTCTGGCCAGAACCGTGGAATTATCCGCCCATGTTGTGGAATCCGTCAACCAGATTACGGAGGCTACTTCCCAGGAATCGGAAGCCATCGCCCAGGTGACCAGGGGCATAGACGAGATTTCCTCCGTGGTACAGACGAACTCTGCTACCAGTGAAGAATCCGCCGCTGCCAGTGTGGAACTGTCCAATCAGGCTTCTCTGATAAAAGAACTGTTGGAACGCTTCATACTCCGTGTGAATTAAGTAACATTTTCGGGATGAATTCCTGTAACCGGAATTCATCCCGAATTTTTCTCCCCAAACAGTTAAAGCGGATATCCCGCTGTGGAAATTTTCTCTGTTTTCTCCGCTGACGGAAAGGCCGTTTTATCCTGCCACAGCTTTCTATGAATCTTCCATGTCAAAAATCTACTGCTCCTCCCTCCATTATAATTATTTTTCATCTCCTCTTGACAGATTAGCCTACATCGTGTTAATATAAATTATGCCGACATGTTGTTAATATAAAATCCAAGGAGGAATCTTATGCTGCAGCAAATCTCAGAATCAGAGCTGACCCTGATGAAAATCATCTGGAAGAACGGAGGCACCGCCCTGTACTCCCATATAACGGACGAACTGGAAAAGGAAAGCAGCCTCTGGAAGAAAAATACGGTACTTACGCTCCTGTCCCGCCTGATTGAGAAGAAATATCTGAAAATCAGAAAAATCGGCAGACGCAACGAATACATAGCCCTCATCACCGAGCCGGAATACCAGACCGCGCAGACCCGCAGCTTCCTGAACCGGGTATACAGCGGAAACGTGAAAAATCTGGTGTCCACGCTGCTTCGACAGGACATTCTGTCGGAAGATGAGATGGCGGAGGTGGAACGCTACTGGGCAGGACTCGGCGAATCTGCTGAAACCGATGCCGCATCAGCCTGTATATCCGCACTTTCTTCCCCCGGCGCAACCATTGACGAGACATCTGCCGACAAGCTTCCCGGCGTGCAAAAAAAGGAGTCCGCAAATGACTGAATTTATCAAAATACTGCTGTCCCTGTCACTGTCCGGCACGCTGCTGATGCTGCTGGTGCTGCTGCCAAAGCCCCTGTACAGAGAAAGATTCAGCAGGCGCTGGCAATATTATATCTGGGTTGTAGTGGCGCTTCGTTTTGTACTGCCTTTTACTCCAGAGAATACCCTGACCGGATATCTGTTTACCCGGATGGAGACTGCCGCGCTTCCTGATAGCAGTGAAAATGTGCCCGCTGCCGGCGCACCTGCCGCTATTTCCGGAGCAGAAAATGATGTTCCGGTTATGAATCGGTATCCGGAAAGCAGGAGCAGCCATACCGGCGCCGAATCCCTGACCACCGGCCCGGCCGCCCTGCATACTTACGAAACACAGGCAGATTATCATGCTGCCGGCACCATGTCCTTCCCTGACAGCATCTCCCGGAAGCTGCCGTCCCCGGGCACCTGCCTTTTCGTCATCTGGCTGACAGTTACCATAATTCTCCTTGTGCGGAAAGTCACGGTTTACCAAAGTTTTATAAGCTTTCTCAAAAGCGGCGGCACGCAGGTATCGGACATTGAAATTCTGAATCTGCTGGCTGAATGTCAGGAACGGCTGGGCATCAGGGGAAGAGTTGAATTGTGTACAAATCCCATGATCGCATCACCTGTCATGGTCGGATTTTTCCGCCCGTGTATACTGCTGCCGGCGGAGGAGAATCAGGAAAACGAAAGCGCCTCCCTTTGCAAGGCATATGATCAAACACAGTCAAAACGGGACACCCGGAAACAGACTGCATCCATGAACGACTTATACTACATCTTCACCCACGAACTGATTCACTATAAGCGGCAGGATATGCTCTACAAATGGTTTGTCCAGCTGATACTCTGCGTCCACTGGTTCAACCCCTTTGTCTGCCGGCTGGCCAGGGAAATGAACAAAGCCTGCGAGCTGGCCTGCGACGAAGCCGTGACCGCCAGTCTGGATGACGCCGGAAAACGAGCCTACGGAAACACACTGCTCGCTTTCCTCCGCACAGACAATACCTGCTGCAATTCTGTACCATATGTCACCCTGACAGAAGGTGCAAAGGATATGAAAGAAAGGTTAGGTACAATTATGAAATCCGGAAAGAAATCAAAATGCATGTCATATATTACAGCCATGGTTACCTTAGTCATCTGCATAAGCTTCACCGCTCTGGGAGCCTATGCAAAATCCGGCAGCAGTACTCTGCCAAAAAATGCATCCTCAAAAACGGCTTCCTCTCCGGCACCGAAGAACACCTCTTCAGGCGATGTAAGCGGCTCAAATGGCAGTAATCCCGAAAATGACAGCAGTTCCGCTTCCCTGGCCAGTTCCTCCTGCGAATATGACAACGGTGTCTATTACATCTACATCGACGGCGCAGACTTAAGCAACAAGCCTCTTACAGGCTTCACAGACGGAACCATCGGAGTAGTGTTGGTCCAAAAGGACGGCTACACAAGCCTGGGACCCTTTGACGCGCCAAACGCTGACAGTTTCCGCGAGCAGTTCACGCAGACCTGCGAAGACATGGTAAAAGACAACATACTGACCAGGAAAAATGCAGATACCCTCCTCTCATTTTCGGAAGATATCATACAAAAAGCAAATCTTCCGGCAAGTTCCGCATCCGGTACCACTTCCGGCTATACCTTCGTAAACAGATGCTATTATCAGGATTCCTACATTATGGAAATGGGTTGGAATCTGTCCGGCGGAGGCCAAACGATTTCTCTGGCAAGGCGGATACCGGTACCTCTGAGTGACGGCTCTGAAATTGGCGTTTATTTTGCGGACGACGCAAGGGATTATGCGGAAGATGCCGATGCCCTGTCAGCCATTGGCAATCTGATTGTTTCTCTTCGGAAAGACAACCCGAATGGATATCCCGACCTGGAGAGACCGCTGATTTCCCGCATCCGGAAGGTGAACCCCGATGACCTTCCCGCCCTGGCAGGGGAATATCTTGAGGAGCATGACCTGGCGGGCTTCTCTGCTGTGTTCTCCGCCCTGAAGCCTTCCGAACAGGAAGCGCTCTGCCATACCCTTTACGAGAATTCCAATACATCCTTTTTCATAAGTGTCATTCCTTTTCTGGAAGATGACCTGCTTTTCTCCTTCCTGGACAAGGCTCAGCAGGATGAAAACACCAGCTTTTTTTCCGGGGTAATCATTTCCGGCCGGATGTCTTCAGAACAGATAAGCTCTTATATGGAAAAATGTTATAAGGATAAAAATATGTCTGTTTTCTCCATACTGATAGACCTTCTGAAAGAAGAACAACAGCGCATCCGACTGGAGAAACTGAATCTGTCCATTATCCATGAAAGCGCGGAAATCCGTTTTTATGAGGACGGCAGTCCTTACCTTCATGACGTACTCACCAATTATACGGACCAGACAATCACGGAAACGGAATACTGCCTTCTGGCATATAATGCGGACGGGCAGCCCCTGAAACTCAAATGGGACTTTATGGACAGCAGTTCCGCCCCCGCCTACAGCCACCTGGTCCGCACAGGATGGCTGAACATTCTTCCCGGCCAGACCGAAGACTACCAGGGCGGCTGGTCTCTGGAAGATGCTGCTGCCACCGAAATGGCCTACAATATACTCTGCCTGAAAACAGTGACTTTCGAAGACGGCACTGTATGGAATAATCCGGAATATGAAAGCTGGTATCAGACTTATGCAGGGAAGGAAATCAATGTGTCGAACCTGACAACATACTATCCTCATGTATACACAATGTATCCACAGTAAATCCCTATGCAACGGGCTGCTCCACCTTGCATGAAAGTCTGGGGATTTACTGTGGATGCACACAAACCCGCAAGGGAAGCGGGTTTGGCGCACAGCTTAAGGCGAAGAAAGATAAAAAAATGACCCTCCGAAGAGATTGCCTCTATCTTTTCAGGCTTTTCAACCGATGACATAGACACAATGCGCAGGGAACCGACGGAAGCCGGCAATGCCTGAAAATAAAAGCAAAATTCCCGAACTGTACCAAACACAGTTCGGGAATAAACCGGCCTGCTCCCAAAATTGCATGCTTTCTTATGCTCCTTCAGGCATCCTCCGCAAACCCGGCCTACCCTTTTAAAATCTCCTGCAGCGTCTCCATCAGCACCGAGATATCGATGGGTTTGGCGATATGGCCGTTCATGCCTGCTTCCAGGGCCAGCATACGGTCCTCATCAAAGGCATTGGCTGTCATGGCCACAATAGGAATAGCTGCCTTCACAGGATCCTCCAGTTTACGGATGGTCCGGGTTGCCTGGTATCCGTTCATCACAGGCATCTGTACATCCATCAGAATCAGGTCATAGGCATCCGCCGGTTTCTCCTTCATTTTATCCACGGCCACAGTCCCGTCGTCTGCCGTATCAATGACAAATCCCGCTTCCTCCAGTATAGTCCTGGCAATCTCCTGGTTAATCTCGTTGTCTTCCACCAGAAGAATTTTCTTCCCCTCAAAGCACGCCGGAAGCGCCTCCTCCTTTTCTTCCTGTGCCGCCGTCTCATAAGGCGCCGTCAGAACATTGCACAGTTCCGACAGGAAAACGGGCTTGGAGCAGAATGTAGTAACCCCGGCCTCCCTGGCTTCCTCCTCGATATCCCCCCAGTCATAGGCTGTCAGGATAATGATGGGAACTTCCTCACCCACGGCTTTGCGGATTCTGCGAACGGTCTCCACACCGTTCATATCCGGCATAAGCCAGTCTACCAGGTACAAATCAAAGGGTTCCTCCTGCTCCAGAGCAAACCTGCTGCGGACCACCGCCTCCTTCCCCAGGGTAGTCCAGTCAGGACGCAGGCCCATGGCGGAAAGCATCTTGCTGACGCTGGTACAGGTATTTATATCATCATCCACCACCAGGGCACGCATTCCCGCCAGCTGGGAAAGATGCTCTGTTTTTAACGGTTTGCCGGCAACTTTGAACCGGAAAGTCACAACGAACTCGCTTCCCTTCCCCGTCTCACTCTCCACCGCAATGGTACCGTGCATCATGTCCACAATGTTCTTGGTGATGGAAAGTCCCAGCCCCGTCCCCTGGATTCCGCTGATGGTGGCAGTCTGTTCCCGCTCGAAGGGTTCGAAAATATGCTCCAGAAACTCCCTGCTCATGCCGATACCTGTATCCTTGACCCGAAATTCAAAAGCCGCATACCCCTCCGGAGCGTCCCCGGTCTGGATAATCCGCACACTGACAGTGCCTCCCGGCCTGGTGTATTTCATGGCATTGCTCAGCAGATTCAGCAGCACCTGATTCAGCCGAAGCTTGTCGCAGACGATGATTTCGTCCGTCACATCCTGGGTATCAATGAAGAAGGACAGCTGCTTTGCCTTCACGTCCGACTGCACGATGGTCTTCAGGTCATGTATAATCTCCGGCAGGCTTGCCTCCTTCTCCTCTATCTTCACCTTGCCGCTCTCGATACGGCTCATGTCCAGCACATCATTAATCAGGCTCAGCAGATGGTTGCCGGAGGTAATGATCTTCTCCAGGTAGTTCTGCACCAGTTCCCGGTTTTCAATGTGCGACAACGCCAGGGAAGTGAAACCGATAATGGCATTCATGGGCGTGCGGATATCGTGGGACAGGCTGTTGAGGAAGGTGGTCTTGGCATGGTTGGCATACCGGGCCTCCCCCAGAGCCTCTGCCAGCATCAGTTTCTGCACCTGTTCCTCCCGGATGGTCTCGTCGATGTTCCGGAACCCGGCCAGAATGAACCCTTCCTTCCGGAAATCACTCTCCTTCACATGCACATAGGAAAACTGGTAATTGTGCACTTCATCGTTTTCCTTCACCCGGTAATTTCCCTGATAATCCCTGCCTGCCTCCAGTTTCTGCAGCACATTTTCCAGAGAAAGCGCCTCTCTGAGATACGCCTGATCCTCCTCATGCACCCGTTCCCTGATATACCTGTCCACGATCACGTCATAGGTGAACTCCTCCTTGGCATCTCCAGACAGCCCCGTTGTCACATATCCCATCATCTTGACGACTCTCGCCTTATTCTGCCTGGCATCTATCGTAAAAACATTAACAAGATCACGGCTCAGCGCATCCACGATGGCAAGCTGCTCCATCAGCTCCCGGTTGGATCTCTCGGTGGTCTCCAGAATCTTTTTGTTCCAACGGGTCCTGATCATCAGCGCCAGGATGACACACAGCACCAGCACCACAATCAGGGCCACTCCCATCATAATTTCGGGATGGATCTTCATAAAATCCACAAATCTCAGATCCTGAGGCGTATAAACGGTATATTTCGTCACCAGTTGATTCATCACCTCATCAGGCATCTGGGCAATGCATTTATTCAGTATGGTCAGAAGCTCTCTGTCGCAGCTCTCCCGGACATACATCCGGAAAGAGAAGTTCACATCGTTCACAATGGCGTAATGCAGGGAATCCGTGAAATCGTTGTTCACGAAAAGCTGCGCCGTATAAGTATAGACAAAGGCCGCCTCTGCCTCTCCGTCCATGACCGCCTGCAGCGCTGCCTCCCTTGTGGGATAGTAGAGAAGTTCCGCATTCCCCGTAAGCCCCTGCTCAATGGGCGCATTGTCCTGCGTATCCGCAATGGCCACCGTAGTGATATCGCCGTCAAAGTCCTTCCTGGTAACCTTTGCCACCCCCGCCGTCAGATAGGTATCCGTACCGAATCCCCGGCTGGCCGTCCCTTCCGTCACGGGTTCAAAAACTTTTTTGTCGATCACCACGTCCACGCTGCCGCTGTCCGCAATCCGAAAATATCCCTCCCTGTCCTGGGTCACCACCAGTTCGTAGGGCAGTCCCGCCATGTCCATCACCGCCGCGAAATATTCCGGCATGATGCCTTTCAGCTCCCCGTCTTCCACATAAGAATAAGGTTCCCTGTCTCCGATGGACGTGGCCGTAATGGTCTTGCGCCCCGCTATCACATCCTGGATATAGGCCTTCTCCCTTTCGGTAAAGAGGGTTGAATCCGAATACACCGGACCGTAGTATCTGTAGAACAATACGTTCATCCAGTCCCCTTCATTGATGTCCATCTGCCCGATGGCGTAGTTAATCTCCTGGAGAAGCTTCGTATCCTCTTTCCGCACAATGGCATAGAAATAATCGGATTCAATAATGTCCAGAGTTTTTTCATTTTCTGTCTTTCGGAGATTTGTGGACAAAATTGCATCTACCCGTCCCGCCCGCAAAGCCTCGGTCAGCTCGTCCGCACTTCCGTATTCCACGATCCGGTACGAAAAACCATGCTCCCCGGCAAATTCCTCCAGGCTCTGCTTCTGGCTCCTGCCCTCCACCGCCCCGATCACCATACCCTCATAAGTATCGTAATCGCCGCTGTGGAGGCTGTCATTGTCCGCCTGGATGGACAGAATGGTGCTGTTGCGCCCGATAGGCAGGGAAAAAGCATACTTTTCCTCCCATTCCTCCGTCTTCCGCCCCGATGTGACAACATCGATATCGCCCTCCTCCAGCATGGTGAGCATATCGTTCCAAGATCTGTCATATTCCACATACTGGAAATTCAGGTGGGAGTATTCCGCAGCCATGTTCAGGAATTCGATTCCGTATCCGCTCAGGTTCCCGTCTTCATCCTTCATGTGGTAACCGTCGAAATGGAAAATCCCCGCTCTCACCGTCATGCTGCCGGCATCCGCCCCGGCCGCTGACACGGTTTCTCCCAATGCCACGGTTCCTCCTGTCAACAAGATCACAAATGCCAAAAAGAATGCCGTCATCCGCCCGAATCCGCTTCCTCTCCTGCGACTGCCGGAAGCCCTCCCGAATGCCTTCCTGTTATGAATCCTGCTCTCTGATGCCATAGTTCCTCCTCATCCGCGCTTTTCCTGTCCTTCCTGCCTCTCTCCTGTCCGAACCGAAAACAGGCCTGCCCATGGCATCATCGCTCTGCGCGCCGCCCTGCCTGTACCCCTGTCCGAACCAAAAACAGGAAACAATGGCCCCTCACTGCCTGCCGCGGAGGCGGAAGGTCTTCACCATCTGCCTGAGCAGGCCGGCCTGGTCGCTGAGTTCCTCACTGGTGGCAGAACTTTCCTGGGCAGTGGAGGAATTGTTCTGGGCCACGCTTGCGATCTGACCGATCTGGCTCTGTATCTGCTCCATTGCCTCCGCCTGGGTTCTGGCATCGTCGGCAATATGATCGATGGTTCCCACGATCCCCTGCGCTTCCGTCACAGCGCCTTCCAGCTGCTGCGCCGTTGCGCCTGCGATCAATGTCCCCTCTTCCACCGCCGCGATGGAACGGGCAATCAGATCCGCCGTGGATTTGGAAGCTTCCGCAGTCTTGCCCGCAAGACTGCGCACTTCTCCGGACACCACCGCAAAGCCCTTGCCCGCTTCCCCTGCCCTTGCTGCCTCCACGGAAGCGTTCAGCGCCAGAATATTGGTCTGAAACGCGATATCCTCAATGGCCTTGATGATTTTTCCTATCTCGCCGGAGCTGCTGTTGATCCGCTCCATGGCAGCCATCATTTCCTGCATCTTCTGGTTGCTCTCCGCCAGTTTCTGCCCCATTTCCCCGGCCTGCTTCTGAACCTGTCCCGCATTGTCCGCAGTCTGCCGGATCCTGTCCGCAACTTCCTCCATGGTGCTCTCCAGTTCTTCCACTGCGCCGGTCTGTTCCACAGATCCCTGGCTCAGTCCCTGAGCTGCCGCGGACATCTGGGCAGCTCCGCCGGAAACGCTCTCGGAACTGATCACGATCTGTCCTATGGTTCTGTCAAGCTTCTCGAGAATGTCATTCAGGGAACTGCGTATCCTTGCAAAATCCCCCACATACTCCTGATTGATCTGAACCGTCAGATCCCCCTCCGCAATGGATTCCAGCATATGGGAGATCTCCCCGATATAATTGCGCAGACGGCTGATGGTCTGATCAAAACTCTGAGCCAGGATGCCGATCTCATCGTTGGAATGAATGGCAACCTCCATATTCTGACCCATCTCCAGGCCCAGATTTCCCGCTTCCAACGTCTCCGCCAATACGGTCAGGCGATAGAGCGGTTTGGAGACCGTTCGCTTGATATAAGCGCCCACCACGAAGATTCCGGCAATGATAAGCGCGATTCCGATAAGACAAGACAAATATACCGTAAAAGTGACCTGTCTGTTCACATCTGCCATAGAGATTCCTGCAAAGATCAGTCCGTCTACATTGCCGTTCTCATCCCTTGTGGGAACATAAGAGCACAGATGGTCTTCACCCAGAATGGATGCCTTGCCCACATAATTCTGTCCCCGCTCCAGCACCATCTCCGACAGTTCGTCGGAAAGTCTGGTGCCCACAACACGCTGTCCGTCCTGCAGGATCGTGGTATAGGCCCTCTCGTCTCCATGGAATATGGTGAATTCACATCCCATCTGCCCGCTGAGGGCATCCAGAAGCTCTGTCTTGTCCTCCGGGCCTGTGTAATCTGTCAGTTCATAGGCCAGCACGTTGGTTCCGCTTACACACACATCCTCCATCATGGACATGGTAAGCCGGTAGAACATCCATACACAGAGCACCACCACCACGGTAATGCTCACCGCCAGCATCAGTGCCACCAGGTTCCCTACCCTGCGGCCAATTCGTTTGTTTTTTCGCCCTCTTTTTAACTCATTTCCATCCATTTCCCTTACACACTCCGCCTTTTTGCATATTTCGGAAACACTTTGCTGCGATCCGTAACAGATTTTCGGGGACTTTTTCGCGGGTCCTTTACACTGAGATCCTGGGACTTTTTTGCCTGCCAACGACTCGTGCCAAAAATGAGACACGCAAAAAGCCACACAAAATCCTGGTGACAGCCAGAGGATTGCCTTGTTTCCAAATGTGTGGCAATTATAATGATTATATCACATGAGACTGCTGTATTGCAATCTTTTCTGAACGTTTTCAGAGCAATTTTCATCCCCGATTATTTTTCCGTCTGTCCAAGTATGCAACTTTGATGGAAAAATGATGTAGTCCGGATGCAGTGCCGGGATATAGTATATGTGTACGGTAATATGGCCCTGTTACGTCCAAAGGCGCCTGTCCGCAGTCAGGCCTGCGGCTCTTTAAAAATTTGCCCTGAAATGTAAACTGCCTGAAACTATTTATAATGCTTTGCGATCTTATAGTTAGCGGACCCGATGCCGTTTTTCGCCAGGTCCGGAGAAAATTGCATTTTATTGAGGAGGTGTACCTGAAGTGGGATTATCTGACCTGAACTTTTTATTCCGCTTTTTTCCTGTTTTTTTACTGCTTTATATCCTTTGCCGCCCTGAATACAGGAACGGGATCCTCTTTGCAGCCAGTCTGCTGTTCTGCGCGCTGAACGGCATGGTGGGCGTGCTGGTTCTGCTCTGCTCGCTGACTGTAAACCATATATTGATCCGCCTGATGAATTTCCCTGCCCAATATCCGTGCAGCAGCCAGGCCGGATCTTCGCCCTGCTCCCCGAATTTATCCCGGGATGCTGCTCCTCAGGGCATAGATCGGCAGGAAGTCCGCACATGCCCCCGCCCTGCCGGAAATACGAAAATACTGGCATGGCGCAGGGTCTGTCTCTGCACGGCAGTCGTCTTCAACGTGGGGCTGCTTTTGTATTATAAATATGCCGCTGCGGCGCTTCCTCCCGGCATCAGTTTTTACACCTTTACGCTGCTGTCGGCAGATATCGACATCTATCTCTTCCGGGAGAGCGCCCCCCGCAGCTGGCTGGAACTGGGAACCTATGCGGCCATGTTCCCCAAGCTGCTCTCCGGCCCTGTCACTGAATACCACGCCGCCATCGGCCAGATACGCAGACGGGAAACCAGCGGGAAGAAGGTGGAATACGGACTGTCCTTAATGATCATTGGATTGTCTTTCAAGATCATCATAGCGGATACAGTTGGAATCCTGTGGCATGATATCCAGACAGTGGGTTTTGAAAGCATTTCCACACCTCTTGCCTGGATGGGCGCTGCCGCCTATTCCGTACAGCTGCTGTTCGACTTCCAGGGATACAGCCTGATGGCGGTAGGTCTGGGCCATATGCTGGGCTTCGATCTGCCGCGGAATTTTGACCATCCATACCGTTCCCGGAGCGTCAGCGAGTACTACCGCAGATGGCATATCTCCCTTGGAAGATGGTTCCGGGATTATCTGTACATACCGCTGGGCGGAAGCCGGATGGGCGCGGCGCGCACTGCCTTTCATCTGTTGGCCGTATGGCTGGTGACGGGTATCTGGCATGGCGTAACCCTGAATTTCCTGCTGTGGGGGCTGATCCTTGGAATCTTTATCGTGTTGGAGAAGCTTTTCCTTGGAAGATTTCTGGATGCCCACAGGCTGCTTTCCCATCTGTACATATGGCTGCTCATTCCGCTGACCTGGGTGATTTTCGCAATTACGGACCTGAACAGCCTGGGGGTATATTTTACAAGGCTCTTCCCCTTCCGGGGCGGCGGCATTGCCGTCAACGATAAAGACTGGCTCCTTCACGGCAGAAACTACCTGGGCTTCTTTCTGGCGGCACTGGCAGTATCCTGCCCCCTGGCGGATTCCTTATGGAAAAAATACTGGAATACCCTCCCCGCAAAGGGCATCCTGCTCGCTCTGTTCTGGGTATGCGTGTACCGGATCGTAAACGGGATGCATAATCCGTTCATGTATCTCAGTTTTTAGGAATTATCGGAAGAAGCCAGGCCGGGGTTCGGAAGTATGGACAGCACACCGGATCAAAAACAGTTCGATCCCGGATTCATAAAGAAAACCCGGCCTGAAACAACAGGTGAAAATGCAAAGCAAACATACAGAGAAAGAATGGGAATCAGTAAATATGAAGAAACGAAAGCAGACAACTCCGCTATTATCCGCCCTTACCATCAGCATGCTGTGCACCAGTGTGGCAGCCGCCGCAGGCGCGCACGGCACTTATCAGAAATACGATACGGACGGCTGGTCACAGCCCGCAATTGCCGTCCTGATGCAGGGACTTGCCAACCGGGATTATCCCTGGAGCAACGCCGGTTCCGGCAATGCCGTTATTCCTTCCGCCAATCAGCCCAATCCGGTGGAACTTCCGGTAGACTATATGGAACCCCCTGAAGCAACCGCTTCCCACACCGGAAATGATGCTGCCGGGCAGACAGACGCCGCGGCATCAGGCAGCCTCTCCGACGCGCAGCCGGGAACATCAACGTCTGGCAGTCTCTCTGACGCACAGCCGGGAACATCAACGTCTGGCAGTCTCTCTGACGCACAGCCGGGAACATCAA
>CAJUFB010000039.1:21358-33921 GCA_910585805.1 uncultured Acetatifactor sp.
CGTCTGGCAGTCTCTCTGACGCACAACCGGAAAATGCCGCCACCGGCGATGAAGGGCATCCCTCTGGAAACAGCCAGCCCGCTTCCGCTGCTTCTCCGCAGCCGGCGTCCCGGCAATATGAGTTTACAAATGTCACACAAGAATATTTTGACGATGCCCTGCTCATCGGTGACTCCCGCGCGGAGGGCGTGGCTCTCTACTCCGGCTGGGACAACCTTACCTATTATGCGGAAGGAGGCATGACCATCTACAATATGTTCCAGCGCCAGGTTGCGAAAGAAGACGGGCAGAAAATCTCCGTTGAGGAAGCCCTGCAAAAACACACTTTCGGTAAAATCTACCTGGAAATCGGCATCAATGAAATGGGCACCGGCACCCTGGATTCCTTTATGGAAGCCTATGAAAACGCCGTTAATCACCTGCGGGAACTGCAGCCCGACGCAATTCTGTACCTTTGCGGCATCATGTATGTCAAGCAGAGCAAATCGGAGTCCGACCCGATTTTCAACAATCCCAATATCCAGGCCCGCAACGATCGCATCGCCCAGCTGGCCGACGGGGAAAATATATTTTACCTGGATATCAATGAGTTGGTGACAGATGAAACCGGAAACCTGAACCCTGACTATACCTGGGATGAAGTCCACCTGCTTGGAAAGTACGATTCGCTTTGGCTGGACTATTTCTGCAGCCATGGGATTGTAAAAGAAGCACACTAGAAAAGCCTGACGGACCGGAACAGCAGTGTGCGTTCGGAGCGGTTGACAAACCGCTGTATGGCCGAAAGCTTCAGGACCGAAAATCTTAAGATCTTATGCCTCATTAAAATTCCGGGAGTTATGAGCTGCTTGTACAGTGCTCATAACTCCCGACTATTCGGCTTTTCTGCTTCAAGCCCCTTATGTTCATGAATCTCATTCCGGCAATTCCGGCAAATACTTAAGCGGCTTCTTCACCTCCTCCGCAAGATACCGCACCGCGCCTCCATACACGCCAAGCCGTTCATCCTCCAACGTCATTTCATCATATGACCCATGCAGAAGCTCCGCAATTTCTTTTCCTTCTTCCCCGTCTGCCGCACTGCGCGCCATCTTCACCGCCCTGTCCATCCTGCCGCAGATATCGTTCAGAGCCGCCTTCTGCTCTTCATCCAGGCGGGCGTTCCCCAGCTTCTGGATTTCACCTTTCAGGTAAAACAGCAAAATCTCCTCCTGTGCCGCCAGATCACTGTACATCTTCCCTGTAGTGCGCTTCCTCTCAGAACCCTTTTCCGCGTCCCTGAAAGCCCCGGCTGTTTCCCCAAAAGCCCCAACCGCATCCCCCGACAGATTCCTGAAAAATTCCACCGCCCCGCTCAGCTTTTCCCTGAAATCCGAAATCCCGTCAAAAAGCTGCCTGTGCTGCGGCGCACGGAGCATATCCATATCGGCGGCAAAGAGAATCGTGTCCAGCCGGAACAGCGCATCCTCCAGGCCGTAAACCGTCACCTCCTCCAGAGCCGGAGCCGCAAGCGCTTCCGCAATCCCCCTGACGACCTCCGCAATATAACCATAGGGCAATGTGGGATCCGACAATTTCCCGGCGGCAGCCAGGCCCGCTTCCACTGCGTCTCCTATCTTCTGCTGGGCATTTTTCCGCATATCCTGCAGAATCAGTCCCCACAGTTCACCCAGGAAACCCGCTATTTTCCCGGACGTTACCCTGGCATTCTGCGCCAGGCTGTCATACCGGGCACACAGCGGCTCAAACGCAGCGCGGTGCTCCGGCTGTGCCCTTGCGATCATCAGTCCCACCTGAAATGCCGTCACACCGGCTTCAAAAGCCGCATCCTCCACAGCCTTCACAATCAGAAAACGGGCCCCTATCTCGTCAGGGTTCTGTGCCACGGAAGCAACACGCTTCAGAACCTTCTCCAACTGCCCTGCCGTATTTTCCGCCCGGCGGGCGGCAAACTCCCATACCTGCGCGTAAACTGCTGCCGCTTCCCCGTCCGCCCCCTTATACTTCCTGGTATCCGCCGCAGTTTCCTTTGCCTCTACAATCAGCCTGTTCAGTTCCCTTACCATCTCGTCCGCACTCTTTGAATACATCATCGCGCTTTCCTCCTTTTTCCTTCCCGGGAAGCCTATGGATGAATGATATTTCCTGTATTCCGTGGGCGTCACGCCCAGATGCGCCTTAAAGCTGCGGGTAAATCCTTCATGGGAATCATAGCCGTACTTCAGCGCGATGGCAAGTACGGAATCCCTGCTCTCCGCCAGTTCTCCCGCCGCCAGAAAAAGCCTGCGCCTGTTCACATATCCCATGACGGTTTCCCCCACCGCCTCCCGGAAGATTCTCTGGTAATGATATTTGGAACAATGAATGCCCTCCGCAAGCATCTCCACGGTGAGCTTCTCCTGAAGCCTTTCCTCTATCATTGCAAGGGAGCGGAATATGGGGTCTTTCTCATTCATCCTGAGTCCTCCTCTGTTCCTGTTCCTGTTTTTTGTTCCTGACACTTACAGCATACAGGAATGAAGGAACTTTTTCTTGACGGAAAATGCTGATTTCTTCCCGGAAAAGCAGGCAGAATACAGGCATGTAATCAAGGACACCAGGCCGCTGCCCATGGGGACCAGGCCTGTTCTTACCAATCATCCCGGCCACGGCAGCGGATTATTTCAACGGCAGCAAAAGAGCGGAGGCAGTCTCGCTGTACCACTGCTCCTGCGCCTCATAAAGCCTTTTATACTCCCCTTCCCGGGCAATCAGCTCCTCATGGGTGCCCGTCTGCACCGCCTCCCCGTCCTTCATCACCAGAATTCGGTCCGCAAGCTTCACGGAGCCCAGTCGGTGAGTCACGATGACAGCTGATTTATCCCGGGCAATTTCGGCAAACCGATTATAAATTCTCGTTTCCTCGTACGGGTCAATGGCGGCAGTGGGCTCATCCAGAATAATCAGGTCATGGCTCCTGAAAAAGCCCCTGGCGATGGCCACCCGCTGCCACTGTCCGCCGGACAGGTCTATGCCGTCAAATTCCCGGGAAAGCATGGTTTCGTAGCCCCTGGGAAAAGCGCCGGCCTCCGTCCCCGTCATTTCGCATACGCTGTCCAACCGCGCCTTCCCGCAGTCTGCCGCCGCATCGCTTATGGAAATATTCTCGGCCAGGGTCATCTGATAGCGCTGATATTTCTGAAATACGGCGGAAGTCCGGGCGGTCAGCGCTCCCATGGCCAGTTCCCGGGTGTCCACACCGTTTTTCTTTACGGAACCCTCCCCGGGCAGGTACAGTCCGGCGATCAGGCGGATCAAAGTGGATTTACCGGAACCGTTCTCGCCCACCACCGCCAACGTCTCTCCTTTGCGCAGCGTCAGGCTCACGTTTTTTACCGCGTATTTCACCGGCTCCGCCGTCCCGTCCTCTTTAGAATGTTTTTCTTCTTTAAATTGTTTTTCTTCTTTGGAATGCTTTTCTTCTTTGGAGTGTTTTTCTTCTTTGGAATGGCTTTTTCCTATGGAACGGTTTCCTTCCATATTCCCGGCGGGATAAGAAAAACTTACGTTTTCCAATACAATATCCCCCCAGCCCGGCGCTTCCCTCTGCTGTCCGGCGCGTTCCTCCATCGCCAGAAAGTTCAGGTAGTTGCGGATGGAACCCGTATTTTGGGCCATCTCCGCCATATGCCTGCATATTACCTCCTCCATGATGCTGTACAGCATGCCAAGGGAATTAAAGACCGCCGCAAACGCGCCCACCGTCACTTCCTGCTTCATCAGGGCATCATACAGCATCCAGAGAATGCCGCAGTACCCTGCCACCGTCAGGACGCGCATGGAAAGCTCAAACAGGTTCGCCTTCATAGTGGCCTTAAATCTCAGCTTCTGCAGACAGACCAGGGTCTCCTGATACAGCTTTTTGAAATAAAAGAAACCGCCCAGGAGCCGGGTTTCCTTGAAATATTCCCGCCCCACCATGCAAGTCTCATAATACTCGTATTCTCTGCGCACCGGAGCCGAATCATCCTCCAGATGAGCGAAAACCTTCACCCGGAGCAGCTGCGCCAGAGCCGTGGGCAGGAATATGATAACGATGGCGCTGGCCAGAATCGGTTTCAGCGAAAACAGATACCACCCCATAAAGGCGAAATATGGAATATAAAAGGTCAGAATTGCGATCACATTATAAACATACCAAAAGGCACTGTCCTTCCCCTGTTCCGCCTTATTGATGTCATCCAGCTTCTCCGTATCTTCAAAGACAACCGGGTCCAGACGGGCAATTTTCTCATGAATCAACCTGGAAAGATGTGCGCCCGCCTTTCCTTCCACCACCCCGGGCAGGAAATTGGCTGCGCCGTTCAGCACCTGACATGCCACATTTGTAATGCCCAGAAACGCCAGTGCGAGAAAGGCCTGCAAAATTCCCGTCTCCCCGCCTGCCGCATCCACCGCCTTGTCGAAAAATCTCTGCTGCATCATGGTTTCCACGCCGAAGGAGACGCCGTGGAAAACGGAAAGCAGTATGTTTGCAGCAAACAGAACAGGCGCTGCTTTCATCATCACCGGCAGAAGCTTTCCCAAAGCGCCCGCGGCACTTCTCTCTCTTTTTTTCTCAGTCTGCTTTTTCATTGATACCAACTCCTTTGCGCCTCATACATGGAAGCATATATGCCATTCCGGGAAAGCAGCTTCTCATGGCTTCCCTTTTCCGCCACCTTTCCGCCGTCCACCACGATGATTTCGTCTGCCAGGCGGGCGGCGCCCAGTCTGTGGGTAATGAAAATAGTAGATTTCCCGGCGCTGATTTTGCCGAACATTTCATAGATGCCGCTCTCCGCCACCGGGTCCAGCGCCGCCGTGGGCTCATCCAGAATCTGCACTGCCGCCGGGTTATAGAGCGCCCGGGCGATTGCCACGCGCTGCCACTGACCCCCGGAGAGGTCCACGCTGTTTTCCTTTATTTTTCCCAGGGGAGTCTCCATTCCCCGGGGCAGGTCGGCGATTGCCTGGTCAAGGCCGATTGACGCCGCTGCCGTCCTGATTTTATCCTGGTCTCTGTGGAGCACGTCTCCCAGAGCAATATTGTCCTCCAGGGAAATCTGATATCTGGCAAAATCCTGATAAACCACGGAAAAAAACGCTTTCAGCTGTGCCTGGCTGAAGGTTTTCAGTTCCCTGCCGTTGAGCAGGATTTCCCCTTCATAATTATCATACAGACCGGTTAAAAGCTTGGTCAGCGTGGTCTTCCCGGCGCCGTTTATGCCCACGAAAGCATAGTGTCTGCCGCATTCCAGACGCAGATTGAAATCGCTTAAAATATCCTTATCCGTGCCCGGATACCGGAATGTAACATGGCTAAATTCCAGGCTTTCAAAGGTGATTTCACTGCTGTCCGCAGGCAGTTCCAGCGCCCCCTGCGTCTCGGACAGCGCGCAGAATGCCGTCAAATCCTTGCAATACTCCAAGTTCCGGGCAATCTGCCCCATGGTATCGGCCAGTTCCCAGGACATCATCTGAATCAGATTCAGGGTGGAAGTGACCAGCCCCATAAACATACCCGGCGTAATGAGTCCTCTCTGCAGAGGGAACAGAAGCACACTGATAATCAGCAGAGACAGCAGCACCGTCACCAGGCTGGAACCCTTCAGGCGGATAAAGTATCTGGCGCTCACACCCACGGAAATCTTTCGTGCCGCTTCGTATTTTTCAAGCCACTGCCGGTTTACCTTCTGTGCATAACCAAAAAGCGTACGTTCCTCTACGTTTTCCCGTCCCTGCAGCACGCTCTTTAAATAGTTGGCTCTGCGCCGGTGCTTCTCCGCTTCTTTATTTTCTTCATACATCTGCTGTCCGCTCTTGACGGCCAACCGGAAAAGGGGTACGGAAATCGCCACAATGGCCAGGCCGGCCCACCAGACCTGGGCCATCAGTATCACCAGCAGGGAACCCACCCGGAGAACGATATTGGCGATGCCGCATATATTATTGAACCCGCCCAGAAGCTTCCCCACCGGGTCCGCGCACACCCGGTTGATCAGTTCCCAGGTGTCATTGTTCTCCACATGCCGGTATTCCAGCGATGCCCTCTTTTGGGCGATTCCGGTTCGGTATACGAAATCCAGGCGCATCTCCATTTTCAGATTGACATAACTCATCAGCTGCCAGTTCAGGTTATTGTAGGCAACGATCAGAATCAGGCACAGCAGGGGCATTCCGATGGCCGCCTGTTCCGCCTTTCCCGCAAAAATATCCAGGGCGCTGTCGATAAAAGCCGCCGTGGCCAGCACCTGCAGGGACGGCAGAAGGGACACCACTGCCTGATTGAGTATCTTAATGCCTGCATATAACGGGCATACAGTGAAGGGAATTCTCAAAAAATCCCGGAAATTGTACTTTTTGTCACTTGATAATAATTCTTTCATTTCTACCTGCCTTTTGTGTGTACTTAGTTTATACGCACGCCCAAAAACATTTGCCAATGTAAATGTATAACGAGTGAGCGCATCTGCATTGCAGAACAGAGAAACGGAAAATGAATGTGCTGCACATGCTTCCTATCGTATACTGCAAGTTTCATTGACGTGCAGTATAAATGGCTGAATCCCCGCCCGTTTCAGCACCAATATAGTCATCGCATAAGCGGTAACAGTGTATATGTACAATAGCATTGAAACCTGAAAAAAGCAATATGCAACGCTTAAATGGTTCATTTCTGAACTTGACAAGTACAGAAATGTGCATATTTTGTAAAATAGCCTTAGGAATTGTCGGAAAATAACCGCTGCAACTTATTCAGGCAAAACCCCAGAAATACAGTAAAACTTGCTATGAACTTGCAGCGGTTATTTGTAGACACTTCCTTATTCACGGCAGGAAATGATCGGATAACCATAAGTGCAGTGAATGGTATTGTACTCATGGCAAAACAGCCCTGCCCCCTCTGGCTGCGGCATGCAGTTTGTTTGAAAAAGAGTTGAAAACAGCACACCCAGTCTGTATAATGGATGCAGAGGTGTATCGTAATGGTTTTATATCACGGTTCAACAAATATTATTAACCCTCCTGTTTTTGGTGGAGGGAAAGCGACAAATGACTATGGACGGGGTTTTTATTGCACGGAAAGCCCGGAACTGGCCAGGGAGTGGGCTTGTGCCAGAGGCACAGACGGTTTTGCAAATATTTATCGGTTTGATCTCTCCGGGCTGCGGGTTCTTGATTTGAACTCCGGAGAATATTCCATTCTAACGTGGCTTGCCATTTTAGCAAAATATCGTACGTACTGGGAAAACGGAACCATTTCGAGAGAAGCAAAAGATTATTTGAACCAACATTTTTTTATTTCTCCGGAAAAATATGATGTTGTCCGAGGGTATCGGGCGGACGATTCCTATTTCACATTTGCGAAAAATTTCGTTGGAAACGGAATATCACTGGAGCAGTTAAGGAAGGTTATGTATCTTGGCGCTCTGGGTGAACAGATTGTATTGAAGAGCAGAAAGGCTTTCGCGCAAATAACCTATGTTGGCGCTCTGACGGCAAAGTCAGACAAGTATGCCATGCAGGCGCAGGAGCGGGACAAAGAGGCCAGAATGATGTACCGTAAGCTGTCAAGAGAATCCTCATACAGCGAAGGCATCTTCATGGCTGACATAATCAGAGAGGGGATGACAGCAGATGACCCACGCCTACAGTGATTTATATCTTGACTCAGCGCAGGATATTCTGGGACACGCCCTTGATTGGGTTGCCAATACCTGTGGTGAGGATGTTGCCGTATTTTGTGATCGGTTTTGTCAGTCAAAAATTGCTGCGATGTTTGAATTTGGTTATCCTAAATATGTGGCCGGATGCAATGGAGCCGAGCTGGTAAACTTTGTCATGGAGGATCTGGGGCTTCCGGAATATACGTGCCCGCAGGAGTTTTACGCTGACAGATCCCCGGAATACTGGGCCGGCTGGGTGCTTGCCTATTTTCAGTGGAAGAATCGTTTCAGCTTTCGTACCATATTGCAGAGGGTGCCTGTTGAAAAGATTCTGGACTTATATCCAACAGGCCATGAGCAGGATGTGAGAAATGTTGCGGATATTCTGTCTGAGTGGATGGGCGCCAAACAACAAACAGAAAATGATAAGGAGGCCATATAGAAAATGTACACTCATATTTTACCTGTTTTACGCTGCCCCTGCTGCGGGGCAGGCTTTGAACTTGCCGAAAGCAGAAAGGACGACGAAGAGATCGCTGAAAGCCGAAAATGCGGCGAAGAAATCATAGAAGGAAAAGTCCTCTGCGGGAACGGACATACTTTCTGCATTCACGAAGGAATTCTCGATTTTCAGTCCCAGGAGCAGGAACTGTTCAATTCCTGGAACGGGCATTCTGAAGAAGACGGCAATGACAATCTCGACTACGAGCTTGACGCACATAAAACCGTGAACCAAAAGAAAATTGAAAAAGACTTCCTGGACAGTATCATTGAGGAAGTGAGGAAACTGAAGTCAGGTTTCCTGTTGGATATCGCATCCGGAAGAGGAGTGCTCTTACGGGAAATATTGAAAAATATAGATGCTGATGTGACTGTTATTTCAACTGACCTGAGTCTTCAGATACTGACGCAGGACCGCCTCAAGTTAAAGCGGCTTAACCCTCATGTCAAAGTAAATTATATTGCCTGTGATGCCACAAATCTTCCAATCCGGGACTGCAGTATGGATATGGCCTGCACTTATGTCGGTTTCACAAATATGGCAAACCTGATGGAAAGCGGAATCCGGGATACTGCCCGCGTATTAAAGGCCAATGCTCCGCTCATCAACTCAACTGTATACATGGATGAAAATGCAGAAGGCGCGAAAAGGACAGCACGCTTTTTTGCTGAAAACCACATGGAAGGCGCCGAGAAAATATATCTCCGCAATGAACTGCTGACAATCCACAAAAAATATTTCAGCACAGTCCGCGAACGGATTATTTATGAAGGAATCGCGGAAGCCGTGGAAGGCGACCTGATTCCCTGCGGCGGGGAATGGTTTGCAAATGCCCTGCTCATTGCGGAATAAGGCAGGAACGGCACAGGGAATCCATTATGAGAAAAATCATGATAATAGAAGACGACCCCTCCACCCGGGACGAGTTGGCGTTACTGCTTGAAAACGAGGGCTTCCAGGTTCTGGCTGTCACGGATTTTACAGACATTATCGGACAGTTTGTGGAATTTGATTCCCGTCACGGATTACAACAGACGCTTTCCGCCCCTTGCGATCTTATATTACTGGATCTGGGGCTGCCGGGAAAGAACGGCTTTACCTTATGCATGGAAATCCGCCGGATATCCCGGGTTCCCATCCTCTTTCTCACCGGCCGGGATTCCGCTCTGGATGAGCTTCAGGCACTGAATCTGGGAGGTGATGATTATATCGTCAAGCCCTACAACGCACCTCTTCTCCTGGCGCATATCAATGCCCTTCTGCGCCGTACTTCAAGTGTGCAGCAACCGGACATGGTGGAAGCAGGCGGACTTTCCGTCCATTTAACCCGGGGAACGGCATCCGCCGGCGGCAAATGCATCGAACTGACCCGAAATGAACTGCGGATTCTGGTTCATCTTATGCGGCATACCGGTGAAATTGTCTCCCGGGCAGACCTGATTGACGCTTTATGGGATGCTCATATCTATATTGACGATAATACCCTGAGCGTAAATATAACCCGGCTGCGGGGAAAACTGGCGGAACTGGGTCTGCCGGACTGTATTAAGACACGGCGGGGGATGGGGTATCAGTTTTATTACACTGATTGGCCGAAGAAAAAGAACAGGAGGCTCTAAATGGAGTTTAAAGTAGGAGTGGGCAAATCTGATTTTGAGGCTTTGCGTAAATCCAACGATTACTATGTCGATAAAACGGATATCATATATGAACTTGTGGAAGAGACAGGCAATCAGGTCACTCTGTTTACCAGGCCCCGGCGATTTGGCAAGACGCTTATGATGAGCATGCTGTTAAACTTTTTCAGCATAAGTAAAGACAGCAGAGATGTCTTTCAAGGTCTTAAGATTACAAAACATAAAGAGTTTTGCGAAAAGTGGATGAATCAGTATCCCGTGCTTTATATCTCGTTTAAGGATGTGGAAGCAGATGATTTTAACGACGCATATGATATGCTTGTATACAGAATATCCGAGGTTTGCATTGAGTTGGCGTATTTGATAAATTATGCCGAAATTGATACGGCAGATAAAGAAGTTTTCGCCGGTTTAAAGTCTAAATCCGCAAAATCAAATGCATTAAAAAATTCATTGAAAACTATCATGCGGATGATGTATACCGTTTACGGCAAAAAGGTCATCCTCCTGATAGACGAGTATGATGTGCCGCTTGCGAGGGCGAGTGAAAAGAATACGGAAGAGAATAAGTATTATTCTTCCATGCTTGGTATAATCAGAGGAATCATGAGTACTGCGCTTAAAGATAATGAATTTCTGGAATTCGCAGTAGTAACAGGCTGCCTTCACATTGCAAAGGAGAGCATATTTACAGGTACCAATAATTTTGCTTCCTATTCCGTATTGGACGAGGACTTTTCCGAATACTTTGGCTTTTCCGAAGAGGAAGTGAACAACATGTTATCTGCTGCCGACAGACAGGACAGGGCAGATAGTATCAGAGAATGGTATAACGGCTATCTGTTCGGCAACAACCGTTTATACTGTCCCTGGGACGTCATGAATTATATGTCAGCCTTAAAAAAGAGAACCGATGCAAGGCCCAAAAATTACTGGAAGTTCACAAGCCATAACGGAATCCTGCTTACTTTTGTGGAACGGACAGATTTTGATGTAACGGAAAAATTCGAAATTCTCCTGAATGGCGGAACCATAACCCAGTCAATTTCCGATGAACTTACTTATGATACCCTTCACGCATCGGAGGACCATCTGTGGAGTGTACTGCTCATGACCGGATATCTCACAAAAGCCAACACGGAAGAATACGGAGAAACAGTTTCGCTGAAAATTCCCAACCGGGAAGTCGCCTCCATATTTGAGGACACCGTAGTTGCTTATTTTAAGAAGACTGCGGACACCCTGGAACTGGAACGCCTCATAAATGCGTTGTGGGAAGGAGATGAAACGGAAGCAACCAGACTGATATCAGAACTATTGTGGTACACAATCAGCTACAATGACTATCATGAAGACTATTACCATGCGTTCCTTGCCGGAATCTTTGTGGGGCGCGGTTACAATGTGGAATCCAATAAAGAGAAGGGCCTGGGCAGACCGGATATACTGCTCAAAGATAAAAGAAACCGCCGCGCAGTCATCATAGAGGCAAAAAAGTCAAAGAAGGAGACCGATATGGACAAGGACTGCGCGAAAGCAATCGACCAGATTATCACGGAAAAATATGCGGAAGGACTTTATGGCTATAAACAGATACTATGTTACGGTATAGCGTTCTTTCAGAAACAGGCTAAAGTGAAAAAATTATAGATTTAAGCTGACAGCTGAACTGGCTCAGATTGACAAGCATGTGGAACGGGCGCTGTACTATGCCCGGGCGGAAAGCCCCGAACAGGCTTTAAAGCGAAAGGGTTATTGGTATGAATCAAAACGTTAAACTGCCTATAGGCATTGAAAACTTCGAAAAAATGAGAACCGAAGGCTTTTACTATATAGATAAGACAGGATTCATTAAAGAACTGTTGGAAAATTGGGGAGAAGTAAACCTCTTCACCCGTCCCCGGCGATTCGGGAAGTCCCTGAATATGAATATGCTCCGCTATTTCTTCGAATATGGGTGTGACGGCGAACTGTTCGAGGGATTGGAAATCAGCAGAGAACCGGGCTATTGTGAAAAATACATGGGAAAATTTCCTGTAATATCGATTACCCTGAAAGGAGTAAGCGCCATGGACTTTGCCGGGGCGAAGGCCATGCTCCGCATTATTATTGGAAATGAAGCTCTTCGGTTCCATTTTCTCAGTGAAAGCCCGAAACTGGATGATGGAGAAAAGGAAAGCTACAGGCAGCTGACAGCGGCAGACCCGGAGGGGCGCCAGAGATTTTCCATGTCAGATGAGCTGCTTGCTGACAGTCTTCGCATTCTGTCAAATTTGCTCCGGAAGCATTATGGCCAGAAAGTAATTCTCCTGATTGACGAATATGACGTTCCTCTGGACAAGGCGAGGCACTACGGCTATTACGACGAAATGGTCACCCTGATACGGAACCTGTTCAGCCAGGCGCTTAAAACCAATGACAACCTGCAGTTTGCTGTCCTGACAGGATGTCTCCGCATTGCAAAAGAGAGCATCTTTACAGGACTGAACAACCTGAAGGTCTTCTCCATCACAGACAACAGGTTTGCATCGCAGTTTGGCTTTACCTCTGAGGATATAAAGCAATTACTGGAATATTATCATCTGGAAGAAAAATTTGAACTCATCCGGGAATGGTATGACGGATACTGCTTTGGAGATACAGAGGTATACTGCCCCTGGGATGTGATTAATTATGTAGATCTGTTACGCGCAGAACCGGAAGCCTTTCCAGTTGCCTACTGGCTCAACACAAGCG
>CAJUFB010000040.1 GCA_910585805.1 uncultured Acetatifactor sp.
GGGATTTGGGGAATAAGCTTAAAACCTATGTATAACAATTTCGGGAGATTAGGATCTAATTTTTATTATAACAACAGATAGTGAAAAGGTCAAATGTTGATTTGGAAAGATTCTATCCCAAAATAAAAAGATAGATTTTATAAAGCTGACTAATCACTTTAGAAAATAGGAGCAAATCTATGGAGACAATACGATCGCCTACTGTGTAGGGCAACAACATCATTAATTGAACTTTGAAAAATGAAAATCTGATTGCTTAGATCGAAAGCGCGCGAAAGCAGGAGGATGCACATATCAGGTTAAAGAGAATAGCTGATAGGCTATCTCTGAAAACTTTTGTGCTCACCTCCTTGTTGTCGTGCGCTTTTGTCTTGCAACGGTAATAAGGGATGCCTCAGATATGTGCATTCTCCGAGATCCAGCAATCGCTGTGAAAAGGAGAAAAATTATGTATAAGAGTAAATCTGAGGCTATTGTTGAGGATGACGGCAAGCTGTTCATCTATGTCGAGACAAACGAAGAAGGCATCGCGGACTTCAAGAGGTCATCAAAGTATGAAGGTCTGAATGTTGAACTTTCCAGTATGATCGTGGAGGGGAAAACGGTACCTGCATTCAAGTTCGAGGTGACCGATCGCAACATGTACCAGGATTACAAGAGGGAGCAGTGGAGACAGGAAGATGCCTGGAAGCAGGATCAGAGGTGTATCATCTGCGGTGAGAACGGCAAGTCGAAACGTTGCCCGCTCAGGGTTAAGAATCCGAATTTCAACGGCAAGGAAGGCGAGAAGAAGACCGTTGCTGTGGATTGTACGATGTGTCCGTTTAACAGGCAGTTCCGCCCGGTGAAGGGGATGGTGTCATTCTCATCACTTGAACTGAGAGATAAGGACGGAAATGTGGGTCCGTATGAACCGGAGGGCGGCAGGTATTCTGTAGCAGATGATTATTTGAGGATGCTGCATGATTTCATCGAGTATGTCAGAGCCAAGTATCCGAAGTATGCACATTATACAGAGTTGATTGAGATCCTTGGTGAAGAAGTCAAGATGAAAGAAGCGGCAGCAGGGATGAAGAAATCTGACAAGACGTTGTATGGGTGGCTGAAGAGGCTGAGACCTATCTTCGATGAGTTCAAAGGCACAGTGGATTATATGTAAGAAAAACGATACCGCCGGACAGTGGATAATGCTGTCCCGGCGGTATCGTTATATCAATCCTTCTTGTAAAACATGGTCTCATATCCATCCGCCCGCAGCAGGATGTCCGGCATCCAGTCAGGGGATCTGCCCATTTGTTCGCAGACGGCATTCAGGTCAACATGGGGGCTACACTCTATAATCAGTTCATCGTGGACGTGTCCGACGATGAAGCAGTGCCTGAGGGTCTTCAAGGCATGGCAGAGGATATCGCGGCTGATGGCCTGGACAATATTCTCCACGAACTTAGGACCGTAGGATTCGATGCGTTCCCATTTCTTTGTGGAGCCTACGCCTTCATAGGTGACAGATTCCCCGCCGAACCGGTTCTCGCCAATGCGGGGCTTCACGTAAGCCAAATTGCGCCCGGAAGGAAGACGTATGAAAAGCATACCGCTCTTGTAATAAAACCGGATGCCGTTTACTTCCGTCTGCAGGTGTTCTGTTATAGTTGCCTTGACCGCACGGTCCACATCCCACCAGAACTGAGTGATATGCGGGTTGGAGGAACGCCAAGCGTCTACAAGGGGCTGCAGGTCTTCCTCTGAAAGCTCCATTTCAAGTGCGCCCATTGATGTGAGTGCGCCGATGGAGCCGCCATAGCCGAGAGCTAATTCCGCAATTTTTCCCTTCTGGCGGAGATGGCTGTTGATACCATGCTTCTCCACGGGAACACCGAACATCTGGCTTGCACTGGCGCAATAGATGTCCTTTCCCTCCGCGAATACTTTGGAGCGCCAGGATTCGCCTGCGAGGTGCGCAAGGACTCTGGCTTCGATGGCGGAGAAATCGCTGACGATAAACTTATATCCTGGACGGGGTACGAAGGCTGTCCGGATTAGTTCAGACAGAACTGTAGGCACGGAATCATAGAGAAGATCCAGCATCTCGTAATCCCCGCAAGTCACATACTGTCTGGCCTGTTCCAGGTCGGGGAGGTGGTTCTGCGGGAGGTTCTGCAACTGTATCAGGCGGCCGGCCCATCTACCGGAGCGGTTGGCTCCATAGAACTGGAACATGCCGTGAGCCCTGCCGTCCATGCAGACGGCGTTCTGCATGGCCTGATATTTCTTCACGGAAGATTTCGCGAGCTGCTGGCGGAGCATGAGCGCATCCAGGACATCCTGGCTGTCGGAGGTATTGATCAGTTCCTTCACAGCCTTCTTATCTAGGGATTCTGTCTCCACGCCATTGTCAGAGAGCCATTGCTTCATCTGCTGTACGCTGTTCGGGTTTTCGAGGCCGGTGATCTCCTGCATGGCGGAGGTAAGTTCATCGCGGGAACGGTCGTCAAAAGAGATGGCGTTCCTTACTACAGCCATATCCAGGGCGATGCCCCGGTCATTGATCTCCTGGTCGAGATGGTATTCATCCCAGACAAAATCCGGGACAGGGTATTTGCTGAGGCGTTTTTGTATCCCCATTTCCACTTCCACATCACGCTTGTTGTAATATTTGAACTGTAGCCACTTTTCGCCGTCATGCTGGGGGAGGTTCCGTGTGCGTCCGCCGTTTGACTTGGTGGGCGCACAGGGCTTGCTGAAGAAGCGGATCAGGTCTTTGCCTTCCTTCAGCTTCTGATCCTGCAACTTCAGGATAGCGCCCACGCCTTCTAGCGAGAGGGGAAGTCCCATATAGGCTGACCAGATCATGGTGCATTTCCATGAAGAAGGATCCAGGTATTTTGAAGCGGGGTCTTCCGGGATGCTGTATCCGTAAAAGTGTTCCGGATGGTGGCGTTTCAGCCAGTTGGAGAGGCAGACGCGCTCAAAAGAAGCGT
Source organism: uncultured Acetatifactor sp. (assembly GCA_910585805.1). Classification (GTDB taxonomy): domain Bacteria; phylum Bacillota; class Clostridia; order Lachnospirales; family Lachnospiraceae; genus Acetatifactor. The sequence continues at coordinate 2,979 of CAJUFB010000040.1, forward strand.
TGAAAGCCCACTTGGTCACGGAGTCATCTGCGAGGGCGGCGAGAATGTCTTCCGGGATCTCATCACCGAAGGCCAGGTCTATTACCTGGACTTCGCTGCCGTCAACGGAGTATCCGAATAGAAGGATCTCAAAATCGTCCGCTTCCGAGTATTTATAAACACCGCATTTCATTAGGTCGATGCTGCTGTATGTTTCGATATCAATTTCTAGATTATTCATAGGATCTCCTGTCTCAAAAGACGGCAGAGATGATGATTCCCTGCCGTCCCTGTCTTTACTCTGATTCTGTTGCGTTATCTGTCTTTGGCTGGAACCATCTGCATTTCGGGAAAAGCCAGTGCAGGATCCTCTTGCAGAGTCCGATGAACCACTTCCAGATTGCCACGATGCCGAATCCCCAGAGTCCGATGCAGATGCCGAAGAGCGATCCCCTGATCGCAGAGTCCATAAAATTGATTATTATTTCGCTTGTCATAGATTTTCACCATTCCTTTCAGAAGAGTGGCGGCAGAGACAGTCCATGCGGCCGTATGTGTCAGTGCTGTGCTTTGTATCAGTCGAGGAAATCATCCTCATCGTCTGCAGCCGCGAAGTCGTCCTCAGCCTTGGATTTGCCTCCGAGGGGTTCACCGTCGCGGATCTTCTGAAGGTTGTTCAGACCGCATGCGATGCCCCGGTTGCCGTTGGAATTGAAGGCATACAGGTTGATGGATGCCCTGCCGTACACACCGGAGTAGACTTCGGAGCGTTCCAGGATAGGGTTTCTGTCTGCGTCAACGATGCCCGGAGCGGATGCGCTGTTGGCGTTGATGAAATAACTATTCTTGTAAGCCTCATCGTCCGGTCTTTCCGCATCGCCGTCGCGGAGAGGGGTCTTGATGGCGGAGAGCGCGGGAACGGACTTGCCGCTGCCTTTCAGCTTGCTCTGGCCTTCCTCATAGGCGGCCTGGATGGCGGCCTTGATCTTCTCTATGGTCGCGGTATCGGACTTCGGGATGATGAGGGATACGCTGTACTTAGGCGTCCCGCCGTTGATTGACTTGGGATCCCATACGTTGGCGTAGGACCATCTGGTGTTGACTCCTGTGATAACCTTAGTGATGTTCATAAATTTCGGCATAATATTTTCCTCCTATTCGTCTTTGAAATCGTCTTTTGCCGTGTTGAGTGCTGGCCTTTTGTCTGAATCTGGCACGAGTGTTGGCCTGCCCGGCGGCTTTGTGATGAAGCCGGACAGAAGTTCTTCAAATCTCTTCTTTCCGAGAAGGGAAGTCATTGCCGTAATGCCGAGAACCTTCTTTTCATAAGGGTCGTATCCGGCATCGGCTACGGCTGCCGCAACAGCTGCTTCATTGGTATATTTCCTGACTGACCTGCCTTCCACGACTTTGTATCCGGGATATTCTGTTCCGGACATGGCCTGCTGGAGGGCATATTCCTTGATGTCGCCTGCCCATGCCACCAGATCGTCGATCCGGGGGAGGATGGCGGCTATCTCTGACTTATCCAAGTTGGTGGGCATCTCAAAGTCATATCTGGTCATTTCAAGGTTGTGTTCCGCGCGTTTGCGGCATGTCGCTTTTACCTTGCAGAACTGGCAGTGGTCCCCGGCCTTGAATTCGCCGCCGCCGACATAGGCGAGTTCCGCAGTAGGTTTCAGGATGGCTTCCGCCCAATGGAGCAGATCCGCCTTGTCCATCTCATAGGTACTGATATTTTCCCTGCGTGGCTGGAAGATTGTCATCCGGACGGTATCGATATCATAGATTCCGTCGTAGATCTCCAATGCGCCGAGGGCATAGCACATCATCTGAGGGTTGTTCTCAGCTTTCACAAGGATACCGAGTCCGTATTTGAAATCGATGATGTGAAGAACCTTGTCAGCGACGATGAGGCAGTCCCCGGTTCCGAAACCGTTTGGCACCCATCTTGAAAAATCCAGTCGCTGTTCGACAAGGACTTCCGGATCTTTGCAATACTGTCCGGCTTCCTGCAGCTGTTCCATGACGTAGGTACAGTATTCGTCGGTGCAGTTGTCCATCTCTGTATCGAAGTAATCCAGATCCTCTGCCGGGTCTTTCACAGGTCTTCCGAGAGCCGTCAATACCTTGTATTCGCATAAGGCGTGGGCGTCGGTTCCCTGTTTGGCGTAGGGGCTTGCCCTGTCGTCCTGTTCCGCACACAGCTTTGCGCTGGGCGGGCATTCGAGCCATCTGTGGCTTGCGGAGGCGGAGAGGAATGCGTGTTTAACCGGCATTTCCTATCTTCCCGATCTCTTCCACAAGGGCGAGATAGTCTTTTGCATCGACGTTCGTAAGGCTGCCTCCGTTGCCGTACTTTTTCACGATGGCTTTGACATCTGCTTTGAATCTGCCGTCTTCTTCATTGGCTTTGGCGGAGAGGATCGCGCGGACGTCTTCCTTTGTATAGGTCTTTGCCGGATCCTCTTCCTTAATAGGCTCAGGCTCCTTCTTCTTTGACTTCGGTGCGGGCTTTGCCGTCGGTTCCTTATCCGGGGATGAGTAGAAGTCTTTGAGTGCCTGGGCGGTTTCTGTCAGCTTCCTGCCGCAGTCGATCAGGTCGTCGAGCAGCATGGACAGTTCACTCATTTTGCTCATTTTGGCTTTCTCCTTCCTTTGTCAGTTCTGTCTTCAGTTTGCCTGCGAGCCGCTTGGCCACTACGCTGATGGCGATGAGGGTATCGATAAGGTCTTCATCCTCAGCTGAGAGGCAAGCGGTTCTTTCAGTGGATTCTTTCTGCATCTGCAGCACCTTCCTTTCCGGATTGCTTAACTGCCTTCCTAATGTGCAAAGGAGATTTGGGCTGTGATTTTCTGAGTTGTTTTTCTGCTTTTTTTCGAGCCTCATCTTCCTTCAATGTTCAAAGGAGAAAAGGGGGGCTGTTTTTCTGAACTGTTCCGGAAAAAGTTTTAGAGGCGCTGTGCGCATATAAAAGGAAGCGAAAATTCCTTTCGTAAAAAGTCAGAAAAACGGCGGGAAAATCTCCTTTGAGCAGTAGGAGGCATAGTGCCTCACTGTTTTCAAGAAGGAGGAAGGGATATGCGTTTAGTGCTGCAGACGGCTGACGTGGCTGGTGCCGAGAAGAACTGCCTGTATCCCAACAGGGTGGAAGTATCGACGCCGGAAGAACTGCGGGAAGCCGTCAAGATGGACCATATCTGCGGTGAGTACCGGAAGAATTACCGCAGCGTCAAAAACTTTATCCGGACAAACGTGGTGGTCATGGATATCGACAATGACCATTCTGAGGATCCGGAGGACTGGATCACGCCGGAGAAGCTGGATGAGATAATGGGGGATTTTTCCTATGTGATAGCGTTCAGCCGCCATCACATGAAAGATAAGCACGGAGTGGGCCCGAGACCGAGGATGCATGTGTATTTTGAAACGGGAGTGATCACGGATGCGGATGAGTACAAGGCACTGAAGGCTGGGATCCATAAGAGGTGGGATTTCTTCGATGGCAATGCCCTGGATGCGGCGAGGTTCATCTATGGTGCGGATGTGGGGGAATGCATCTGGCATGAAGGATGGCTGACCGTGGATGAGGAAGTCGAGCCGGTATATGAAGAGGAAGGAACAGGCGGCGGGAGTTCCGGCAGCAGTTCCGGTCCGATCCTGCAGGGCAGCAGGAACAATACCATGAGCCGGTTCGCGGTCAGGGTGTTGAAGAAGTACGGCGACACGGATAAGGCAAAGGAAGCGTTCCTGGAACACGCCGGGAAATGTGATCCGCCCCTGCCGGACAGGGAACTGTCCACCATCTGGCATAGTGCGCAGAAGTTTTACAGCAAAGTGGTCGTGAAGCAGCCGGATTATGTTCCGCCGGATAAATATAACGAAGAGTTTGGCGGATATCTGAAGCCGGAGGATTACACTGACATGGATGAGGCGAAGGTGCTTGTCCGGGAGTATGGCGAAGAACTGAAGTACAGTCCGGCCACGGGGTATATCCGCTATGACGGGCAGTGCTGGATAGAGGATGAGCAGCTGGCGGTCGGAGCTGTGGAAGAGTTCCTTGACCTTCAGATCAAGGATGCAAAAGATGAGGTGGCTTCCGTGGAGAATGCCCTGGTCCAGGCGGGAATCCCGAAGGAGATTGTGATGGCAGGGGAAAAAGAGATTGCGAAGGTCATCACGCAGGACACGAAGCCGCTCCTGTTCATGCTGATCGGTGCCAACAATTACAGGAAGTTCGTGTTGAAGAGACGGGACTACAAGTACATCACGGCGACGGCCAATACTGCGAAGCCGATGGTGGGCGTGAATGTGGCGGATCTGGATAAGGATGAGAATCTTCTGAATACGCCGTATGCGACATTTGACCTGGAGAAAGGGCTGACCGGTGTGCGGCCGCATGATCCGGCTGACCTGATCACAAAGATCACTTCCTGCTCCCCGGATGATAAGGGCAGGGATCTGTGGGATGCCTGTCTGGAACTGTTCTTCTGCGGGGATAAGGAACTGATCGATTATGTCCAGATGGTGGTCGGGATGGCGGCGGTCGGCAAGGTCTATCAGGAACACATGATCATCGCATATGGCGGCGGGGCCAATGGGAAGTCCACCTTCTGGAATACCGTATTCAGGGTAATGGGGACTTACGCAGGGAAATTGTCGGCGGAATCGCTGACAATGAAGTGCAAGAGGAACATCATGCCGGAACTGGCGGAACTGAAGGGGCGCAGACTCATCATTTCCTCAGAGATGCAGGAAGGGATGAGGCTGAACACGTCTGTGGTAAAGCAGCTGTGCTCCACGGATGAGATCCAGGCGGAGAAGAAATACAAGGCTCCGTTCCATTTTGTGCCGTCACATACGCTGGTTCTCTATACCAACCATCTGCCGAAGGTAGGGGCCAATGATGACGGTATCTGGCGGAGGCTGGTCGTGATCCCCTTCAATGCCAGGATCGAGGGCGATGCGGATATCAAGAACTATGCGGATTATCTGTATGACCATGCCGGCGGCTACGTGATGAAGTGGATCATCGAAGGCGCGGGGAAAGCCATTGCGGCTGATTTCAGGACACCGCTTCCAAAGGCTGTCCAGGATGCCATCAATAAATACCGTGAGGACAATAACTGGATGGGCCAGTTTATCGATGACTGCTGTGATATCAGGAATGACCTGAATGAGAAGTCTGGGAAGCTGTACCAGGCGTACCGCTCCTATTGCGCGGGCAATGCGGAGTTCGCCCGGAGCACATCTGACTTTTATGCGGCTCTGGAAAACGCCGGATTCAACAGGAAGCGCACGAAGGACGGTTCGATGGTCTATGGTCTGGCGCTGAAGGACGGACAGGATTTCCTGTGATGGCCGGTGAAGGCCATTTCGTAAACTTTTTCAGTTTGATGTAAGAGGGTGAAGGTCATTCCGTAACTTTTTAAAATTTTGTGGAAGTCCTGAAAACCTTGATTTTAAGCCAAAGTGCAGGTCGGTGTAACTCATATCATAAAAGTCCCATAGGACGATAAAAAATGTCCCTATATAAAAGTTATGTTTTGAGGTACACCGACTTACACCAGAGGCATTTCGGAGGTTTGCAATGAGAGAAAAACAGATAGAGCAGAAGCTGGTCAGCGAGGTTAAAAAGCGCGGCGGGATATGTCCGAAGTGGGTGTCACCGGGATTTGACGGGGTGCCGGACAGGCTTGTCTTTCTGCCGGGAAAGCATTTCGGGATGGTGGAAGTCAAGGCTCCGGGCGAGAAGCCGAGATATCTGCAGGTGTCGAGGCACAGGCTTTTGGAGAAGCTGGGCTTTAAGGCGCACATCCTTGACGATGCGGATCAGATACCGGCTCTGCTTGACGAGATAGAAAGGAGTTTGTGATGGAATTTTTAAGAAGAGAGGATCTTCATGAATATCAGGTATACAGCGTGGATTTTATAAAAAAGAATCCAATAGCGGCATTATTGCTTTCGTGCGGCCTGGGAAAGACGGTGACTACACTTACGGCGATCAATGACCTGATGTATGACGATTTTGAAGTGATGAAGGTGCTGGTGGTCTGCCCTTTGAGGGTCGGAAGTGTCTGGAAGCAGGAAGTGGAACACTGGGAGCACCTGCACAACCTGAGGATCAGTGTGGCGATTGGCACGGCAGCGGAGAGGGCAGCGGCTCTGAACGCGGATGCGGATATCTATGTGATCAACAGGGAAAACCTGCAATGGCTTATTGACAAGAGCGGGACTTACTTTGAATATGACATGGTAGTTCTGGATGAACTTTCATCCTTTAAGAACTGGCAGTCGAAGAGGTTCAAGGCGTTCATGAAGGTGCGTCCGAGGATAAAGAGGGTTGTTGGCCTGACCGGTACACCGACGAGCAACGGATTGATGGATCTTTTCGCTGAATACAAGTGTCTGGATATGGGAAAGAGGCTTGGGAGGCTGATCGGCCAGTACCGGGCGGATTATTTTACGCCGGGAGCCACAAATGGCCAGATTGTTTACAGTTATGACTTGCGTCCGGGGGCGAAGGAAGAGATTTTCGACAAGATCTCCGATATCACGATCTCTATGGAAGCGAAGGATTACCTGAAGATGCCTTCTTTGGTAAATTCCAGGCATTTTGTGGCTATGAGTGAGGATGAGGAATATCTGTACCGGGTGATGGCGGAGCAGCTTGTCATAAACCTTCCGAATGGTGAGATCACAGCTGCGAATGCGGCGGTGCTTTCCGGGAAGCTGTCACAGATGGCAAACGGGGCGATCTATCAGGATGACGGCAATATCTGTTGCATCCATGACCGGAAGCTGGATGCCCTGGAGGATGTCATTGAGGCGGCGAACGGCCAGCCGGTATTGGTGGCTTACTGGTTTAAGCATGATCTGGACAGGATCACGGCGAGGCTTGATTCTTTGGGATACCGTTACGGCAGGATCAATACGGATGTCAATATCGCGGAGTGGAACAGGGGCAGCTTTGAAGTTGGCCTTATCCATCCTGCTTCTGCCGGCCACGGGCTGAACCTTCAGGCCGGCGGCAATATCCTTGTCTGGTTCGGTCTGACATGGAGCCTTGAACTGTACCAGCAGACAATAGCAAGACTGTGGCGCCAGGGTCAGGCTTCCGGTATTGTTTCCAATATCCATATCCTTACGGCGGGTACGATCGATGAGCATATCCTGAAAGCCCTGCAGGGGAAAAAGACGACGCAGAAGGCACTGATCGATGCCGTGAAAGCGGAGGTAGGTGCCTATGGCGGTAAATAAGAATCTGGCGGAGAATCCGTATGAGAGGCTTGCCAATGCGGTCATCCTTCAGGCAGTTACCGATTACAGGGTGGCGTTGAAGAAGATAAAAACGTATCCGATAAATAAGGATGCCAGGAGTGAAGCCTTAAGCATTGAGAGGTTTTTCCGTTCCGGCTGGTACAGTATGCTGACCAGCGTGGATGGGGAATACATGATCCGGAAGCTTCAGGGAGAGATAACGCAATCAGAGTAAACCAGAGTCAATCCGAGGGGAAACAAAATATTTTCAATCGGAGGCAGATTATGAACAGACAGCAGACAGCGGCTAAGAATTATCTTATGAGGGCGTACAGGGTGGACCAGCGGATAGAGAACAAGCTGGAGCAGATCCAGCTCCTGAACGATCTGGCGGCAAAGGCGACGGTGACATATTCGGATATGCCGGGAAGCCCGAACAGGAACGTCCACAAAATGGAGGATGTCCTTGTGAAGATCATCGATATCAAGACGGAGATCAATGCGGACATGCTGGAACTGGTAGACCTGAAGAAAGAGACCATGGACTGCATCAAGCAGGTGGATGATCCGGAACTTCAGCTGATACTGGAACTGCGGTATCTGAACTATGTGGGATGGGAGCAGATTGCAGGGGATCTTGGCTATGGTATCGATAATGTATTCCGGCTCCATAGGAAAGCGCTGGATTTTATCGAGGTCCCTGAAACATTACAGTAAAATTCAGAGAAATACAGTACGCCTTTGTGGTATTGTTAAGATGGCAAAAGTGAAGGATGAGGAAGCCGTTGCGGAGAAATCTGCGGCGGCTTTTTCTATGGAGAAAGAAGGTGGACAGATGCCGAGAAAACCGAAGAGGCCGTGCGCTTATCCGGGCTGTCCGAATCTTACGGAAGGGAGATACTGCCCGGAACACCAGACGAAGGTGAACAGCGAGTATGAGAAATACGGGAGAGATCCCAGGACTAAGAAGCGTTACGGACGGGCATGGAAGAGGATCCGCGATAAGTATGTGATGGAGCATCCGTTTTGTGAGCAGTGCTTCGAGCGTGGGATCATTGCAGAGACTGAGGAAGTGCATCATAAGAAGCCGCTGAGTGAAGGTGGCACGCATGACCGGAGCAATCTGATCACGCTGTGCAAGTCGTGTCACTCGCGCATCCATGCCGAGCGTGGTGACCGCTGGGGAAGGCGGCAGGGGGAGTGAAAATCCCCGGATGTATATTCTCCAGGGAACGGTGCGGGGGTGTCATACACAAAAATGGGTTTTCAAACGGGGTATTATCCCTGCAGGGGATTGAGGTGATGGGAAATGGCCAAAGACGGGACGATGCGCGGCGGTGCGAGAGCCGGTTCCGGCAGGAAGTCCAAGGCTCTGACTGAAAAGATTGACAGTGGGCTTGCAGCTACGGTCATTGACTTTCCGGAGCCTGCGGAGATAAGCGGCGAAGAAGTGCCGCCGGTGAAGGATTTTTTGAAGGCTGCACAGAAGAGTGGCATTGACCTTTGTGCGGAGGATGTGTTCAGGAGCACTTTCCTCTGGCTGAAGGAAAGAGGATGCGACAGGCTTGTGAACACTCAGCTGATCGAGCAGTATGCGATGTCGGTATCCAGATGGGTACAGTGCGAGACATGCATATCGGAATACGGATTCCTAGCGAAGCATCCGACTACGGGTGCGGCGATAACGAGTCCGTATGTGACGATGAGCCAGAATTATCTGAAGCAGGTAAACCAGTGCTGGTATCAGATATATCAGATCGTGAAGGAAAACTGCTCCGTGGAGTATGGCGGGGCAAATCCGCAGGATGATTTGATGGAACATTTGCTCAGGGTGAGGAATGGACCGTGATGGATGGGAAGAAGAAAATTTATAATGTGGTATCGTTTTCCGGGGGCAAGGATTCCACAGCGATGCTTTTGAAGATGGTTGAAAAGAGGATGCAGATTGACTGCATCCTCTTTTGTGATACCGGGCTGGAGTTTCCTGAGATGTATGGGCATATCGCAAAGGTGGAGCGGGATATCGGGATGTCGGTCACGGTCGTGAAAGCGGATGTCACTTTTGAGTATCTGATGCTGGAAGGGGTCAAAAAACGGAAAGCGGATTCCAAGATAGTCCAGAAGTACGGGACGGATATCAGGGGTTATGGATGGCCGGGGCCGAAGCTCAGGTGGTGTACGAAGATGCTCAAGGATATCCCCAGGGAGAAGTATCTTTCCAGGCTGAGGAATGAATATGAGGTCATTGAATATGTCGGGCTTGCCGCAGATGAGGGATACCGGATGCGGCGCAGGCAGAACCGGAGGGATTGCTGCAGGCATCCTCTGGTGGAATGGAGCATGACGGAAGAAGACTGCCTGAAATATTGTTATGAAAGAGGATATGACTGGGGCGGGCTGTACCGGTATTTCAGGCGCGTGTCGTGCTGGTGCTGCCCATTGCAGTCGCTGGATGAACTCAGGCAATTATACAAGCATTTCCCGGCGCTCTGGCGGCAGCTGGGGGAATGGGACGGGCGGACATGGAGGAAGTTCCGCAAGGATTACAGCGTGCGGGAGTTGGAGGTTCGTTTTGATTTTGAGGATGAGTGTAGGGAAAAGGGGATGCCAGTCAGTGGGAGGGCATTCTTTTTTGATTTCAGGAAAAGGCTGGCGGAGATTGGGCTTGCAGGGGATGATGGGGCATCTGTTGGTGTCAGGGAAGACAGGTCATCTGCTGATGTCAGGGAAAATGGATTGTCTGCTGGTAGCAAAGAAAATGGAATGCCTGTTGGCGGCAGGGAAGACGGGATATCTGCCGGCGGCGAAGAAAATGAAGTGTTTACTGATGGCGAGGAAGAGATGGGGAGGATTTCTATGGAGTATGTGAAGAAAAAGCTTTCGGAATTGAAGCCTTATGAGAATAATCCGAGGATCAATGATGAGGCGGTGGATGATGTTGCAGAGAGCATCCGGCAGTGCTCTTATATCGCGCCGATTGTCATTGATGAGGATGGCGTAATCCTGGCGGGGCATACGAGGTATAAGGCGCTGAAGAAGCTGGGGTATCAGGAATGCGAGGTTGTGGTTGTGTCTACCCTGACGGACGAGCAGAAGAAAAAATACCGTCTGTATGACAATAAGACGGCAGAGATGGCTTCCTGGGACCAGAAAAAATTGAGTGCGGAGCTGTGTGATGTGGATTTCGGTGGGTATGATTTCGGGCAGCCAGAGACGGCGCTGCCGGCTGATGGGGCAGAAAAGGACGGTTCGAGTATGATGGCCTGTCCGTGCTGCGGGGAGGTGTTTGAGGTATGAAGCTGGAAAGACTGAAACTGGCGGAGGTTAAGCCTTATGGGAATAATCCCAGAAAAAATGATGGCGCGGTAAATGCCGTGGCGGAGAGCATCCGGCAGTGTTCCTATATTACGCCGATTATCGTTGATGAAAATCATGTGGTTATTGCGGGGCACACCAGATATAAGGCTCTGATGGCCCTGGGCGAAGATTCCGCAGAATGTTTGATATGTGACGGGCTGACGGAGGAACAGAAAAAGAAATACAGGTTTCTGGATAACAAGACCGGCGAGAAGGCTACATGGGATCTGATGAAGCTGGAAGTCGAGCTGGAAGGGCTTGACCTGGAAGGGTTCGACTTTTTTGGCATGGCGGAAGCCCTGCCTGTGGATGGTGATGGGGGTTCGGATAAGGAACTGGCCGGCACCACGGAATTTGATGCGGAGGTGTTTGGGGATGAAAAGTTCAAATATGAATGCCCGAACTGCGGTTTCAGGTTCAACTGAGTTTCCGTGGAAGTGGAAGCTGGAGGATCTGGACAAAAGGCCGAAGCATGGGCATACCGTGTTTTCCTGCTTTTCCTGCGGCGGCGGTTCTTCCATGGGTTATAAACTGGCGGGATTTGATGTCGTGGGGAACTGTGAGATCGATCCTGACATGATGAAGGTCTATAAGCAGAATAATCATCCGAAGCACAGCTTCCTTATGGACGTCCGGGATTTCTTAAAGCTGCCGGATGAGAAGATGCCGGAGGAACTTTTTGCCCTGGATGTGCTGGACGGTTCGCCGCCCTGCTCTGTATTCTCCACAGCGGGCAGCAGGGAAGAGGGATGGAATGTAGAAAAGGTGTTCCGGGAAGGACAGGCTAAGCAGAGGCTGGATGACCTGTTCTTATTTTTTATAGCGATAGCGAAGAGGCTGCAGCCGAAGGTTGTGGTTGCGGAGAATGTGAAGGGCATTATTACCGGCAACGCAAAGGGCTGGGTCAACCAGATCGTGAGGGCTTTTGATGATGCCGGGTATGTGGTGCAGATATTCCTGTTTAATGCGGCAAGGATGGGTGTCCCGCAGAAGCGCGAGAGGGTTTTCTTTATTGCCCACAGGAAAGATCTGGAATATCCGAAGTTGTCAATGGAGTTTCATTCCAGGCCGGTATTATTTGGCGATGTCCGTGATCCGTATGGCAAGGCAATGGATGGGAACAGCATAGCGGCAAAACTGCTGAAATACAGGATTCCTTCCGACCGGTGCATTGCTGATATCAATGCCAGGGTGAGAAGGAAAAAGAATAACGGGTTTACAACGCCGATACTCTCCGATGATGAGCCGGCATATACGATTGTGGCGGGGAGCAGTATGTACCGCATGTGCGATGGCCTGCTGCTGACTGATAAAGACATCATCAGCTGCCAGACATTCCCGCAGGATTATGACTTTATGGGCCAGAGTGTCCAGTATATCTGTGGGATGAGCGTACCGCCGGTGATGATGGCAAAGATTTCCGAGCAGGTGTACAGGCAGTGGCTGAAGGGGAGTGATGCGGATGGCGATGCGGAAGCTGAAAAAGTATAAGCCTACAAAGTTTAAGGCGAAGGGTTCCCATTATGACAAGGCGGCTGCTGATCACGCGGTGGATTTTATCCAGTGTCTGTGCCATACGAAAGGCACGTGGGCTGGGAAGCCGTTTGAGTTGATTGACTGGCAGGAGCAGATCATCAGGGATGTGTTCGGAACGATGAAGCCGAACGGGTACCGGCAGTTCAATACTGCTTATATTGAGATCCCAAAGAAGCAGGGGAAGTCGGAACTTGCGGCGGCTGTGGCGCTTCTTTTGTGCTGCGGGGATGGTGAAGAACGGGCTGAGGTTTACGGATGCGCGGCTGACCGGCAGCAGGCTTCCATTGTGTTTGAGGTTGCGGCGGACATGGTGCGGATGTGCCCGGCATTGAATAAGAGGGTGAAGATCCTGGCATCGCAGAAGAGGATCATCTATCAGCCGACCAACAGCTTTTATCAGGTTCTGTCGGCGGAGGCGTATTCAAAGCATGGGTTCAATATTCATGGGGTTGTGTTTGACGAGCTGCACACGCAGCCGAACCGGAAACTGTTTGATGTTATGACGAAGGGTTCCGGGGACGCCAGGATGCAGCCTCTGTATTTCCTGATTACGACGGCGGGGACAGACACGAATTCCATCTGCTATGAGACGCATCAGAAGGCGAAGGACATTCTGGCGGGAAGGAAGATTGATGCGACTTTTTATCCGGTGATCTATGGTGCGGATGAGGCGGACGACTGGACGGACCCGAAGATCTGGAAGAAAGCGAATCCTTCTTTGGATATTACAGTTGGGATTGACAAGGTGAGGGCGGCGTGTGAATCGGCGAAGCAGAATCCGGGGGAGGAAAATTCCTTCCGGCAGCTTAGGCTCAACCAGTGGGTGAAGCAGGCGGTCAGGTGGATGCCGATGGAGAAATGGGATGCCTGTGCTTTTAAAGTGGATGCGGAGAAACTGGAAGGGCGTGTGTGCTATGGCGGACTGGATCTGTCATCGACAACGGATATCACGGCTTTTGTGCTTGTGTTTCCGCCTGTGGATGAAGAGGATAAGTTCTGTATCATGCCTTATTTCTGGATTCCGGAGGAGACTTTGGATTTGAGGGTGAAGAGGGACCATGTGCCCTATGACGTGTGGGAGAGGCAGGGCTTCCTGGAGACCACGGAAGGGAATGTGGTGCATTATGGGTTTATAGAGAAGTTCATTGAGCGGCTGGGCGAGCGGTACAACATCAGGGAGATTGCCTTTGACCGGTGGGGCGCGGTGCAGATGGTCCAGAACCTGGAGGGGATGGGCTTTACGGTGGTGCCCTTTGGCCAGGGGTTCAAGGATATGTCGCCGCCTACGAAGGAACTGATGAAGCTGACACTGGAGAAGAATCTGGCGCACGGAGGGCATCCGGTCCTGCGGTGGATGATGGACAATATTTATATCCGGACGGATCCGGCGGGGAATATCAAGGCGGACAAGGAGAAGTCCACGGAGAAGATTGACGGGGCGGTTGCCACGATCATGGGGCTGGACAGGGCGATCCGGTGTGGGAATGAGAGCAGGGAATCGGTTTATGACAGCCGGGGATTGATTGTTTTCTAAATAAAAAAGACCGCATGATGCGGCCTCAATCTGAATATCCATTGCGCTAGCAGATGGTATTCAGGGTTTGTGAAAAGATACTCCTGGATTTTATATGGGGATTTTTGTTTTTATTTTTGTTCTGCAGATAAAGCGGTTTTACTTCACTGTTCCATAGGTCATTTCCTTTGCAGAAATTGATTTTGTCCGGGAGTTCATAGTAGCCGGACGGCTGCTCTTCCCACAGATAGCGGCCAGTGGGCTTGTCATTGTGGATATAATACTGGCATTCATAGCCGTCATCGTCTGTGTCATTATAGACGGTTGCGAAATCAACGCTGTGCAGGATTTTGGCGTTTTTTCTGTCCTTCACTTTGATGGTAATGACACGGGTGCTGTCCTCTGCGGGACCGTATCCGTATTTTGAAGAATGTTTGTTAATTCGGCTGATGAGCATTTCCTTGAATTGCTTTGGCGGAAACAGGTCAGGATCGTTGATAATGATATTGAAATCAAAATCAAAGCCGATATTCGTCTCCGGGTCCATGGTGACCATGTTACGGGATGCACTGCCAATGAGCTGGTATTGGAATGTGAATTTCTCCCTCAGGTCGTTTTGGACATCGTGGAGCAGTTCGATAATTTCATTGCGGAATGGCATCCATAGCCTTTTGGGAACATACTGGAAATGATACATAGAAAATCCTCCTTGTGTCCCAGGCCGCCCAACTGGATTTTCCAGATCATTAAAGTATAAACCTGAAGGTGATGGAGGTCAACAAAAAGATGCTACAGATTAAATAATTTTTGAAAAGGGAGAAGGATATGGGTTTTTTGAGCGGAATATTCCGGAGCAGGGATAAGCCTTCGGACAGGACGGCCGGGAGCAGCTACAGCTTCTTTCTGGGAGGTACGGCTTCCGGGAAGTATGTAACGGAACGGTCTGCGATGCAGATGACGGCGGTGTACTGCTGTGTGAGGATCCTGTCGGAAGCAGTGGCGAGCCTGCCGCTGCAGTTTTACAGATATACTGATGATGGCGGCAAGGAGAAGGCGGTGGAACATCCGCTTTATTTTCTGCTCCATGATGAGCCGAACCCGGAGATGACTTCCTTTATTTTCAGGGAGACATTGATGACGCATCTGCTCCTGTGGGGAAATGCCTATTCGCAGATCATCCGCAACGGCAAGGGGGAGATTGTGGCCCTGTATCCGCTGATGCCGGATCGGATGAGGGTTGACCGAGATGAACATGGGCGTCTCTATTACGAATACGCCGTCTATGATGTGGATGACGTGGACGGAAGGAAGGGCACGGACAAGGCCGGGAGGACGGTAAGGCTCCAGCCTGCGGATGTCCTGCATATTCCGGGGTTAGGGTTTGACGGTCTGGTAGGGTATTCGCCTATCGCGATGGCGAAGAATGCGATCGGCCTGGCGATTGCCACAGAGGAATACGGAAGCAAGTTCTTTGCGAACGGCGCGGCCCCTTCCGGGGTGCTGGAGCATCCGGGCACGATTAAGGATCCGTCAAGGGTTCGGGAGTCGTGGCAGGCGACTTTCGGAGGAAGCGGCAATGCAAACAAGGTGGCGGTTCTGGAAGAGGGGATGAAGTATACGCCAATCTCCATTTCGCCGGAGCAGGCACAGTTTTTGGAGACGAGGAAGTTCCAGATTGATGAGATCGCGAGGATCTTCCGGGTGCCGCCCCATATGATCGGCGATCTGGAAAAGAGCAGCTTTAACAACATTGAGCAGCAGTCCCTGGAATTTGTGAAGTACACGCTGGATCCATGGGTGAGCCGGTGGGAGCAGGCGATGGTAAGGGCGCTTTTGACACCGGACGAGAAGAAGAAATACTTCTTTAAGTTCAACGTGGACGGGCTTCTGCGGGGCGACTACCAGAGCAGGATGAACGGGTACGCCACGGCAAGGCAGAACGGCTGGATGTCTGCGAACGATATCAGGGAGCTGGAGAATCTGGACAGGATACCGGCGGAACAGGGCGGCGACCTGTACCTGGTCAATGGAAACATGACGAAGCTGGAGGATGCCGGGATATTTGCGGCGGACGGTGGGGTTTCTGCGGAAAGGAATGCCGATGGCGAATCCGGCAAGGAAGGAAACACGGAGCAGCCGGCAGGAAAGAAACGGAGAGGAAGCGGGTAATTCCGGATGGCCTGTATGAGCATGAAGGGAGGATAAGACTCAATGAAGAAGTTTTGGAACTGGAAAAGCAGGAAGATCAGGGACCAGGCGGGCGAAGAGGTGTCTGAGAGGGTGCTTTTCCTGAATGGGACGATTGCGGAGGAAAGCTGGTTTGACGATGATGTCACGCCGGAGCTGTTCCGTGAAGAACTGAATGCCGGACAGGGGAATATCACGGTCTGGATCAACAGTCCGGGTGGTGACTGCGTGGCGGCAGCCCAGATCTACAACATGCTGATGGACTATAAGGGCGGTGTCACGGTGAAGATTGACGGCATTGCGGCATCGGCGGCAAGCGTGATTGCTATGGCGGGGACGAAGGTTCTTATGAGCCCGGTCAGTACGATGATGATCCATAATCCGGCGACAATCGCTTTCGGCGATACGGCGGAGATGCAGAAAGCAATCAATATGCTGTCCGAGGTGAAGGAATCCATCATGAATGCCTATGAGATTAAGACTGGTATGAGCAGGACGAGGATTTCACATCTGATGGATGCGGAGACCTGGATGGATGCGCACAGGGCGGTGGAACTTGGGTTTGCGGATGGTATCCTGCAGAGGCAGGAGGCGGCGGAAGCGGAAGGCCTTGAATCGCCGGAGGCGTCAATGCTCTATTCCAGGGCGGCGGTGACCAATTCGCTGATGGAAAGAATCGCGGCGAAGTGCCGTATCAAGATGCCAGGAGATGACATTGGTAAAGCTGGAGCATCTGGCGGCGGTGGAAAAGCCGGGGCAGCGGCAAAAGGAACTGCCGGAGAGGTAGGGGCGGTGAAAATAACTGAAAACAGTGTTGATAACGGGCGTTCCGCTGATGAGATCAGGGAGCGCCTGAACTTTATCAGGAGATTCATTTAAGGAGGATAAGACCTATGACTATCAAAGAGATGATCGAGAAGAGGGCAAAAGTCTGGGAGACTGCAAAAAATTTTGTGGATGCCCATGAGAATGAGAACGGCGTGCTCTCCGCCGAGGACAATGCGACTTACAGCCGTATGGAGCAGGAAATTGAGGATCTGACTGTGGCGATCGACCGTCAGCAGAGGGCTGAGGCTAGGGAGGCTGAGTTCAATAAGCCTGTCAATATGCCTCTGACCGGAAGGCCTGCGATGCAGAAGCCGGATGAGAAGACCGGGCGCGCTTCCAATGCGTATAAGGAAGATTTTGGTGCGCATCTCAGGGGAAGGAGGCTGGTCCACAATGTCCTTTCCGAGGGCGTACAGGCGGACGGCGGCTACCTTGTGCCGGAAGAGTTTGAGCGCCAGATCGTGACGGGGCTGGATGAGGCAAATGTGGTGAGGAGCCTTGCGAAGGTCATTACCACAAGCGCCGAGAGGAAGATCCCGGTTGCGGCTACCCATTCCGCCGCGCAGTGGACGGCGGAGAATGGGGCTTATACCGAGAGTAGCCCGACTTTTGGGCAGAAGACCATTGACGCCTACAAGCTTACCGACCTTGTGAAGGTTTCCATCGAACTTCTGCAGGATTCCATGTTTGACCTGGAATCTTATATTGCCGGGGAATTTGCAAGGGCGTTCGGCGTTGCTGAGGAAGAGGCGTTCTGCGTGGGCAGCGGGACCGGGCAGCCGACCGGTATCTTTACCGCAAACGGCGGCACGGTCGGGGTGACGGCTGCTGCGAATAACGCCATCACTGCGGATGAACTGATCAGCCTTGTGTACGCGCTGAAGAGTCCGTACAGGAGGAATGCGAAGTTCCTTATGAACGATGCGACGGTATCCATGATCCGCAAGCTGAAGGACAACAACGGGGCGTACCTCTGGCAGCCTTCCATCCAGGCGGGAGAGCCGGACAGGCTGCTTGGGTATGAGCTCCATACTTCCCCGTATGTTCCTGCTGCTGCGGCAGGCGCGCTTACGGTGGCGTTCGGCGATTTCAGGAATTACTGGATCGCTGACCGCTCCGGCAGGACCGTCCAGAGGCTCAATGAGCTTTACAGCACCAACGGGCAGGTGGGCTTCGTTGCGACTGAGCGTGTGGACGGCAAGGTGATCCTTCCGGAGGGCATCCAGCTTTTGAAGATGAAGGCCGCTTCCGGGTCCTGATCGTAAGACGTTGTAATCATGGGGCGGTGGGAAGTTCCTGCCGCCTCTGATAGGATTTTAAGGTGTCTGTTTTGAGGAACAGGCAGTGGAAGAAGATAATGGGGTGTTTTCGGATGACTGTAAGTGTGGAAGAGATGAAGAATTACCTGAGGATTGATTTTGAGGATGATGATGCCCTGATTGAAAACCTCATAATGGCTGGGAAGAAGCAGTGCATGGATATTCTGCGGACGGATGATGAAGAGGATCTGTATGCGTGTGCAAATGGGAAGATTGCCGTGATGTTCACGGTGGCTTATCTGTATGAGCATCGGGAGGAAGCAGACCATCATGCGATGGATCTGACTCTCAGGGCGCTGCTATTCGGGAGCCGGAAGGAGGGATTCTGATGGATGCGGCGGCTTTGAGGTCGAAAGTGACGTTCCAGAAGAATGAGGCCGTGGCCGACAAGTATGGCAATCATAAGAACGCCTGGACGGATTATTATACCTGCTTTGCCACGATCGGCGGCGAGGGGATGGCAGGTTCCAAGGAAGAACAGGCTGCCGGGACTACGGTGGAGGATTTCTCCATGACAGTTTCTGTCCGGTATTGCCGGAGGGCTGCCGCAGTTGATTCCACGCATTACAGGGTGATGTTCATGGGTGGGATTTATAACATCGTAAATATCGACCATATGAATTTCAGGAAGAAGTCGCTGAAGTTCACCTGCAGGAAGGAGCGGCGCTGATGGCACAGACGATAAAGATTGACCAGCTGGCGGATACCGTAATGAAGGGCATGGAAGAGTATGCCACGCTTGCGGCGGATGACCTGAAGAAGGATGTCAGGAAAGCGGGCGATACCGTGAAAAAGCAGATTGAAAGTACGGCTCCGAAGAAGACCGGGAAGTATTCCAAAAGCTGGGCGGTGAAGAAGACCAGGGAAACGTCCGATTCCATCCAGGTCGTGGTGCATTCCAGGCGGTACCAGCTGACGCATCTTTTGGAGTTCGGACATGCGAAGAGGGGCGGCGGAAGGACAAGGGCTTTCCCGCATATTGCGCCGGCGGAGCAGGCAGGAATCGAGCAGCTGACAAGGGATATTGAGAGGGATTTACGGAAGGGCGGTTAGATATGACGCATGAAGAAGTGATGCGGATGCTGGCGGAGCTGGACATCCCTTTTGCGTATGACCATTTCGCGGAAGGGGAAGCACCTGATCCGCCGTTCATCTGCTTTTTGTTTCCGGGTTCGGAGAACTTTGCCGCTGACAACGTGGTTTACATGGAGTTTTCCAGCCTGAGCATTGAACTATATACCGATGAGAAGGATCCGGAACTGGAGGACAGGGTCGAGGCTGTGCTGGATGGCCATGAACTTTTCTGGAATAAATCGGAGGTATGGATCGAATCAGAGAAACTATATGAAGTGCTGTACCAGATGACGGTATAGCGGAAAGAGAGGTTGATTATGCCGAGCACAACAAACAAGGTGAAATTCGGATTGAAGAACTGCCATTATGCGAAGGCAACTCTTGACCCGGATACGAATGATGTGACATTCGGGACGCCTGTGGCGATTCCCGGCGCAGTGAATTTATCTCTGGATCCAGAGGGGGATACTGAGCCGTTTTATGCGGACGATATGGTGTATTACACTACCGTAGCGAACAATGGGTATTCGGGTGATCTGGAAATCGCGTTGATCCCGGACAGCTTCAGAAAAGATATCCTGAAGGAAACGGAGGATTCCAACGGTGTCCTGGTGGAAGATTCTACGGTGGAGCCGGAGCATTTCGCTCTGCTTTTTGAGTTCTCCGGGGACAAGAAAAAGATCAGGCACTGTATGTATTACTGTACCGCTGCAAGACCGACCATCGAGGGCAAGACGAATGAGGATTCCAAGGAAGTACAGACGGAATCTTTGGAGATCACGGCGACGCCGCTTCCGAGTGGTCTTGTGAAGGTAAAGACCGGGGCGAATACGGATGATACCGTCTACAATGACTGGTATAAGAGCGTATATCAGTCTCCGGCGCCGGAAGGGAGCGGCCAGGGACAGGGTTAGGACAATGGGGCAGGGCTTCGGTCCTGCCCTGAATCGTGATTGGAGGAAATAAACATGGCGCTTACAAAGACAGTGAATATTGATGGCAGGGATGTGACATTCAGGGCATCGGCGGCCATTCCGAGGATTTACAGGAACAGGTTTCACAGGGATATCTATAAGGATCTCCATGACCTGCAGAAAGGGATTGATGAAAATGATCCCGAAAATTCTGCGCTGGATTCCTTTTCGCTGGAACTGTTTGAGGATATCAGCTACATCATGGCGAAACATGCGGATCCGAAGGGTGTTCCGGACACGCCGGATGAATGGCTTGACCAGTTTGGGACATTTTCCATTTATCAGGTGCTTCCGGAGATTATCGAATTATGGGGGCTGAATGTGCAGACGCAGGTGGAGAGTAAAAAAAACTTCGAGCGACTGACCGGGAAATGACAACGCCGCTTTTATTGCTGAGGGCGGTACAGCTTGGCGTGCAGATCGGGGAGATGGACCTGCTGACCATCGGTACCATTAACGATATGTACACGGAAATGCAGAACGATGAGAACCAGGGGGCGTACAGCACTTTGGCATCTCAGGATGATATGGATCGATTCTAGGGGAAGGAGGCTGACACATGGCTGGACGGATTCAAGGTATCACTGTTGAGATCGGCGGCGATACCACTAAGCTGCAGACTGCCCTTAAGGGCGTCAATACAGAAATAAGGAATACACAGAGCCAGCTGCGAGATGTCGATAAACTCCTGAAGCTGGATCCGGGGAATACGGAACTGCTTGCACAGAAACACAGGCTCCTGGGGGATGCCGTCAAGGAAACAAAGGAAAAGCTGGAGACCTTGAAGACAGCTGCTGAGCAGGCAGAGCAGGCGCTGAAGGACGGCGCGGTCACGCAGGACCAGTATGACGGCCTGCAGCGTGAGATCGTTGAAACAGAGCAGAAGCTGAAAGCCTTGGAGGAACAGGCGAAGGCTTCCGGAACGGCTCTTCAGGAAATCGCCGCTAAAGGTGAGAAGCTGAAGACGGTGGGGGATAATATCAGCAATGCCGGAACGAAACTTCTTCCAGTAACGGCTGGCGTTGTAGGGCTTGGCACGGCGGCGGTGAAAACTGCCGCTGATTTTGATTCTGCCATGAGCAAGGTGGCGGCGGTATCCGGTGCGGCAGGCTCTGACTTGGAATCACTCCGGGATAAAGCCCGTGAGATGGGAGAAAAAACGAAGTTTTCCGCATCCGAGGCGGCGGAAGCCATGAACTATATGGCGATGGCCGGATGGAAGGCGGAGGATATGCTTTCCGGTATCGAGGGTGTTATGAATCTTGCGGCTGCGTCCGGCGAGGATCTGGCTGCCACTTCCGATATCGTGACAGATGCATTGACGGCTTTCGGATTGACGGCGGCTGATTCCGGGCATTTCGCGGATATACTGGCGGCGGCTTCCAGCAACGCGAACACGAATGTCTCCATGATGGGTGAGACCTTTAAGTATTGCGCTCCGATTGCCGGCGCTTTAGGGTTTTCAGCGGAGGATACGGCGGAGGCGATCGGCCTGATGGCGAATGCCGGTATCAAGAGTTCACAGGCTGGTACGGCACTCCGCACTATCATGAACAACCTGTCCGGGGATGTGAAGATCTGCGGTTCAGCAATCGGAGAGGTTACGGTTGCCACTACCAATGCCGACGGTTCCATGAGGGACCTGTCAGATATCCTAGCTGACTGCAGGACGGCATTTGCGGGCCTTACTGAATCGGAAAAAGCGCAGGCGGCAGAAAGCCTTGTGGGTAAGAATGCGATGTCCGGATTCCTGGCCCTGTTGAATGCAGGGGAGGGGGATATTGAGAAATTATCCAGCGCCATTGCGGACTGTGACGGTACGGCGGCCGGTATGGCGGAGACCATGCAGGACAACCTTGCCGGCCAGCTGCAGATATTGAAGTCGCAGCTGGAAGAACTGGCGATCTCTTTTGGCGAGCTGCTGATGCCTACGGTCCGGATGATCGTGGGGTGGATCCAGAAGTTCGTGGACTGGCTTAATTCAATGGATGAAGGCACAAGGAAGGTTATTGTGACCATTGCGCTGGTGGCTGCGGCTATCGGCCCGGTACTGATCATAGTTGGAAAAGTCATTTCTGCTGTCGGCACGATCATGACGATTATTCCGAAACTGGCGGGCGTGATCGGGATTGTCCAGAAGGCGTTTGCGGCGTTGAACGCAGTGATGCTGGCAAATCCTATTGTGCTGGTCATAGCGGCGGTTGCTGCCCTGGTGGCGGCGTTTATCTATCTGTGGAATAACTGCGAAGAGTTCAGGCAGTTCTGGATTGACTTGTGGGAAAGCATCAAAGAGATTGCGATTGCTGTGTGGGAGGGTTTGAAAGAGTTCTTTTCGGCGGCGTGGGAAGCGATCAGGACCACGGCGGCAACGGTCTGGAACGCGGTCAGGGATTTCTTTTCCGGGCTTTGGGAGGGTATTAAGAATATCTTCATGACCGTGGTAAATGCGATCAGCACGTTCCTGGCCACGGCATGGGGCACGATAAAAAATACCGTGATGACCGTGTGGAATGCGATTAAGACATTTTTCACAACAGTCTGGGAAGGTATCAAAAATATCGTGACCACAGTGGTGACGGCGATTTCCACCTTCCTGAGTACGGCGTGGAATGGGATTAAGACAGCGATCACTACAGTGCTGAATGCGATAAAAACCGTGGTGACAACGATATGGAATGGTATTAAAAATACGATCACGACAATTATGAACGGGATTAAAAATACTGTTACAATGGCATGGAATAATATCAAATCCGCTGTGGCCAATGCAGCAAATGCGGTCAAGACTGGCGTGGCCAATGCCTTCAATGCGATGATGAATGGGATAAAGAATATCTGTGGCAATATCTATGGAGTGGTGAAGGGCGGCTTTGATAAGGCTGTTGGCTTCATCAAGGGGCTTGCTTCCCAGGCTTTCCAGTGGGGCGCTGACTTTGTTGGCGGCATCGTGAACGGGATTAAGTCCATGATCGGCAAGGTCGGTGAGGCGGTTTCCTCTGTTGCGGATAAGATCCGGAGCTTCCTGCATTTCTCTGTACCAGATGAAGGACCGTTGACGGATTATGAGAGCTGGATGCCGGATTTTATCGGCGGACTGGCCAAGGGCATTGAGAAAAGCCGGGGAATGATCGAACAGGCGATGCAGGGCGTGGCCGGGGATATGACGGTCACTCCGAGGGTAATGGCAGCCCAGGGCGGTTATTCCGGATCGGCTGCATCCAATGGTGATCTGATCTCCGGTATCAATACGGCGCTGAATACGGCTCTGGCTGGTGGCGGTTCTGCCGGGGATATCGTGATCCCCGTTTATATCGGCGGTGATATGATCGATGAGATTGTGGTGACGGCCCAGCAGAGAATGAATCTGAGAAGTGGAGGCAGGTAAGATGGCT
The DNA here is from genome assembly GCA_910585805.1 of uncultured Acetatifactor sp. Taxonomy (GTDB): domain Bacteria; phylum Bacillota; class Clostridia; order Lachnospirales; family Lachnospiraceae; genus Acetatifactor. The sequence goes on from CAJUFB010000040.1 coordinate 26,399, forward strand.
CATATGCAGTATCTTGTTTTTAACAATGAGAATATCCCGATGCCTGCCTCTTATTCCATGAACCTGTCGGATGTGGAGGCGGACAGCGGAGGGATGACGGAAGCAGGGACCACGCAGAGGGATGTTGTCCGGGAGGGCGTGGTGCAGATCGGGGTCACTTTCCGGGTATCGAAGAAGTGGCTCAACAAGTTTTCGGCGTATAAGAAGCTGGCGGGCATCACGGTGGGGTATCTGGATACGGAGACCATGGGCATTGTGAATACACAGATGTATATCGACGGATACCAGGTGAAGCTGGTCAGCGATACATCGTATGGATCGCTCTGGGAGGTTTCCTTCACATTGAAAGAGTTTTGATAAGTAGCTGCAAAGTGACAAACATATCACGCTGGATATTACTTGGATCGGGAGACCGGTCTTTTTATTGTGCCCGGAAGGAGGTGGCCATTTGTATCCTGTCAGCGATGCCTTCCTGCAGGCGGTGAAGGCGAATACAAGAAAATATTACTGGACGGGCCGGATCACGGCAAAGGACGGCGTGTCCTATGATTTTGGCCAGCAGGATATTGTGAAGGGCAGCGGCTATATCAGCTACCAGTGCTGTGGAAATTCGGAGATTACGATTGGCGGCGTGTATGCTGCGGAAGCGGGGCTTTCCCTGATCACGGAAATTGACCGGTATACGCTGCTGGATGCTTCCCTGACGCTTACCTTTCATCTCCTTTTGGCGGGCGGAACCTATGATGAAGTGCCGATGGGGATCTTCTTTGTGTCGGAGGCAGACCGGCATGTGAAGGCTATTGACATTAAGTGTTATGATGCCATGCTGAAATTCGATAAGGGTTTCTCTGCCTTTGGCACTTCCGGGAATGCTTATGATTTCATGACGCTTGCGTCCGTAAACTGCGGGGTGGCGCTGGCACAGGAAAGGGCGGAGATCGAGGCGATGGCAAACGGCGCGGTGACGCTGGGGATTGCGGAGGACAACGATATCGAGACTTACCGTGACCTGCTCTATTATGTGGCACAGGTGCTTGGCGGCTTTTTTACCATTGACCGGGAAGGGAAGCTGGAACTCCGGAAGTTCGGGGGCAGCCCGGTACTGGCGGTGGAGCAGGCACACCGTTTTAGCAGCAGCATCTCGGATTTTGTGTCCAGCTATACCGCAATCAGTTCCACCAACCTGAAGACGCAGGTGGCGGAGTATTATGCGCTGGAACATGATACGGGCCTTACCATGAACCTGGGCGTGAACCCGCTGATGCAGCTGGGGACAGAGGATGCCAGGAAGCTGATATGCGGGAATATCCTGAATGATGTGGCGGCCATCAATTATGTGCCGTTTGACACGGAGACAATCGGGAACCCGGCGCTGGATCTGGGGGACGTCCTTACCTTCCGGGGCGGGCAGGCGGATGAAAACAAGACAGGCGTGGTCACGTCCATGCGGGTGAAGATCGGCGGGAAGCAGGCGTTAAAGGGTGTGGGGAAGAACCCAAGGCTTACAGGCGTAAAAAGTAAAAATGACAAGAATATTTCAGGGCTGCTCAATTCCCTTGCAGGGACAACGGAAGCGGCAAAATATATCATCACGGATTACAGCAACAGTTCTGTGATCGTCTTGAAAGACGGTGTGGAGACGAACCTTGTAAGCCTGGCATTTGCGGCGTCGGAAAGGGCGGAGTCTGCACAGTTCTTCGCGCAGGCCGTCATTACGGTGGCGGATACCGTGCCGGTGGTAAAGGGCACGGCGGCAGCCGGGACCATACATATCCCGGGGACGGATGCCGGTGGGGAAGGGGATTCTGATATTGAGGTAAGCCTGCCGGTTGCCTATGAGCTTCCGGGAGAGGCGGCTGTCACATTCCGTTTTGTTGTGAATGGGGAAGCGGTCCTGATGCACCAGCCGGCGGAGACATGGCAGGAGGGGAGGCACACGGCGCTTCTGTACTGGCCGCTCTTAAAACTGACGGCGAACCAGCAGAACCGTGTGGAGCTTTACGCGAAGATATCCGGAGGGTCCGGGAGCATCGGGATGCAGGGGCTTGTCGCCACAGTTGCCGGGCAGTCCCTGGCGGGAGCGGGCTGGGATGGAACGGTCAGTATTGAGGAATCCATGAAGGCGCCGGTACTGGTGCAGGGTTTTCTGCATGCGGGGACATTCCAGGACCGGTTTGTGAGCGGTGAGCTTACATGAATCAGTTGACAGATGTGAAATACCTGATAAGGAGGATGGGATGAAAAAGTTAAAAGGGAAGATGAAGATCGAGCTTCGGGATGTCCGGACCGGGGCGCTGGAACAGGAAGCTGTGGAAGAGAACATGGCGACCAACCTGCTGAATGACCTGTTTGGGATCAATCCCATGGGTGTGTTTTACAACTTTGCGGCGGAATACCCGAAGTTTGCATGGGGCGTGGAAAACCCTTCCAAATTCAAGATGACGCCGGTCTGCCCCAATGCGGTGGGAGGCATCTTTCTTTTCCCGCAGGCGCTGGAAGAGGATGAGAACCTGTTCTACCCGCCTACGGACAACCAGCCGACAGCATATGCCAGCAATAATGTAAATTCCGGAACGCAGACAAAGAGGGGGAGTATCAGCACGACAGAATCCATGGCCATCGAAAACGGGTACCGTTTCGTCTGGGATTTTACGACCGCCCAGGGGAACGGGACGATCCGTGCCGCGGCGCTGACCTCCTCGGAGGGCGGGGTGGCGTGCTATGGCGATACCGTGGAACAGCGGCATTCCTTCCGGCAGGTCTGGGAGTATGATTACAGTAATGCAGGTGAAGAGAAGTCCAGGATGATCCAGAACCTTGTGGAGATTGATTTTGACCATGAGCGGGCGTACAGCATTGATTTTGATGGAACAGCCATCACGCTGTATGTCCTGAAGTGGCCGGCATTTACCATTGGGCTGACAGAGGAATTCGGCACGCCGCTTGCCTATGAGGTGCTGGAGACGGTGGCCTTTACGTCGACAACCTTCCAGTGGCCGGATCCGTCCTACGGGCAGTACCACTATTTCTTTGACGGGGAGGACGGGTACTGGTATGGCTTTGCCAATAAGGGGAATTCATCGGGGAATGCCACGGTATACTGGTGCCGGATTTCCAAGACGGACCACACTTTTACAGAAGGGGTCTGGACGCTGACGGCGGCATACCTTCGGATCATTGGGGTGCATGAGTACAAGTCAACCCCCACGCTTGGCTCTTCGGCGGTGATACGGGACGGGTACCTGTATGTGCTGCGGTACCAGAGGACGGGGATTTATAAGATCAACCTGAAGAATTCCGCGGACGTGACGCTTATCAATTTCGGATTCACGTCCGGGAATAACCCGGTGTTTGCATCGGGTGACCAGACGGCATTCCTCTTAAAGCATAAGGGGCTGATCCTCGGGTACAGCTTCCTTCTGACGGAGACGGACCAGGTAATCCAGACCAAAGGGCAGAGCAGGGATTTCATTGCTTCTTATGGGACGGACGGCGTGAGTGTCTGTTCCCAGTTCTTCCCTTATGGGAATGGGGAGCTGCTGTTCTACATTGAAGCGACTTATGGCACGGAGAATTTTGGATGCATGCTGGCGCTGCCGTACCTTGCAACTATCAATAACCTGCCGCAGGAGATCACAAAGACCGCAAGCCAGACCATGAAGATTACTTATGAGCTGACGGAGGAGCCGGGGTGAACTGGGGTTCAAGCAGGCAAGGAAGAATAATTTTTGATTTGGAGCTTATTGACAGGCGGCGCTTTTACGGGGGCCGTCATTTTCATGCGCGGGGAAAGGGAAATCTTCCCTGCATGATGACAGGAAACGAGAGGGAATTTGTGATGAAAGAGTTTTGGAATGTGGTTCAGATGGTGTTTGCGGCTGTCGGAGGATGGCTCGGTTACTTTTTGGGAGGCTGTGACGGGCTTTTGTATGCGCTTCTGGCTTTTGTGGTGCTGGATTATATCACAGGCGTCATGTGTGCAGCAACGGATAAGAAGCTGTCGAGCGCCGTGGGATTCAAGGGGATCTGCCGGAAGGTGCTGATCTTTGCGCTGGTTGGCGTGGGGCATCTGCTGGATACACAGATCTTCGGAGAGACGGGCGTGCTGAGGACGGCGGTCATTTTCTTCTATATCTCCAATGAAGGGCTTTCTCTGGTGGAGAATGCGGCGTATCTGGGGCTGCCGATTCCTACGAAGCTGCACAAGGTTTTGGAGCAGCTCCATGACAGGGCGGAGAAGGAAGATGAAAAGGATGGTGAGGAATAATGGGATATACGAATAGTTCCATGGTGGCTTATACGAAGCTCTCTCCGAACCATTCGGGCTTAAGGACAATGGCGATTGACCGTATCACGCCCCATTGCGTGGTTGGCCAGTGTACGGCGGAAGGACTTGGGGATTGGTTCGCAAAGGGCAGCACGCAGGCATCCAGCAATTATGGCATCGACAAGGACGGGCGCGTTGGATTGTATGTGGAAGAGAAGAACCGTTCGTGGTGCTCTTCCAGTAATGCCAATGACCAGAGGGCGGTGACGATCGAGTGCGCGTCTGATACCACGGAGCCTTATGCTTTCCGGGATACAGTGTACCGGAAGCTGATAGAACTTTGCACAGATATCTGCAGGAGGAATGGCAAGAATAAGCTGATATGGTTTGGGGATAAGGATAAAGCGCTGAATTATTCCCCGAAGAGCGGCGAGATGATCCTGACGGTTCACAGATGGTTCGCGAAAAAAAGCTGTCCGGGAAACTGGATGTATGCGAGGATGGGGGATCTGGCAGAGAAGGTGACGAAGGCGCTGCAGGGACCAGATTCAGGTTCCGGCGGCGGTTCCGCATCAAAGGGCACACAGGCTTCCGTGCTGAAGGATCTGTCCGAGGCGGACGCAATCAAGAAGGTTGGTGATCTGTTCACGGCAGATCAGAAGAAAAGCGGTATCCTTGCATCGGTATCGCTGGCGCAGTTTATCCTGGAATCCGGGTATGGCAAGAGTGAGCTGGCGCAGGATGCCAACAATCTTTTCGGGATGAAGTGTAGCCTGTCCGGGAATACCTGGAGCGATTCAAGCTGGGATGGAAAGAGCAAGTATATGAAGAAGACGCAGGAACAGAACGCTGATGGCAGCTATGAAACCATCACGGCTGATTTCCGGAAGTATTCCTGCATCGAGGATTCGATCGCAGACCATTCCGCTTATCTGCTTGGGGCGATGAATGGAAAGAAGCTGAGATATGACGGGCTGAAGGAATGCACGGATTATAAGAGGGCGGTTCAGATTATCAGGGATGGCGGGTATGCCACAAGTCTTGATTATGTGGAGAAGCTTTGCTCCATCATCGAGAAGTGGAAGCTGACGGATTATGATGCGAAAGAATCCGGTGGCGGTGAAGTGATCCGCTGGTACCGTGTCAGGAAGACCTGGGTGGACAGCAAGACGCAGAAGGGCGCTTACAAGATTCTGGATAACGCGAAGAAGTGCGCTGACCAGAATCCGGGGTATAAAGTATTTGATGCGGATGGCACGGTTGTATATGAGCCGAAGGCTGCGGAGCCGGCGGTGAAGGTACCGTTTCTGGTGAAGGTGAGTATGTCTGATTTGAATATCAGGAAGGGGCCGGGGACGGATTATGGCAGAGTGCAGTTTTGTCCTCCGGGAGTATATACGATAGTCGCGGTTTCGGATGGTGCTGGGGCGAGTAGATGGGGAAAACTGAAGTCTGGGATAGGCTGGCTGAGCCTTGACTTCGTGAAGAGAGTTTAAGAATGACGGTCGGTGGAGATTGATTTCTCTGCCGACCGTCTTTTTTTTGCCTGAAAGTCAGAAAATCGGTGGTGAAATCTCCTTTGAATATTAGAAGGAGGATTTTGCCGTGGAAGAGTTAAAGGATATCACGAAGATAAAGGTCAACAGGAAGCTTCAGGGTGAAGAGCGTGTCCGGGATTACGAGAAAAGGATAGGAAGTCTGGATCATTTTATGGCAGGCGGCGTGGAAGTCAGATGTGTGTACGCGGATGACGGTCCTACGTTGAATGACCGGCTGAGGGAACTGATCAGGACAAGATAATGATTTTCAAATTATGGCACGGATTTTTTTCAGAAGGTGCGTTATATTGGTAATGTCTCCTTCAGACGCATCCAGCCAATGCGATCCAGAGACAGGGTTTGATATGGCAGCCAGTACGGGACCGCTGTCCATGTTGAACAGGATGGAGTGAAAATCTCCATACATAGGCAAATAGGACTATGCCTGCGGGCATTCCGTTTATGTATGTATCTTGTTCCTCATGGAGAGCGGTTTCTTATATGGCTACCTTTTTGATGAAGGAGGCAGATCATGCAGGACGGAAAAAAAGCGAAGAAGAATGAAGCGGTCCGGGAAAAAAGACAGATCAGCGGAGACTGGACGAAGTACGGGAAGTTCATGATAAAAACGACTTTCGGGGATAAGTCCGTCACCGATTTGATGATACTTTATGCGGAACGGGTTGCTTCACTGAAATATTAAAGGAGAATCTGATGAAGCAGAGAAAAGAGATATACAGGACGGCGATGTACCTGAGACTGTCCAAGGGCGATCTGGATGTTGACGGCCTTGATAAATCCGAAAGCAACAGTATCACGAACCAGAGGATGATCGTGGAGAACTTTCTTGATAAGAATCCTGACCTGAAGTTGGTGGATACCTATGTTGACGATGGTTTTACCGGCACGAACTTTGTTGAGGTAAGATAACGATACCTTTTTTGTAGAGGGTGTTATCTTACCTCTTTTTGATGTATGTTAGATAGCATAACTCTTTACG
>CAJUFB010000041.1 GCA_910585805.1 uncultured Acetatifactor sp.
TGGAACTATGTAATACGTGGGTTCAAATAGTACATTTTATTTTGCGACAGTTCCTGAGTATAAATTATGTAAAGCCACTGTGGTGATGTATAATGATGAGGGTGATGCAGAACAGAGTGAGTACACTGGCGCAGAAGAAATAGATTAACAGATAAAAGCGCGAGCGGATGCGGAGGGCTGGTATGAAAAAGCAGATAAAATTATTCTGTGTTTGCTGTGTGCTTCTGGTATGGGCGGCGTTCCTGACCGCCTGCGGCAGACAGGAGCACCAGCGGGGGATTGACGGCTGTGTCTATGAGGGTGAATTACTTACCGACACGGCACAGTGGGGAATCAATATTAAAAATAACAATGACTGGCTGTACTATGTGGATTATGGAACGCTGTACAGGATACCGCTGGAGGAAGGAGGCATGCCCGGGAAAACAGGCAGGACCAGGGTGCCCGGTACAGAGGGAATGCTGGACTATGCGGTGGATGCGGAGAGCAGCGTATATTGTTACAGGGCGGCCAGGAACGAACGGAATTCCGGAACCGTAGAATTGGAGGGAGGAACTCTGACCAGGTATGATGAAGACGGCAGCGTGGAATACAGCCTTTCCCTGGAGGGCAGGCATGCGGTATATGCCAGGCTTTCCGCTGTTCCCGGACTGCTGGCTGCGGGAGGAAACCGGGTATTTCTGCTGATGGGAGATGAGATTCTGGCAGTGGACGGGGAGGGGAAATTAATCGGGGAAGCCGATGTCAGCGGCATCCGTCCCAATGATGATGACTATAGTAGGGAAAGGCTGCTGGAGGGGGAAGACGGCAGGGTTTATTATCTGACAGAAAGCCTGGATCAAAATACCTGCAGAATATATGAGCTGGTGCAGGAGGGCAGTTCCTTCAGCCCCCGGATTCTTTCCATGAAAGGATTGGATGGGAAGGATTTGATTACCGGCAGTTTCCATGGTTCGGGAAGAGGGATGCTTTACAGCGGAAGAAACGGCATTTTATACTGCTATATTCCGGCAGAAGATACATGGAAGGAACTGCTTCGCTGGGGGGACAGCAACCTGGACAGGTCAGTAGGTGAGGTGGGGTGGCTGTCAGAAGACAGACTGTTTGCGGCATACCGGGATGAGGGATACGGGAATGATGTCTATCTTCTGGAAAGAAAGGGGACAGATGAGATTCCGGAGCGGCAGGAACTGCTTCTGGCCTGCTGGGACAGCTGTTCAGAGAAACTGGAGGACGCGGTGAGACGGTTCAACAGGGAAAGTGAACTATATCATGTCACCGTGCATGTGTATGAGGATGAAACGTGGCTGGACGCAAAACTGGTTTCTTCCAATCCGCCGGACATGCTGGAACTGCTGACATTGAATGTGGAGAAGTATGGCGGGAAACAGCTGCTGGAGAATCTGGATACCTATTTGGATGGCAGCAGTAAATTAAGGCGGGAAGATTTCCTGGAAAAACCTTTGGAGAGATATATCATAGACGGAAGGCTGGTGGGAATTCCGTCTGAGTTTGTGTGCACTACTTTGGTGGGGGATCCTTCTGAGACAGGCATTCAGGCAGGATGGACGCTGGAGGATTTGATGGCGCTGACGGAAAAGTTTCCGGGAAGGAAGCTGAGCAAAAGGGACTTTCTCTGGAATCTGGAGAATTTCTGCGGGGATTACATTATGGATACTTTCATTGACGAAGAAAGCGGGACATGCCATTTTGACTCCGAAGAATTCAGAGAACTGATACAATGGCTGGGAGCATATTCCGTGAACCGGACGCAGCAGGATACTTTCGGGGAAGAAGAAAGACCGCTGTTTTACGAGATAGCTGTGTGTAATATATTTGATTATTTGAGGCATGTTTCGCGTTCCGGGGAGGATGTGGCCTCCGTCGGCTACCCATCTGCGGATGGCAGTCCCAGATATGGAATAGGGGCATTTAATGCGGTTGGAATTGTGTCAAAATCCCGGCATAAGGATGGCGCGTGGCAGTTTATCGAGAGTTTCCTGTCCCAGGGAGAGGCAGGCTGCGATGCCCTGGCAAGTATGCCGGTCCGAAAGGATCTGCTGGAGGATGTGCTGGAGTATGCGGTGACACCTGAATACTGGATGCATGAGGGGAAAATAGAGCAGGGACAGGACGGGAATCCCCTGACGAAGCCCAAATGGTCCATGCGCTATGAGGATCTGAGCGGAGAGATGGTGGAAGCGTCATACGACTATGCCACGGAAGAAGAAACAGCCGGACTGCTGGAACTGATATCACAGGCAAAGTCTAAATCGGTGGATGACCTTCAGGCTCATGTGATGAGCATTATCGCCCAGGAGGCCGAAAGTTTTTTCAGCGGCGGCAAATCCATGGAAGAAGTGTCGAAGATTATCCAGAACAGGGTGAGTGTTATGGTGCAGGAGAACTGGTAGAAGCAATATCCATTTATCGTCCCCAAAGACCTCACAGTAAACCTCCATGCATCCCGGCTGCTCCACCATGCATGAAAAAAGTCTGGAGGTTTACTGTGGCTGTGCACCAAACCTGACTCTGCGGCACTGCAAGGCGTTTCGTGCTCCCCGCCGCATGGGAAGTATAATTAAGGAAAAAGGGCTTCCTCCAGTCTCCGGAAAATATCCGGGCAGGGAGCGTTTATTGTCAGGCCGCCGGGGCGCAGCCCGGATCCTGACGTGGTTTCCGGAAATGTAACCCGGCAGGCGTGAAGCAGATGATGCTCCAGGCTGAACTGTTCCTTCAGAGTGCGGTTGACGGATTTTTTTCCATATTTATAGTCCCCTATCAGAGGATGCCCCAGGCTTGCCAGATGGGCGCGTATCTGGTGGCTTTTTCCGGTAATCAGCTCCACTTCCAGCAGGGTGTAAGCGTCCGTAACTGCCACCGGACAGTAGGCGGTATGGATAATCGAAGCCTTCCCGCCGAAAGCATCCACGGAAAATACAGAAGACGCAACTGCAGGAGAGCCAGAGGATTCACCTGCAGAAGGTCCCGGAAATGCACCCGCAGAAGATTCAGAGGATGCACTCGCAGGACAGTCGGAGAATTCACCCGCAGTAGGTTCGGGGAATACCGTCACGCGGTTTCCGTTTTCCTCCTTCACCAGATATCCATGAACGGTTGCCGCTTCCCGCAATGCTCCCACACAAATGGTCCGGTAAAATTTCCGCACGGAACGTTCCCTGACGCATTGGCTCAGATACTGCAGTCCGGCCAGACTTTTGCCGCACAGCACAATCCCGGTGGTATTCCTGTCCAGGCGGTTGCAGACGGACGGGCGGAAAAATCTGAGCTCCTCTGCCGAAACCTGATTTTGCGACAGGAGATATCCGATCAGCCATTCGTTTAAGGTGATGTCTCCCGGCGCCGCTTTCTGGCTCAGAAGGCCGGAGGGCTTATTCAGAATCAGGCAGTCTTCATCCTCGTACAGTATGGTAATTCCGTCCAGTCTTTCATAAGCTTCCGTATATTCCTGATATTGTTTCTGCACCGCTGCATTCCGCGCTCCGGCGGGCAGTCTTCTGCCGTCAGTCCTGCTCTTTGCCGGTAAATCCTCCGCCCCTGGGTGCGGCGCTTCTGACGCGCTTCGCTGTGCATGCACCCTCTCCGGGCTGTCTGCGCTTTCCAGGCTGTCTAAGTTGCCCGGGCTTCCCGCGTTCATGCCGGTAAATTTCGCAAAGGTTTCCTCGGAGAAAAAGATGCATACCTGGTCATTCAGGGCAAGGATTTCCTTTCCCTCCGCCTTTTTCCCGTTCAGCGTGATATTCTTCTTACGGAGCATTTTATGCAGAAAACCGTCTCCGGCAAGGGGAAGATATTTATGTAAAAATTTGTCCAGACGCTGTCCGGCCTGATTTTTCCCTATGATTACCGACTTCATTCCATTCCTTTCCGAAGGCGCTCACGGCCTTGGGGACTGTCGAAAAATAACTGCTGCAATTCTACAGGCATAAATCCGGTGCTGTCTGCACCCGGGCGAAATCACAATGCCACGCTTTTTAAGGTTGCAATGACAGCGGCAGTTTCTCTTTCATCTGTTTCCAGCGTCTTCATCTGCTCCAGCCGCTCCGTATATCTGGACAGATTCGTAAATATCTTGACCGTGACATTTTTATGCCCGTCCATCTTCAGAATATCCCCGATGTGCCTGTAAAATTCATTTTCCTCAAATTTACTGTTATCTGAAAAACCGCACACCGTATTTCCACATACCGTCAAATGGCTGATCACATAATTTTTCTTATAGGAAGTAAATACCATGTCATAGAGACAGTTCAGTCCCTGGCTGTGCCGCTCTATCTCCAGGGCAGCCTGTTCCGGACAGCTCTGAAAACGGAAAAACATAATCGACCCCACCGCGCTTTTGCTGGCGGGAAGGCATCCCAACACGGCGACGATTGACAGCAGGTTCCCTCTGCTGCCGGTCTGAATATAACCCGCTGCGAACAGGGACAGCGAAATGCCGAAATAAAGCAACGTCCGGATCACTTCGTATTTTTTCTGGGTATTCACATAGTTTCGGGTTCCTTTGACACCGTCTGTGGAAAACAATCTCTTTATCTGCATTTTCAGTACCCCTTCCTCTTCATCCAGTCCATGACATCCAAAATGACAGAATGCGGCACCAGTTTCGTTAAGAGGAACAGCGACTTAATGGGCAGACTGCACACCGACACGGGACGTCTGCGCAGAGAATCCTTCAGCGCAAGCGCCGCCACTCTCTCCGGGGAAACCAGGGCATATTTTTTCAGCGCCAGCGTGGAGCCGCCCGCCTCGGCAATGTCGAAAAACGGCGTATCCACCGGCCCGGGGCAGACGGCAGTGACATAGATGCCGTCCCTTTTCAGTTCTTCCCCCAGCGCTCTGGAAAAACTCAGCACATAGGACTTTGTGGCCGCATAGACCGCAAAATCCGGCTGCGGCAGGAAAGCCGCGCTGGAAGCCATCTGGATAATGCGGCTTCCCTCTCTCATAAAGGGAACCATGCGGTGGGTCAGCTCTGTCAGCGCTTCGCAGTTCAGGCGTATCATCCCCAGCTCCAGCGACCTGTCCTGTTCACAGAACTCACCCATGATACCGTATCCCGCACAGTTAATCAGCATCCTGACGGTTGCTTTATGACGGAAAACCGCATCTTCCAGATCCGAGAGCTTTTCCCTGTCCGTAATGTCCATCGCAAAAATTCTGGCATTATGTTTCAGACTCTTCGCAAGCGGCATGAGCTTACCTCGGTTTCTTGCCACTAACCAGAATTCGTCGATACTCTCAAAATACGCATCCATCTGCATGGCGAACTCTCTTCCGATACCCGAGGAGGCGCCCGTTATGATTACAATATTCATATATTTTAACCCTCTTTCCCGGCAGATTCCTGCAGTTTTATACTGCCCGCCTTTCCCGGAAGCTTTCGGAAAATATACTCACGACCAAAAACATTTGCCAATCTTAATGTATAACGAGTGAGCTCTGCTACAACATTGAACAGGAAAGAGGCAAATGAATGCGCTCACGAGTATAACTCGAAAAAAAATCCTGCGGACATCGGTACGACAGATAAAGTCTGTCAAAACAGATGAAAATAGTCTTCAATATAGTAATCCGCAAGTTTTCTCTTTCTATCCGCATCGTGTTCGGAATAGGCATCTGCCACGGCGCAGACTCGCATACCGGCATTTTTTCCGGCAAGGATTCCCGCCACAATGTCTTCAAAAACCAGGCATCTGGCAGGAGATACGCTTAATTCATCCGCCGCCTTCAGATAGATATCGGGAGCCGGTTTCCCGCGCTCCACCTCGCTGCCTGTGACAATGCTGGTGAAATAATCCCGCAGTCTGTGAACCTGAGCGACATTTTCCACCAGCTCCCTTGAATTGCTTGTGGCAATGCCCAGTGCGATGCCATTTTCCTTACAGCCTCTTAAAAATTCCGAAATTCCTTCTTTCAGCGGTACCTCATAGACATATTTATCCCATGCCATCCTGTTCCATGTCTGCATGATTTCTTCCACGGAATTCGGTATGGGGAAATGCTCCTTGAAATAGAGCGCGGTTTCCCCGAAGCTCATGCCCTCGATTTCCGCCTGCAGATTCTCCGGCAAAGGGATTCCGAAGTGTCCCAGATATTCGATGTCTATAGCGCGCCACATCCACATGGAGTCTACCAGGGAGCCGTCCATATCAAATATTACCGCGTCAATATTTTGTAACATTTCGTGTCTCATAATAAATCAATTTCCTCCGGCGTCAGTTCCCGGTATTCTCCTTCTTTCAGCATTTCGTCCAGGCGCAGCGCCCCGAAGGAGATTCGCTTCAGGCTGCGGACACCGTTTCCCACAGCCAGCAGCATACGCTTTACCTGATGAAATCTGCCTTCATGGATTGTCAGTAAGATGACATCCTCCGTTACCACCGAAACCTGAGCCGGCAGAGTGGGTTTTTCCTCTCCTATGTCCACGCCGGATTCCAGCCTTTCGATATCTTTTGGGCTTAAGGGATGCTCCAGTGTCACCTGATAGGTTTTATCCACATGCCTTGCCGGTGACAGAAGTCTGTGTGCCAGATTCCCGTCATTGGTCAGCAGCAGCAGGCCGGTCACATCCTTGTCCAGACGGCCCACGGGGAAGATATCCCCGGAATGCATTTCCCCTTTTAAAAGAGAAACCACCGTATCCGCAGTATTATCCACGGTTGCGGAGACCGTCCCCGGGGGTTTGTTCAGCATATAGTAGGAATATTTACGGTATTGCAGAATCTGGTCTCTGAAAGCCACTATATCAGTGTTTTCGTTGATTTTCATGTCCGCGCTTTTGGCCGGGATGCCGTTTACCGCTACAAGCCCCTTCCGTACAGCATCCTTTACCTGGCTTCGGGTTCCGATATTCATTTCGCATAGAAACTTATCAAGACGCATGCTGTCCTCTTTTTATGTTTTGAATCTTTTGAATATCCTTCATTCTTTTTCACTTATTCCGCATCAGCTGCGGCAAATTTACATATATTTAGGAAAAGCCAGTTCATAAGGAACACCAATGTCCATGATAGCACTGACCATCCTGTTTCTGCTGCTCGCCGGCTGCATTCTGACCCATTCCCAGCTCAGTCTGGCCTATGCAGGTATGGGGCTGGAGCTGTGGTTCCGGAATATGATCCCATCTCTTCTGCCCTTCATGATCCTGTCAGGGATCATGATACGCATGAACCTCACCGAGAAAGCCTCCATGCTCCTTTATCCAATCATAAACCCCATATTCAAAATAAGGAAAAATGTATGCTATGCCATGCTGATCGGATTTCTATGCGGTTTTCCCATGGGTGCAAAGACAGTGGCCGATCTGTATTCCAGGCAGATGATAACGAAAAGGGAAGCGGAATATCTTCTGGCCTTCTGCAACAATATCGGCCCGGTCTATTTCTGCAGCTTCGTGCTCCCGCTGCTGGGCAGGCAGCTGGTTTTTCCCTATCTGTTTGGTATGTACGGGATTCCGTTTCTGTATGGCCTTGTCCTGCGCCGAACTGTCTATGGTGACCTGCCGCTGCCCCGGAGAAAACAGGAGGCTTCCGCAGGACTTGTATGCTGCGAAGCCCCTTCCGATACAAAAGTTCACAGGCAAAGCCGCTCCGCAGGCATCGCTGAGAGACTTCTGGCGGAAAGCGACCATGCCATCCAATCCTCCGTACAGGCCATCCTCTCCCTGGGCGGCTACATGATACTCTATAATCTCCTGAACCTGATACCCCACATACTGCTGGGACATCCCCTGCAGCTTTTATCTCCGCTGCTTGAGATTACAGGAGGATTGAAGCTTCTCGGAACCGCTCTGCCGCTCTACAGTTTTCTGGCATTATCCTTCGGCGGCTTTTCCTGTATCGCCCAGACTTACAGCTGTATCGGGGATTCGGACCTGTCCATCGGCAGTTATGTGTTACATAAATCAGTACTTACCGCATTAAACGGCATTTTCTATTTCTGCTGGTTCCAGATATCACCTGTTTCTTTCCTTCTGTAAAGCCGGTGCCTTTTGCGCTTTTTATACGCTGCATATTGAAAGGCGACTATGATCAGGAGCATTGCCAGTATGAAAAACAGACTGATCATGACAAACTGATACAGACTGAGCTTCTCATCCTCCTCTGCCCCTGCGCTCTGCCCCAGAGCGTCCGAATTAACCGGTATGATATCTGCGGCATCTTCTCCGGTCAAAGTCGGGCCGGCGGATGGAAGCGGCTCCGGTTCCGGACGGAATACCCGGGCACTTATGTAAGGATTGCTCTCCCTGTACAGATCGTACATATTGTAGGCGCGGACGATTACTTCCGGCGCGGTATTTGGCGGAATCGTCAATTGTAAATGAAAACTGTCGTCATTCGTTCCCCTTAGGGCATCGCTTCCCGGCCAGGCTTCCCTGGGGCCAAACGTAAGCCCTCCGTCCAGACTGCAGCTGTAATAAAGAAGCGCGGAGTCAGGATCGGAAGCTGAGACGATCAGCTCCAGGGTTCCCTCCTCATAGTCGGCTTCCACAAAATCCACCAGACAGAAATCAGGTTCCGTACTGTCCACCAGCGTTACATTTACATTGGAGGGTGCATTGATTTCCGCCAGTGGATAATCGGAATAATCCACACCAAGAGCGCTGCTCTTCAGTCCGAAGTACCGTGCCACCGCAGCGGCATCCGTCCTGCCGAAGGCTTTCAGCTGTTCCTCATTTTCACAGTAGACAGCGTCACGTTCTTCATCCACATGGCAATGTTCTATAATGACGGCAGGAATGCCCAGGGTCACGGACTCCCGAATAATGCCGTAATAATCAGTCCCCTTGCTTCCCAGGCGCGTCTTGACGCCTCTCACCAGCAGGCCCATGTCTCTCATGTCCGAAAGGAATTCATATCCAAACTGGTAGCCATAACCATTATAGGGAGAAACGGAAGAAACCCATACCTCGGAACCGAAAAGCTCATGATTCTCCGAAGCGTTGTAATGGATACTGAATAGAAAGTCCGCATCCACCGACTGCGCAAAAGCGGCTCTCTCCTTCAGGGACATATCCACATCATCCGTATGGGTCAGGTATACTTCCACATCATCATAGAGCAGCAGCTCCTGGTACATGGCAAGAGCCGTAGTCATGGTCATATACTTTTCTTCGTGGTTATTTTCTATGGTTCCTCTGTTTTCCCCTCCATGCCCGGGGTCTATCACAATAACCGTCTTTTCGGCGGTTTCCTGCAGACGCGAAGCCGCCAGGATCTTTTGAGACATAAAAAAGCCTGACAGCATCACAACGATCACAGCACATATTATTTTGCGCATAAAGCACCCTTTCCTGGTCATATGCTTTTGCCCTGCCAACATGCGGCTCATTATCTTCCTTTGTATTTCCGTGCCTTTCCTGAAAGTTATTTCCGAAATGTCGTTTATATTTCGTCTGTCTGCACGGAATCGTCCTGGTCATCGTCCAGATTCAGGGAGTCCAGATCCTCTTCCACAGGATGCAGCGCCCTGATATTGGACTGGATCACATCACGGTACTGTCCCAGGGAACCGATCAGGGATTCATAAGTAGTGCTGGAGGACTGCAGTACCCCCAGTACAATGGATTCCAGTTCAGCCAGCCGATCTTCCGTATAGCGGGAAGCCTGCATCCGCAGCTCATTCGCTTCCATGGTAGCCTTGTCCAATATCTCCTGGGCCTGTCTGGCCGCAGTTGCCACAATGCCGTTGGCCTGTGAGTAGGCCTGCTGCATGATCTCATGCTCGCTGACCAGCTCATTGGTATGTACGGTTGCCTCGTCGATCAGCGCCTGGGCCTTGGTTCTTGCGTCATTCAGAATAGCGTCTTTGTTGTTGATGATCTTCTGATACCGTCTGATTTCATCGGGAGTCTTCATGCGCAGTTCCCGGATCAATTCATCGATCTCATCCTTGTTCACAATGATTTCCGAGTTGGACATGAATTTTGGTTTACAGCTCTCTATATACTCTTCCAATTCATCAATTAACTGTTCTATTCTGCTGCTCATAAAATCCCACTCCTATTCCGATACTTTTCTTTCATCAATGCTGCTACAAAATCCGGGACGCATTCGCTGATATCACCGCCGAAGCTGGCGATTTCCTTTACACTGGAGGAACTGAGATAAGCATATTCCAGACTGGTGGTAAGAAAGACAGTATCCAATGCCCCCTGCGACAGTTTTCTGTTGGTCTGGGCAATCTGCAGCTCATATTCAAAATCCGTGATGGCCCGCAGTCCTCTGACAGCCACATGGATCTGCTTCTCCGCCGCGTAATTGATCAGAAGGCCGGTGAAGCTGTCTACCTCCACATTTGGAATATCCTTTGTCGCTTCCTTCAATATCTTAACACGTTCCTCTACGGAAAACAACGGGCTCTTCATTTTATTATTCAGGACGCTGACCACCAGTACGTCAAACATCTCGGAGGCCCGCTTTATTACATCGAGATGTCCATAGGTCACGGGATCAAAGCTTCCGGGGTATACCGCTCGTTTCATAACGAAATCCTCTTTTTTAAAAAAATATGTTTATTGGTTTTATATCTCTTTTCTTTGAGCATGACAAAGCCAAGCTTTTCCACATAGGAAAAATCCGTCCTCAGAGACGCTTCCACAATGACCACCGTATCCTCCGTCACATAGGGCATGATCCCAAGGACGGCAAGAACATCCTTCTCATGCCCGCAGTCATAAGGCGGATCCATGAAAATAAAATCCACATTTTCCTCACGGCACATGAGCCGGATACTGTCCAGGGCGGAACAGGCATCCTGTCTGTATACTACAGCACGGTCTTCCATTTTTGTAAATTTCAGATTCTCCTGAATACAGGAAATGGCTTTGGGCGAAAGATCCGCAAAATAAGCCTTTGCGGCCCCTCTGCTCAACGCCTCGATGCCAATCGCCCCGCTGCCGCTGAACAGGTCGACAAATATGCTGCCCGGAAGATCCCAATGCAGCATATTGAAAAGTGTTTCTTTGATTTTATCTGTAGTAGGCCTGACATCCAGTCCCTGAGGCGCCTTCAGCGGAAGGCTTCCGGCAGTTCCGGCGATTACTCTCATATTCACTCCGCTTTCCGCAGGCTGTTACTGCGCCCGCCAAATATGCTGCCCGGAAGGTCCCAATGCAGCATATCGAATTTACATGGGATTTTTGATCTTATACTACATAACGCCAGAATTCACCGTACTGCATTGGTTAAACGTATATGGCTGGCGTTACGTAGTCAGGTTACTCGGAAATTTTAACTGTTAAGCAGTATATATTCTGATCCTGGTTCCCTTTCCGTCCCTTTTTCCTGATTTTATGTGATTTAAAACCAGATTTTTCCCTTTGTATTCAATGGTACTTTCCACGGCATTCTGTACATAATACACATTTTCCACGGTATCCTTCAAACCCAGCTTCATGGCACGCACGCCCACTGCCGCTTTCTTTTTCTCCGGAATCTCCGACAGATCAAATTTCAGGAAGAAGCCTTCCTTTGTCTGAAGGACAATGCTGTTCTGCTCCAGCATGGGCATAACGCTCACCACAGCATCCCCCTCCCCAAGCTTTGTCGCGGCAACCGTGCGTTTTGACACATCAAATTCCCCGCCGCTTACCAGCTTCACCATGGCCTGGGCGGTGACAAAGACCACCTGACGCAGATTCAGCTCCGTCTGGCTGGTGAGATATACGATCTGTTCTTTCTCCGAGTTGAAATTGCTGACATTATCTATGGGAATCCCCTTATCCCGGAATTTTCCGTAAGGCAGGTCCATGACCTTGATCGTATGAAGCTGTCCGGCGGAAGTAAACAGACACACCTTACCGGTATTTTTACAGGAAAACACGAAACGGTTCTCCGCATCTGCTGTTTCTTTATTCCGTTCGTAGGTGGACAGGTCAATGGTTTTGGCATAGCCGAAACGGTCCATCAGGAAAATCAGCTCCGTCTCTTCGATCTCCTTCTCCTTATAGACTGCCTCCTGGACATTTTCGATCACGGTCCTGCGCTTTCTGGCATAAGCTTTTTTAAACCCGTCCAGTTCATTGATAATGACCTGTGCCATGGAATCACGTCTGTCCAGGATATCTTCATAGCGGTAAATATTCGCCATGGTATCCTCGTGCTCTTTGATCAGGGCATCAATCTCCAGGCCAATCAGCTTATACAGGCGCATATTCAGGATGGCATCGGCCTGCCTCTCCGTAAAGGAAAGCTGAGCCGCCATGATCCTGGATTCTTTGTTTCTGAAGTTGATGCCAGCAGTCTTGCCTTCCACCAGACACGCCTTCGCCATGTTTCTGTCCCTGGAGCCCCGGAGAATTTCAATAATCAGGTCGATGACATTGCATGCCTTGATCAGTCCCTCCTGGATTTCCTTCTGTGCCAGCTCCTTTGCCAGAAGATTATTGTACTTTCTGGTAGCGGTCTGGAACTGAAAATCCACATTGGCCTTCAGGATAGCCCTCAGCCCCATGACCTCTGGCCTGCCGTCACAGATGGCAAGCATATTCACACCGAAGGTATCCTCCAGCCTTGTCTTTTTATAGAGGAGATTCACAAAATTCTCCGCATCCGCATCCCTGCGCAGTTCGATCACAATACGGATGCCCTCCTTGGAAGACTGATTCGAGATATCTGTCACATCCGTTGTCTTCTTTGTCTCCACCAACCCGGCCACATCTGAGAGAAACTTGGAGATATTCATGCCGATCATGGGATAGGGAATCTCGGTTATCACCACATTGATCTTACCGTTCTTCTGTTTTTCAAATTCCACCTTGCCCCGGATTTTTATCTTGCCGGTACCGGTCTCGTAGATATTCAGGAGATCGTCCTTGTTGATGACGATTCCGCCCGTGGGAAAGTCCGGCCCCTTCAGGTAACGCATCAGCTCTTTCGTGCTGATGTTTTCATTCTGCATGTAGGCTTTCATGGCATCTATGACTTCTCCCAGATTATGGGGAGGTGTGCTGGTGGCCATGCCTACCGCTATGCCTTCGGAACCGTTTACAAGGAAATTGGGGATCTTCACCGGAAGGACGGAAGGCTCCTTCTCCGTCTCGTCAAAATTGGGGACAAAGTCCACCACATCCTTGTCCAGATCCCCCAGAAATGCCTCCTGGGTGATCTGCTGCAGCCTTGCCTCGGTATAACGCATGGCCGCGGCTCCGTCTCCCTCTATATTTCCGAAATTTCCGTGGCCGTCCACCAGGGGCAGGCCTCTCTTGAAATCCTGGGTCATGACCACCAGGGCTTCATAGATGGAAGAATCACCGTGAGGATGATATTTACCCATGGTATCCCCCACGATACGGGCACTCTTACGGTACGGCCTGTCGTAACGTATTCCCAGTTCGTACATATCGTACAGAGTACGGCGCTGCACGGGCTTTAAACCGTCCCTGATATCGGGAAGCGCCCTGGCTATGATAACGCTCATGGCATAATCTATAAAAGATTTCTGCATCTCCTCGGAGTATTCAGTTTTGATGATCCTGTTGTCGTCCATTTATTCCAACCTTCCATATTTTATGTCCTGTACAAATATTTTCAAGTATATCATACTTTTCCTGTTTTGTAAAAGGAAATGAAAGCAGAAATTCAGACCGGATAGGCAGACCGGAAAGACAAGAAGTATAAACGGACATAAAAATGCGGCCCCGCGCAAATGGGACCGCATTTATACTGCGCACCGGTTAAATTTGCAGTACAACCTGACTGCAGTATACCAGCCATACTGCCCGATACTACATATTCTCCTTCAGAAGCAGCTGCACCCGGTTCTGGATAATTCCTGTCACTTCCTCCAGGCTCTTGTCCCCTGTGTAATATGGCTCCGACTCTTCCAGGACAATGCTGACAACCATCTGCCGCAAGCCCCAGTCCGGTGTAAAGTCAGCCGCTTCCAGAAATGCCATCAACTTCTCAGCCATTTCCCGTGACGTTGCATAAACCGGTACCTCCTCATCGTCCAGTGTCAAATAATATTTCGCTACCGGTTCTTCACTTCCATCGTAATACTGCTGTCCCACTGCTTTGGTGTCCAGCCAGTTATTTCCCGAAAGCCCATTGAGTTCTTTCAGGCCACTGCCCAGACGATCCACTTCCAGCCCTTTCCAACGCGAGTCGAATTCTTCCTTCCGAAAGTGGTTAAATACTGTTACAGTCCCTTGCATATCTGTTTCATTGACAGGTGCTTTTTCTTACGCAGTTCACCAATATATTGCGCAAACTGCTTTGCCTTTCTCATTTCCATCACCATATCTTCCCTTCAGTTCTTTCTTTCATGAATGGAAGTGTCTGCAATCAGGAACTGGCGCTGCTGTAGCGCTTCAGCGAAGCTTTCCAGAATGCGCGGGTCAGCGCAAAGAACAATGCCGGCGCTCCCACACCCCACACGCAGGCCCAGGGAGACAATTCCCCCATCAGAAACAGTCCGGGAAAGTTTGTGATCACAAAGACCGGCAGTATATAAGTGCCGATCCTCCGGAACCACTTTCCGTAGATCAGGGACGGCATATTATTGAAATCCCACAGCGCATTGCTGATATCCGAGATACCTCCCACCGAAACGATCCAGAAGCTTAAGATATACGGCAACAGAAATAAACTGTAGGTCAGCAGACATCCGCAGACCAGGTAAAAGACAAACCCTGCCACCGGAAGAATGCCCGCCGGCAGTCCCGCCAGCCGCCATCCGGTTACAATCATAATGACGCCTGCTGCCAGTTCCGGCAGCAGATACGCAAAATCCAGGCGGCGCAATGTTACCAGAAACTGCAGCGACACGGGCTTCACGATATATAAATCCAGTTCTCCCTGCTGTACCATCCCCGGCAGGGATGCAAAATTGCCGAAATACAGCATATAAAATCCCGTCATCAGCATATACGTTCCCACAAACAGCAGAATATGGTCCGGCGTCAGTATGCCGATATTCGTTCCTGCCTTGTAAATAATCGCCACATACAGCAGCTTGATGAGCATCCATCCCACCTCCACCGTCATTCCGGTGATAAAGTTAATGCGGTATTCCAGGGCTGACATCAGCGAATACTTTGCAAAAACTCCCAAAAGCCTGAAATAGCGTCCGATCCTTTTCACTTTTTCCACCTCCATGTCCGCTCCGGCGGGCACTTTCAATCTTCCCGGCAGATTTGCCGGTTTCTTTTCAATGGACCTGCGGGTTTCGTGAAACGTTCTCCCTCAGGGATTGTGCGGAAATAAGCATGCCTGCTTCCTTAGCCCCCTACGGCCGCATACCGCCTGATGCCGCGCCTCCACATGACTTCCCCCAGACAGGCAAAGACGAAGATCCATCCGATCTGAAAGGCAAACCCCGTTCCCATGCGCGCCCATCCGAACCGCCCGTTGATGATGTTCACCGGAAACTGAGTTGTATAGCCAAACGGCAGCAGGTTCACCAGCTTTTCCACAAGTCCGCCGAAGATATCCAGAGGGAACACGCCGCCGCTTACCACTGTCAGCACAATGCTGATGGTACCAAACAGTTTGTCTACATCTGTCAACCAAAATGCCAGCAGACCAACGCAGTAAAAAATAGAAAAATTCAAAAATAATGCCAGCACAAGGCTGCACAAAAATGCCAGTACTCTTCCTGCGGAAACCGGCAGTCCCTGCCAGAATGCCGCGCCGGTGATCACTGCCATCACAGGCATGGTCACCATGACCCTGGGCACCTTCTGCCCCAGAAACCGGAAAAACCGGTATCCTTTATAATCCATGGGGCGGATCAGATATTTATTCAAACCGCCCATCTTAATGTCGCTGTTCATTTCTCCCTCAAAACCTGTTCCCACAAGCTGGGATACAATGGTGGCCAGAAGGGTATACAGAAGAATTTCCCCATGCCTGTAGCCGAAGACGGCAGCAGCATCCGAATGCCTGTACAGATAGTTCCACATGGTAGTCTGAATGATAATAGGAAATACCGCGCTGAGCATACTGAGGAAAAAACTGACCCGGTATTCCAGCGCCTGCTCCACTCCCATCAAAAATACACAACGCCCGCTGCTCACGGCATGGCCACCTCCTTCTGATAAAAACGTGCGATGCTCTCCTCCAGAGGGATTTCCGTCACTGTAAAATCCTCCACCGGAAGCCCTGCGAGAATGGCGGTGAGGGTTTCCTTTACTTTCTCCTGGGGAATCTCCAGAACCGCTCCCGCGGCGCTCACCTCCCTGGCCAGCCCGAAGGCGTTCCAGGCCTGCGGGTCAACCGTGGCTGAGGTTTTCAGAGATAGAAGCTTTCTTTTGCCTAAAAGCTGGTTGATCTCTCCCAGTTTTCCGTCATACACAAGCTGCCCCCGGTTAATAATGACAGCTCTGTCACATAGTGCTTCGATATCCGCCATATAGTGGCTTGTGATAATCACCGTAGTCTTCCACTGCTCATTGTATATCTTCAAAAATTCCCTGATCTTCTTTTGTGACAGGATATCCAGGCCGATGGTGGGTTCATCCAGGAACAGGATATCCGGGCGGTGGATCAGAGCCGCCAGAATCTCCATTTTCATCCGCTCCCCAAGAGAAAGCCTGCGTACCTGCACGTTCAGCAGTTCCTTCACATCCAGCAGCTCGGACAGCTCCGTCACAATATCCCGGTAATCACCGTCGTCCACCCCGAAAATGCATTTGTTCAGGTAAAAACTGTCACTGGCAGGCAAATCCCACCAGAGCTGGTTCTTCTGCCCCATGACAATGGAAATCCGTCTCTTGAACTCGTTTTTCCGCTCCCATGGAAGGAAGCCGTCCACATCTATCCTGCCGTCCGTGGGATATAAGATGCCGGAGAGCAATTTTAAAGTGGTGGTTTTCCCTGCCCCGTTGGGCCCCAGAAAACCGATCATTTCTCCCTTTTCCACAGAGAAGGAAATGTCCCTGACAGCTTCTTTGGTCAGAGATTCCCGATGGAACAGATTGTGCAGAGAACCTTTGATCCCTGTCATTTTCCTGTAATAGGTAAAGTCTTTTCGAAGATGTTCTACTGTGATCATGGCTCTCCACTTCCTCCGTTTCTGCGCAACACCGAAAATATCTGCCAGCGTATACTCACGACCGAAACCATTTCTATATGAAATCCAGATGTCGAATGTAATTTTCGAATATCAGCTTCGCTTCAGGATATCTCCGTCGGCTTACGTACAGGCGCTCTCCGTTGTCCAGCAGGGCATTTTCCTTCTCCAGACAGCGGATATGGTACATATTCACCAGAAAGCTTCTGTATATCCTGACGAAGCCCCTGCCTTTTAACCGCTCCTCACATTGCGACAGATTTTCCTTTATCGTAAACACCTCGGCCGCCAGATGGAGGCGTATCTCATGGTGCTCGCTTTCCAGATAAAGAATTTCCCTGGAGGGTATCAGCATTGTCTGCCCGCTTCTGGTAAAATATATTCTGTCTGCGGCAGACAGGCGCACCTTGTCCAGCTTCCGAAAAGCAGCTTCCAGATCCTCTTCCAGCCCGAACCGCCTGACAATATGGAAAAAGGGCATCCCCAACGCCGCCACAATATCTTCCACTTTATATGCCACATAGATGATCAGCATGGCCTGCTCCCTGCTCCACAGCGTTTCCGCATACCGAAAGGCCCTGTCTCTGTCCTGCCAGTCCAGCATGACGCAGGTGATATCCTTCCACTCTGCTGTTACCTGCTCAAGACTGCATACGAAACATTCCAGTCCTTTCCTTGCCGCCAGCATTTCAATTGTATGGATGATTTCCGCCTTCTCCTCGTCCCGGTCACATAATAACCCGATCCTTGGCACGACTTTCCCCTCACCTTCCTGACCCGGACAAGCCGGAACCAAAAGAATCCTTTCTGGTAAATTGTCTGTGTGCACAATAGCATTATTTTATCCAAATTACAATATGCTTTACCCAAACGGCATCATTCCGGGCCCAAACGGCAGAACGGAGAATGTACGATCCATAGCTTCTTCTTTTTCTGTCCTGCTTACGCATTATATTTATTCTATCTAAGTTTGGAAAGCAAACACACAGCTTCCACCGCGTCAGTGTAAGGAAACATGTCTATGGCCACACATCTCAGCGTCCGGTAGCCTTTTTTCGTGAGAAGCTTCAGATCACGCACCAGCGAAACAGGATTGCAGGAAATGTATACGATCCGCTCAGGGGCGATCTTCGCTGCCGCATTCAGGAATTCTTCACTGCTGCCGCTTCTGGGAGGATCCATCAGCAGCACATCCAGAGACATTTTCTCCTCCGCCATTTCCAGAAGGAATTTTCCGGCATCATTTAAATAAAAACGGATATTGGAGATCTGATTCCTTTTGGCATTGCTCACCGCATCCCGGACTGCATCTTTATTCAGCTCCACTCCCAGTACCCTGGCGGCATTCCTGCTGGCAATCATGCCGATGGTTCCCGTGCCGCAGTATGCATCCAGAACCGTCTCCCTGCCTGTCAGTCCCGCGTATTCCATAGCCTTTGCATATAGTTTTTCCGTCTGAATGGGATTCACCTGGTAAAAAGATCTGGGGGAGATCCGGAACGTCATACCGCAGAGCCTGTCTTCAATATACCCTTTTCCGTAGATGACCTGTTCTCTCTCTCCTAAGATCATGCTGGTATCCCGATCATTGACATTTACCACTATGGTAGTGATCTCAGGATGCAGCTTTAACAGCGCTTTCACAAAATTGTTTTTGGAAGGCATAATAGGCGAACTTAATACCAGCACCACCATGATCTCCCCGGTAAAAAAGCCCACGCGGACCAGCACATGGCGAAGCAGTCCAAATCCCGTATCTTCATTATAAGGACGGATTTTAAATGACTTCAAAAGCCCCCTGATGGATACAATGATCTCATCCGCCTTCTGGTTCTCGATCAGGCAGCTGTCCACAGGGACGATGCGGTGGCTCCTCTCCTCGTAAATGCCGGATATGGCATTGTGTCTTTTATCCTCCCCGAATACCGCGTGTACCTTATTGCGATAATGCTTCGGATCCTCCATCCCGATGATGGCTTCCGGACGGCAGTAAGGCTCCATCAGCTTATGAAAATTCTGACTCTTGGATTTCAGCTGTTCCTCATAGCTTTTATTGATCCACTGGCAGCCGCCGCATTTGGCAGCCACAGGGCATATTTTCTGTTTTGTCTCTTTTTCACTCATAACCGTCTGTCCTTCCGCCGTAATTTTTTCAGTTCCTTCATACATACATCTGAATCCGTAAATTGCTTCCATGATATAAAAAAAGCGGTACTACCCCATAGCATCGCCTTTCTACCCACCCGCAAATCCTGTCCAATCAGCCCAAATCCCCATAACGCGCCTGAGGAATGTTTTGCTTATGCAGATTCGTGGTTCCGTTTCCGCCTTGCGTCGTACTTTTTATTCAGATAAAGAGAAAACGCCAAAACCCCCAGGTCTTGACGTTTGCAAATTATCGGAGTGGCGGGATTCGAACTCGCGACCTCCGCCTCCCTAAGACGGCGCTCTAACCAAGCTGAGCCACACCCCGAAGCACATTTAGTATTATAATCCTTCACGCCCAAAAAAGCAACCACTTTTTTATCATTAAATTAAAATTGTAAAAATTACACAAAAAACGCTTCAGAAAATGACATTTTTCATTCTAATTTGCCACAAAGTTCTCTTCTGCCTCTCCATTACCGCCAGCCTGTCCGGAACTTTCCGGAATGCCCGTCTGCCGTCCTTTTATCCCCTGCTTTTGTTTTTCGCCATGGAATAAAATTCTTCTCCTGTATCAAGGCATACCGCCGCAAGCCTCCCGCCCGGAAAGCAGGACCCGCAGTCAACCGCGATATGATTATTTGCCCTGTATATGCAGCCTGGCCTGGGGTTTTCCGGGATCTGCTGCGTCGGCGTATGCCCGGTCACCACACAGACATCATCGAAATATTTTATTGAATAATCGGCTCTGTCCCATACGAGTTCCTTCATGGAATAGTCTTCAATATCCTTATCCGGAGAATAATTCCCAAGGCCGGAATGCACCAGGAGATACTCCTGTCCGTTTATCGTCAGCTCTTCATACAGCAAAAATTCCCTTATATACTCTATCACATCCTGCTGCGTCTCACGATTCAGGGTCCGAAACTCATCTATTGTGGTCCAGCCTCCGTTACATTGCCATGTCACAAGGTTGTCGAGCATCTCCTCGTCCAGTTCCTCAATCGACATGTCCGTAATTTCTTTTCTCAGAAATGTAAGGCACTCCAATGCCATCAGCTCATGATTGCCCGCCAGGCAGATTACATTGGGCATCTCCATAAGCTTTAGCAGCACCTTGACAGGGTGGGGCCCTCTGTCCAGGACATCTCCCAGAATGTATAATGTATCCGCTTCCTTCAGCCCGATTTTTTCAAGTAAGTCGAGAAACATATCATATTCACCATGAATATCGGAAATTACATATGTGGCCATCCATACTGCCTCCCTTGTCATTGTCCAGATTCCGCATTTCGGCTTCACAGGCCCTGCCTTGCAGATTCCACATTTCTATCGAAAAACCGTCTAAAATTATCCCGAATACCATTTTTCAACATCTGTTATACTTCCGCAGGCCCCACCACCTCTCCCTTACCTTCAGGTAATCTGCCACATTCTCCGGATTGTTGATCAGCACCGTTATGCCCTGCCTCTCATTTCCACTGCTAGTTCCCATCTTCGCTACCGCCTTTCAGAAATTACCGCTTCGGTTCCGTTCTGTCTGTCCCTTCTGCCTTTTGTATCAAGATCTTATGAAGAAATAAATTTTCAATATCCTTGTCTCCATGCTGCTGTCAGGGCACCGTCCTGAAAACCATTATAACAGATATGGCACGATAATAACACGCATCTTTTTATTTCCCACATCATAATTTGGTGCCTCCCCGCAGGCAGGGCCCAGGTTTTGAAAATTGCATGGCGCTGCAAAGGGCTTCCGGAACCGTCCAAAGTGCTAAAAATACTTGCATTTTGCCGAAATTGCGAGTACAATAATTTATGCCAGTATATTGCATCTTTCACGCGTCACAGGAATCGCGCCATATTCCTGCAGCCGAATATACGGCGCATACCGCGCCGCGCTCCCTGTAAACGCTTCCGGCGGGAAAACTTCGGCGGATCCTGCCGCCAGATGGAATATAGGTGCGACGAAACACAAAAAAGGAAACGAGGTACATCATGAAGAACAACAAATGGATTCGCGCCGCCATTCCGGCGCTGCTGCTCCACTGCAGCATAGGTACTGTCTACTGCTGGTCCATCTTCAGCCAGGAGATCGCCGATTACATCGGTTTCTCCAAGGGCGCAACCGAGTGGGCTTTCAGCTTCGCCATCTTTTTCCTTGGCATGTCCGCTGCCTTCCTGGGCAATATCGTGGAGAAGGACATCCACAAATCATCCCTGATCGCCTCCATCTGCTTTGCATGCGGCATGGCGGGAACCGGATTCTTCATTTACTATGGGGGCACCCATCAGCACAGCGCCCTGGCTTTGATCGGCATCTACATATGCTACGGTTTCATCATGGGCATCGGCCTGGGCACCGGCTATCTGTCCCCTGTGAAGACCCTGATGCTCTGGTTTGAGGACAGGAAAGGCCTTGCCACCGGCCTTGCGGTTGCAGGCTTCGGCGCGGCGAAAGCCATCGCCAGCCCCATCATGCAGGCCATGCTGGACAATCTGGGCGACGGCGGCATCTACAAGATGTTCCTGATTCTGGCCGTGGTGTATTTTGTGATGATGTTCGCGGGACATCTGCTGTTGAAGAAGCCCGATACCTGGCATGAGCCCAATAAGACGGAGAAGGGCAAAGGCATGATGGATGTCATCAAGTCCAGGCCTGTCACCAACTATATCGGCATCTGGCTTATGTTCTACATCAACATCACCTGCGGCCTGGCCCTGATCTCCCAGGAGAAGATGATCGTGAAATGTATCGGCCTGGCAGGCGCTGCCGGCGTAATCTCCACCGTATCCGCCATCTTCAACGCGGGCGGACGCCTCGGCTTCTCCGCATGGGCGGACAAAATGAAGGACAGGAATACCATATATAAGCTGATCTTCGTCCTGTCCATCGTCTTTACCGGAATCGTCATGCTGACAGGCGGCATCAAAAACGGCGAGGGCAATACCCTGCTGATTATCCTGGTGCTCGGCCTGATTTTCGTTGTAAACGCAGGCTACGGCGGCGGGTTCTCCAACGTGCCCACTTTGCTCTCCGACCATTACGGCATGGGCAATATCAGCGCCATCCACGGCCTCACCCTTTCCGCATGGGCCATTGCCGGGCTGACGGGCAATCAGCTGGCTACCTGGATCGTGAACCATACCGGCGAGTTTTCCGACCATAACGGCGTGCAGGTGAACCCTGTGGGATACCAGAATGTGCTGTATGTCACCATCGTGCTGTATATCCTGGCGCTGCTGATCAGCCTGTTCCTGGTGCGCCCCGCCAAAGAGGGAAATAAATAATTCGATTGGGACTTTTGTGTATAAAAAGACTTCTGACTGTGAACATTTCCGGCTGCTGACACGCCTGACGGGATGCCGAAAACCGGAAAGCCGCAGACCCTGCGGAGCATTCCGGAATTTACGCATACAGACAGCCTGGCTGAAGGACATTCTTTCAGTCAGGCTGTTTTATGTCAGATCAGGGGATTAAACCAGTGAACTGCATTTGCCGCCGCAAAAAGATAAATAACCGTCTCACTCTTCTTTCAGATAAATCTCCACCACCGTATCCTTCTCATCAGGCAGGGGATAGCAGTCCGCCGCATAGGGATTGAAGAAGAAAAAGGCATTCTTGTCATATTCCTTCAGGTTCCAGTAATGGGTTTCCTTAATCTCGGAATTATCGGCTAAAAGTCTCATTTTTTCCACTTTCCCGGCCATATTTTCCAGGCAGACAGCGCCCACCTGGGGCTCCATCACATGGGCATAGAGCAGATTTCCGTTGCGGGTATAGCGCCCCCACTCCGGCTTGGGCAGCTGAGCGTAACCGCAGCCGTAGATGCTCTTTCCGTTCTTCTTCATCCAGGCACCCACCTCTTTTAAAACAGCCACGGATTCCTGCGGAATCTCTCCCTTGGCATTGGGTCCCACATTCAGAAGCAGATTCCCGCCTTTGCTGACGCACTCCACCAGCATATGGACCACCATCTTTGCCGATTTATAGTGATGGTCATGGGCCGCATAGCCCCAGTGATTGTTCAGGGTAATGCAGGCCTCCCAGGGAATAGGGTTTCCCGCCACATCCCGGATCCCTTCCGGCGGAATCATCTGCTCCGGCGACGCAAAATCTCCTGAATAAGGAGTCGGGTCCAAAGTGCGGATAGACCCTGCATCCTCCCCGCTTCCCTCCAGACGATTGTCGATAATCACATCCGGCTGAATGGAACGCACCATCTCAATCAGCTCCCTGGCCTTCCAGGTATCACATTTCATATCCCCGTAGGAAAAGTCAAACCACATCACATCCAGTTTGCCGTAGTCGGTGAGAAGCTCCTTAATCTGACCAAACATATACTCCAGATAAGTATCGAAATTCCGGTTCTCGTTGGAACACTCCGGATGGTTGCGCATGGGATGATGCATATCCCCGTAATGGGGAAAATCCGGATGCCGCCAGTCAATGACGGAATAGTACAGGCCGACCCTGATACCCTCCGCCCGGAAAGCTTCCAGGAATTCCCGCACCAGATCCCGTCCGCAGGGGGAATTGGTGGACTTGAAATCCGTCAGTTTGGAATCAAACAGGCAGTACCCGTCATGATGCTTGGCGGTCAGCACGGCGTACTTCATTCCGGCTTCCTTCGCCAGCCTTGCCCATTCCTTCGGATTATAATTCTCCGCAGCGAACTCGTCCTTCAGGGGCTCATAGTCCTCCTTTGGCAGCTGCTCCACGCTGCGCAGCCACTCTCCCCTTGCAGGGATGGCATACAGCCCCCAGTGAATAAACATGCCGAACCTTGCCTCCTGGTACCACTGGGTTCTCTTTGTTCTCTCTTCCACGATTTTATTCATTCTGTCGTCCCATTTCCATACGGATTATCGGTTTTCCGTATATTCCTTTCTCTCAAATGTACATTCTTTGCGCTTTCTCCAAATTTTCTCAATACCTCAATTATAATGTCCCCGACATGAAACAATGCAGATAATCCCATCCCGCTCATAATAGACAATCCGAGTGACTTCATCGATACGCCTGCTCCACCATCCGCTAAGATTATTCTTCAACGGTTCCGGCTTCCCTCAAAAGTATTTCTCTGAATATCCTTTATGAGCGCATTTATACTGCACACCAATTGAATTTGCAGTGCAACCCGACTGCAGACCGCCAGCCAGGTATTTTCCCGAAGGCATCACTGTAAATCCTGGCGGTCTGCAGTATAACTTCACCCCTCAGACACCAGTTTCAGCAGCTTCAAAATCATATCCCCTGTACCCACATTATACCCTGCCACCCCGTAGATACAATTCATGCTTTCGTCTATGATCACAGCCAGGGGCAATTTACCCGGCTCCAGGTACATCCTGCGGGCCACGGCTTCCATATCCGCCCCGAAATCGTCCAGTAAGAGCTGAATCTTCGGCAGCGCCTCCAAGACTCTCCTGCAGGCCGGATTCTCCCGGATTGCCGGACGCTGTGCGATGAAGTAAATTCCTGTCTCCAGGGCGGCATATTCTTCCCTGCGCTCGTAGATTTCGTTGAGAATGTGCTCCGTGGGCTCCTCGTCCTCGCCAAGCCACACAAACAGCCCTTCCCTCTCTTTCACCAGTTCCGAAATCCTGTGCTCCACCCCCTTTTCTGTTCTGATGGCAAAATCCGCAATGTCGTTGGAAACCAGCATATCGGAAACAGCCGCCTCCTTCTGTTCCAGGACGATTTCTTTCTTCTCCCCCTCTGCCAGTTCAAAGAAATACTGTTTCGCAAAGGTATTGCCGTTAGGCAGACGGTTTGTAGTCAAAACCCTGTACTTTCCGGGGAACACCGGCACTGCACCGGAAATCTTCACCTGCTCCCCCCATCCAAGCATCAGCGTGTGATACCTGCCGTTCTCAAAGCGGGCCATGGTCCAGTTTCCGAAATAATTCCACTCCACGTCCCCCTGCTTCTGTATCATAACCTGACAGGTCCTGTCCTCATGCTCCATGGGTACGAAACGCCCTTCCAAGCCGGGTTTCTGTATCCATATTTCCGGCATACCTTCCACCGGATCCAGTCTCGCAGGAATTCCAAGTGTCCTAAGAATCTGCACACAGACCACTTCCCGGGTAATCTCACTTCCATAACCGCTTTCCAGGGCCGACTCCGCGGAAGTCACCAGGGCACCGTACTCCGCCTTTTTCTCGGAAACAATCCTCTCCTTCACCAGTTTCCAGGCCTGCACAGGGTCTTTGCGGATCTCCTCCGCCAGGTCACGTCCGCACTTCCCGCTCTCCCGCTCCAGCCAGGTGCGGATGCTCTTCCGGAAAGGACGGATCATCTCATTGCAGACCCTGGGGCGCAGAATGTAAGGCACCAGAACTTCGTCATCCCAGGTTCCGTCAAAGACGGCGGCCTCCGCGCAGTTATCCTCCAGAATATCCGCTGTGATATCCCGGTAATCCTTCTCCCGCAGGCTCTCCAGAATGGCCGCTTTCCACCGCACAGGATACCGTCCTGCCGCAGGCCTTGCCAGGAAGTCCGCAATCTCCTTCTGGTTACCGCATGCCTTGCGCATGATCTCAATACATTTTTCCTTTACGGCAGCGGCATTCCCTGTACCGGTTTCCTTCTCCCCGACAGGATTCCCGGCATCCGTCTTCTTTCCTCCGGCGGCGCTCTCCCCATTGATCTCCGCCTCCAGCGTCGCCACAGCCTCTCCGGCCAGCTCTTCGCTGTAAAAACGGCTCTCCTTTTCCCTGCGCAGGGAAGCCGCTTCGCTCAGTCTCTCCTTCCCCCTGGTTTTCTGTTCCTTCGTCAGCACAACCCTGTTCACAGGAGAGTCCTTTGGCGCGGTGATCACCATATCCTCCCATACTCCGAACTTCTCTTCCGGTTTCTTTAAAACAATCCTGCACACCTCTCCCGCCTGGGTATCAATGAGGCATTCTCCGTACAAATCACCCCTGGATGCCGTCACATGCAGAGTGCCAAGCCCGGTACAGAGGCTGCATTTGCCTTCCCCGTCCGTCCGAACGGTGGCAATCTCGCCGAAATGGGCGCTGTTCATCACCTCGAAATGCACCGCCACATCCGCCTGGGGATTCCCCTCCTCGTCCGTCACCTCCACGGCAGCTTCCGTGGTCAGAGCATAGCGTCCCAGGTGATTCAGCACATGGCTCATATCCTTCATGGGC
This sequence comes from uncultured Acetatifactor sp., assembly GCA_910585805.1. Classification (GTDB taxonomy): domain Bacteria; phylum Bacillota; class Clostridia; order Lachnospirales; family Lachnospiraceae; genus Acetatifactor. Next base: position 26,341 of record CAJUFB010000041.1, read on the forward strand.
ATCACCTGCAGCCTGGAGCCTGCCTGTCCCAGATCCTCGTCATCCGGCTCTGTGGGCAGCAGCCAGCGGGAATGAACCAGCATGGCCCGGGAAGACGCACCGGTAAACCATCCCCTGTTCACCACCTCCTCCGGCTCGCAGGCTCCCAGGAAGACCCATTTTCCGTCCGCCCATGCCTCTACCCAGGCGTGATTGTCGTCACAGTGGGACCACAATGGCACATACACCTGCCTGGCAGGGATCCCTAAGCTGCGCAGCACAGACACCCCGAAAGTAGATTCCTCCCCGCACCTTCCGTAAGCGGAACGATAGACACACAAAGGACTGGCAGTCCTTCCGTCCGTAGCCCGGTAGGTGGCCTGGGAGGCAAGCCAGTAATTCACCGCCAGCAGGGCGTCATGCATATTCATCCCCGCAATTTTTTCTTTCAGTTCTCCGTAAAAAAATTCACGGTGTTCCGTCAAATCCTCATTGTTCACCCGATGGTGCAGCACATAGCCCGCGAAGGTCTTCTCCGGCACCTTCCCCGCAAAAGGCCCCTTCTCCCACAGGAAAACCCCGTGCCTGGCATAGGTCTCGAACAGCTCCGCCGGATAATCCAAAGCATCGCTTAAAGGCATGGACGCATACAGACATTTCAAAGCCTCCGCCTCATGGGTACGTCCCTCCTCGTAAGCACGCTTAACGGCCTCTGCCGCCTCTGTCCCCTTCTCCCCCATGCGCTTTACCTGCGCCTGAAAGGGAGCCTCCATTTCCTCCATAAACTTTTGTGTAAACATAGTACTCCTTTCTGTTTTTTATCTTTAACGTGTTTCAAACAGCACCTGACAGCAAAGCACATACATATCTCAATGCTTTGAAACAAGCCTTATTTTTCATCATATGACAGGCAGCCTTAAACCACTGCCTCTATCAGAATCCACTTTATGATAATTCTTTGTTAAATATCTGGACAATGGAGTAAAACACATAACTCCAGTAGCATTTTGATATACTTTATCTTGTTCGTGTACATAATTTTTTGTGATTAGTGGAAAATGAACTGTATCCAGTATACTCATATCTCCCCACGGTATCAAGTCTGTAAAAATAAAATATGGATATGGTTGTACCATAACTGGATGTCCAAACATTTGTATTGCAAAATCAATTGGTAATTTATTCTTTTCAACTTTCGCTAAAAACTGTTGTACAAAAATACACCATGCTTCCCCTAATTCACGTGAATACTCATGTTGACCATATTTTCCACAACACCATGCCACCACATTATATTGTTCATTCATGGCATCGTAAAACTCCTGTGAACGTTTGTTCAAACACACATCAGCTGAATTATTACTAAAACTCACTTTTGTGTTCTCTTTTACATTTACATTGCCCGGAGTATAAAGAATTATATTTTTGGCGTTAGTCAATATATGTGTTGGCGCAGCCCGAAAGTGCCATAAACATGGCATTCTGATATAACTAAAATTCGGAAACCAACACAGTTATTGACTAACACCATATTTTTCTTTTCCATTTTTTGTTCCTATAATTCTTAACTTATATAAGTAAGACTATTGACTTTAACAATAAAAAGCTTCTAACTTTAAATAGAACCAGAGATTATTACTGGTTTTGATATCCTTAAAAGGCTCTTTCTCAGACTTGAAAATTCCAATAGGAGCCATTGCATTGAGGATATAGGATAAAACTTTTCCAGGCATAAAACCTTTCCTGTTCTGTTTCTGTCTTCCTCAGTGCAACAGCCCCTGTCTCATTTTCATTGCGCTTATCGGGAGCTATACTCATGAACGGTAACATTTGCCAGCCTAAATGTATAACGAAAGAACGCCAGCCTTATTCATGACTTGAGCAAATTGGTAAATTCTGGCATTCTTGAGTATAAAAGAGCCCTTAACCCTTCACAGCGCCGATCATAACGCCCTGCACCAGATACTTCTGGACGAACGGATACAGCATCAACACCGGCAGGGAGCCCACGACGATGGTGGAATACTTCAGCAAATCGGACATACCCTGCAGCTTGGCCGCCGCGGAAGCATCCGACACCTTGGTCATATCCACCTGTCCCGAAATCAGTATCTCCTTCATGACAATAGTCAGAGGCTGCAGCTGCTCTTTGTTCAGGAACAGCATGGCGTTGAAGTAATCGTTCCATCTGGCAACGCCGTAATACAGCATCAATACCGCCAGGATGGGTTTACACAACGGAAGGATAACGCTCAGCAGATAACGGAAAGGCGAGCAGCCGTCCATCTGTGAAGCCTCATACAATTCATCCGGAATATTGTTCACGATGAAGGTACGGCAGATGATCATGTTGTAGGTGGACATGGCCATGGGGATAATGATAGCCCATCTGGTATCGATCAAGTGCAGTTTGTTCACCAGAACGTAGGTAGGCATCAGGCCGCCGCTGAAATACATGGTAAATACGAAATACAGGGAAATCTTATTCCTTGCCTTAAATTCCTTTCTGGAAAGAGGATAAGCGCAGAGAATGGTCATAAAGATATTCACTGCAGTACCAACAAACAGATAGAAGAAAGAATTGGCAAAGCCCCTCAGAATCTTTTTATTCTGGAATACCGCCTCATACCCCCTCAGAGTAGGCCGCACCGGAAAGATAAACACTTCCCCGCGGATAACCGCCTGGGGGTCGGAGAAGGACGCCGCAACCACATAGAGCAGGGGATACAGCACGATCACCAGAATCAGGGAGAGGATGAAATATACGAGAAACACAAATATCTTATCTACAGTGCTCATATTACGGAATTTTGATGTCTTCATATGTTTTCTCCTCCCTCTTTACCACAGACTCGTCTCTGTGACTTTTTTCGCAATCTTATTCACGGCTACCAACAGGATAAAGGCTACCAGAGACTGGAACAGTCCGGCCGCCGTGGAGAACCCGAAGTTTGCATTCACAACACCGATCTTATACACAAAGGTGGAAATAACCTCCGATACGGATGCGTTCAAGTCATTCTGCATCAGGAAAATCTTGTCCATACCGATGCTCACTATATTGGAACAGCCAAAGATGAGCATGATGACAATGGTGGGCATAATGGCCGGAATATCCACATGAAGAATCCGTTTAAGCCTCGTCGCGCCGTCCACAATGGCAGCTTCCTGGAGCTCCAGGCTCACACCCGAAAGCGCCGCCACATAGATAATGGATGAATACCCCATTGTCTGCCATACACCGCTCCACACATACAGAGACCGGAAAATACTGGCATCTCCAAAGAAATTAACCGGATCCCCGCCAAGTTTCTGTATCAAAACATTGATAATACCTGTCCTGGGATCCATCAGCTGCCTCATCATACCTACCATAACCACTACGGAAATAAAGTACGGCGCATAAGTAACCATCTGGACAGTCTTCTTGAAAAAGCGGTTCTTTACTTCATTAATACCCAGAGCCAGTAAGATAGGCACGGGGAAACTGGCAATAAAGGAATAAATACCCAGAATAATCGTATTCTTGATTACAGTCACACTGCTTGTAGAAGTGAGAAACTGTTTAAAATACTTCAGTCCTACCCACTTGCTTCCCAGGATTCCCCTCCTGATACTATAGTCCTTAAAGGCGATGATAATACCGCCCATGGGAATATATGCGAATACAAATGCATAGATCATCGGCAGTGCAATGATTGCCCAGAACTGCCAGTTGGAATTTTTTATTTTATTCGGTTTCACAGCCGGCACCGTAGTTGAATTTTTCTTCATTAAGCCCCTCCATCCTTTTCTGCTCTCAGGAATTGTACAGAACTACAACACTTCCTTAGGAATTTCGTAACACTTCCTTATGAACAGGGCTGCCCGCCCTAAGGCAGACAGCCCGTTCAGCTCTGCATCGTTATAGTGCCTGAATAGAAATCACAACCTTCTTACAAAATATTAATTTGACCTGTCATATGCCGTCTGATACATCTCGATAAGCTGTGATGCACCTGCACTCTCCATATCGCTCAGGAACTTATCCCAATCAGTGTCAAAGTTCTTCTCGCCTCTCATAAAGGCTGCCGAAGTTTCGGTAATGATTTTTGTCACTTCCGTAGCCAGAGTAGAGCTGTCGGTAGACTCCTCATCCGTAAACTTAATCTGGCCGGAAGCAAAGTTGATAATATTACTGCTGGAACCATAGGGCTCATACAGCTCCTTGGAAGCGTCAAACAACAGTTTCTCCAGACCATCCGGAGAGTAAGGATCCACATCCGCATCTACTGCCCATCCAAGACGATATGCCTCGGGAGCTACACGAACACATACATCCTGCCAGTCATGGTTCTGTGCCTCGCCGGAATAAGTATTCAAAATCTCACAGAAAGCAGGTTCATCATTCAGGCCAACCTTTCCTTCCGGATTCAGCACCCAGTCAACGCCTTCTTCAGCGCCGTACTGTGAGCAAAGGTCTCCTGTCTCGCTGTAGAAGAAATCAAGCCAGCGAAGAGCTGCTTCCACATCGGGGCAGTTGTCTGTAATCATTGCGCCGCCTGCACTTACGCCGTAGTTCGGCTGTGTCCATGCGTTCCTGGTTCCGTCCGGTCCGGCAAGGGGAGCAATGGCAGCGTACTCTCTGTACAGCTCGTTGGCGGATACGGAATCAATGATATCGGAAATGGTTCCTGCGGGGAAGAACAGAACGTCCGTGGTGTTTACCAGACGCTTCATGTCTTCTGAAGTCTGGGTAAAGGCACTGTCATCAATGGCGCCGATCTGATACAGCTCGTTGATATACTTCAGGCCTTCCTTGTACTCGTCCGTTGCCGCAACGTTCACAACCTTGTTTGTGGTCTTATCCAGTGCCAGCTTGTTGGTACTGCTGGGGATAAAGGTGTATGAACCGAGAATCCAGTCCTGCATACGTACAAACCATCCTGTGTCCGCGCCTGCGATTGCCACACCGTCAGGATACTTATCCACGAATTTCTGGCATACATCCTTGAATTCCTCTGTGGTGGTGGGAACCTCGCACCCGATGTCCGCCAGAAGCCTGGTATTCACCCACATCTTGCGGGCATACTTACAATGGAAGCAGTCGTTGATGTTGGCCAGGGAATAAATCTTTCCGTCTGTCTCACGAGTCACATTGATGTCGAACTGGCTCATCATCTTCATGTAGTTCGGCATCACATCTTCGTTGAGATATTCGTCTATCGGAATAATGATTCCTTCCTTTACACCATACTTCGGGATGCCGGGGTCAATCATCAGGATATCCGGATAGTCGTCAGAGTTCAGCAGCATGGTCAGCTTCTGGTCTGCATCGTCACGGGTACCGGTGTAGAAATTCATATGAATTCCGGTCAGATCTTCCATGTACTTGGTGAAATCATTGGTGGCAAAGTCTTCCACATTGGGCATGGACAGCATGAAGATATCCAGTTCCAGACTGCCGGGCTCCACGATGGGATATGTACTGGCCGTATCACCGCCTGCGCTGCCGCCTTCATCGCCCCCCGCACTCTCATCGCCGCCAGTACTCTCTTCTCCACCGGTACTTTCCTCACCGCTGGAGCTCTCTTCTCCGCCGGTGCTCTCCTGAGAGGAATTCTCGGGAGTGCTGCTGTCACCTGCGTTGCCGTCGTCATTTCCACATCCGCTCAGCATCAGGGATGCCGCCAGAACCGCAGAAGCTGCCACAGTTAATACACTTTTTCTCTTCATTTTTCCTCCTTATAAATGATATTATTTTTTCAGCCCACAGCACCCTCAGAAACTCACCCGCCTCCAGCCGTTTTGTCTCCGGAAAACTCAATTCCATCTGAAATCTCCATCCGAAAACCATTCAGCTGTCAAAACCTGCCGGCTGCTTTACGCTCGTTCCTACACCCGCAAACCGGAACTTACCGAACCGGACTTTGCTGTCATAACCGCATCCCTCCGGCTTCCGGACGTATTCGGTTCTCAGGTGTGTGTCTGCCAAGCTGCTGCTACAATCCTGAGTCCTCTCCTGCCGTCAGCAGCTGTCTTCCTTTTGCTGCCCCAAAAATCTTGACCCGGAACGGCTTGACGAAAATGACTACAGAATCTCAACATTTGTCCTGTGGAGGCCTTGTTCCAAAATGTATACTTTT